>JBDQPD010000035.1:0-33041 GCA_040260805.1 Myxococcota bacterium | reverse complement strand
CAGCAGCCCTGAGGATTCGTGACGGATCCGTCGGGTCAACTTTCTCAGAGGGCTCAGACTCGCTTTGAGTGCATCCAAAAGACAGTCCAAAGACGGCTAGACAAAGAAAACGCATGATCGCTCCTACGAAAGGTGCATCGGCCATAGCTTACCCAGGGTCAAGCGTCGGCAACCCTCAGACAACTAGTGGCGCTTCCTCATTCCCAAGCGTCGAACCCAAAGAGAATTGCGGAAGAGGTCGCAAGAGCGCAGGTTATTGAAGCATAATCTAGATCTCGGAGTGCTCATGGCTTACCGATTCTTCCTTTGTTTGTTGCTCTGCTGCGTTCCACAAATCGCCTGGTCGACGGATGCTAACGCAGCCACGACTTCATCGAATCCAGTGACCAATCAGCCTTTGGCTGACTCGGCCAGCGCGCCAGCAGCCATCGCTCCTGAGGTCACCCCAGCACCATCCGAATGTTCGGTTAAAACGCTCTGTCTGAGCCGCGCAGACCTCACCTTGCTGATGGCGGCACGCGCCTTTCGTGACGTCGGTTATTTCCGATTAGCGATTGAAAAATATAGGGCGCTGATCAGCAAGCACCCAAGCAGCCCATTTCTTGAAATGGCTCAGGCAGAGCTCATCGCAGTGCGTAATGCGCCGGTACACACCGGGCCGGTGGCGCTCAAAACGAACCAGACCCCAAGACGCTCTGGAACCTTTACCGGGATTTTATTGGGCGGAAGCCTTAGCGCAGTCACCGCCTTCGGCATTTTTGGTGTCATTGACGAAAACCTCGAAGAACCCACTATCATCGCCGCTGTACTCGCAGCCGGTGGCGGCGCGTATTACAGCAGTCGCTACCTCAAAAAAAACCCAGAAACGCTTGGCGTCATGGACAGCGCGACGCTCGGTGCCATCTGGCTTCCTGTGTTCGTGATGATGAACCTTAGCGCCCACGACTTTGAGCCCAGCCACTTGACGATGTTGACCATCTCGGGCGCAGCGATTGCTGGCGCGGCAGGCGGTTATCGCTTGGCAAAGCACCTCAATCTACACGCTGGAGCGGCGACGCTTGCCTACTCGGGCGCCGTCATCGGAGCCGTCGAATTGGCGCTGCTTCAAAACTCTTTCTTCGGCGACAGTAACGATGACAAGCGCTTTACGGCGCTCGTCACGCTCGGCTCAATTGCGGGTATGGTCGGCGGCGCATGGTGGGCTCATGACCGCCGCTTCTCAGTCGGTCGCGGTCGCATCATGACCGTAAGCGCTTGGGCCGCGGCAGGACTGACCGTCGCAACGCTTTCGATGGTCGGCATCGACGATGATCGGGCGCTAACAGCCGCTTCAGCTGCAGCGATCCCGATCGGCGCAGCCGTTGGTTATTTCTTTACCGAAGAGGTCGAAAAGACGGAACCGCTCGCTGGGCGATCAAACGATCAAAGCCTAGCGTGGGCGGTCGCTCAGGCTGAGGATCACTCCTCGCAGTAGCGCACACGGCCTCCGCAAGCGGGCCAGCCTTGGTCAGTCCAGAAATAGTAGCCCTCATCCAGCACCGCCACGCGCTCAAACCCAGCCTCTTTGAGGGCTAAACGGGCGCGACCACTGACCGCATGCGGGCACCCACAATACGTGATGATCCAACGATCTCGCGTCAGACTTGGCGCCGCCAGCTCGATCGAGTCAAAGGGAACGGACACCGCTCCACTGATGTGACCGATCAGATAATCCGAGGACACTCTCGCATCGACCAGGATAAACGACTCACCGGCGAGCATCGCATCGTACACCTGCTGAGCCGGCACAAACTCATCATCAAACCGAGCCTCTCCTCGATCCTCGACCCGAGGGGTGAAGTCAGCGATCTCACCCTCTGGATTGATCAAGTGGTCCGTCCAGTCGGGGATGAAGGGCTCCTCCTCGGGCGGTACGATCGGTTCTGCCCAGGTTCGAATGTAGGCGACCAAGTCCGCCATCTCGACCCCGGTCAGATTGTCCTCATAGGCTGGCATCGGCGTCGGCGCTCGCCCTTTGGCGATCGCGTGATAGATGAATCCATCGGTGGCGAGGTGGTGGAACATCGGATTGTTCAGACTCATCGCCGTTACACCCTCACCTTGTTCACCATGGCAGGCGCCGCATTGCATGCGCTCGTAGACCTCTTGACCAGCGACGGCGTCGCCGTCGAGCTCCATCGAATCCACATCGATCGACGGCATATCCTGCCAAAGGCGGATGTAGGAGACCAAGTCCCAGGCGTCGGTCTCGGTCAGCGGACCACTGTGCGATTGCCCCCACGGCGACATCGGGGTGCCAGGGCGCCCGTCAAGGATACTCGCCCACAAAAAGAAGTCGTTCGCGCTAGCTAAAAATTCTGGGTTCGCAAGCGCATTGGCGTTGTCTGCCCAATACCCCTCGCCGCTCTCACCATGACAAAAACCACAATACTGTGTGTACAGCGCCAAGCCGCGCCCCGCCGAAGAATCAGGGTCAAGACCTGCATCGATCGGTCCCGTGTCTTGAACACTAGCGTCGGAGACTCCGACATCAAAGCTCGGCTCACCTGCATCGAAACCGACATCTGCAGGCAGCTGCGTCACCCCCGAATCCATCGGAACGCCGGCTTCGGGAGCTCCAGCGTCCGGGATCGCCTCTTCTTGAGACGGGCAAGCGAGAAGAAAAGCTAAAGACAAGGCGGTGAGACGCACGGACAGCTCCTAGGGCAGGCGAAGCGTACATCGAACTGCCCGAAAGTGCTACGCTTGCCTGTCCCAACGATCGGCAGATAAACCAATAAGCCGCTGTTTTAGCTATTTTACCATGCTGGTTCGAAAGCTGCACTGCGGATCAATATGCTCTCAATTCACCCCATCGCCTTTAGCACCGCTGGCTTACTCTTTGCCCTATGGGGCCCCGCACCTTGGCTGGCAGCAAGTCAGCTTATAGCTCTTATCCTCGCCTTTGATCGCCCAAGGATCAAACGTTCACTGCTCTTCGCCCTGATCGGGTTTTGCGTCGGTCAGATCCATTGGCATCAAGGTTTAGAGGGTACCGATCAGCGCCGATGGATCCTGACGGTCGCTAAAGACACGGTCAGCACCTCGCAGCGCGTCGAGCTTGATCACCCTTTGGGTCGAGTGGTTTGGCGATACTCGAATCGACGCTGGTGCGCAGGAACAAAGCTCCAACTCGAAGGCAGGCTCGAGCCACCGGTGGCGCAAAGCCATCACGGCTCGATCGCGCCCTATAGACATCGGTTCGCCAAGGGAACGATCGGAGAGCTCAAGCGAGTCAGGGGGATAAAGATACAGCAACTACCCTCTCCGGTAGCGCTCGCATTGTGCCAGGTCAGGCAAGGCGTCTCAGATCATTTAATGCAGGTGCTTTCGGCGCGAAGTCGGCACCTCGCACATGCGCTCTTTCTCGGTGAGCGCTTACCCGAGCTCCGGGACACCCAACAGATGCTCAACAGCTTAGGTCTCACGCACCTTATCGCCGTCTCGGGATTGCATGTCGGCTTAGTGCTGGGCGTACTCATACTAGGCTTGCGTTTACCCTGCCTCATCACACCGCAGTACCGCTTGGCTGGGTGGCGACTGCGGTGGATTGTATTGACCGGGGCGCTGGTCATCAGCGCCTGGTGTGCGTGGCCAGTTGGCGGGGTTCGACTTTGCGTCTGGGCAGCGGTCGCCTGCTTTGCGCCCCATCGCCCCTTACAGGTCACCGGTTGGGTCAGCTTGGCGATCCTACTCGGCGTCGAACCACGCCACGGCGCAGACCTCGGGTTTCTCCTCAGTCACGGCATCTCATTAGCGCTGATTCATGCGGTCAAAGCGCGCCCAAGCGCGCTGACCGTTCCGCTGGTAGCGACCCTATCGAGCGCCCCTATCCTGGCTCTAGTCGGACTCCCAGTCGCCTGGTTGGGTGCCGCCGTAAATCTTGCTTTAGTGCCAGTATTTAGCCTGGTTTTAGTTCTTGCAGGTGCGAGCCTTTGTCTCAGCGCTCCCATCCCGGCTGACCACGGTCTCAACCTCTTTCTCGACTTAGCCGGAACCCTGAGCAGCGCATCACCAAGCCCGTTCATGTCACCGCGATGGTCGATCGCTACCGCTTTGGGTGTGTTCCTGATGACCATGGCGCTGATTCAGAGGCGAACAACTGCGGCTATTTTATGCCTTTCGACGGCGCTCTTTACCCCACCTAAAGAGCCTGGAACCAAGGTCTGGATGCTCCCGATTGGGCATGGTGATATGGCGCTCGTCGAATCCCAAGGAAGCCAAGTCGTGATCGATACAGGGCCCTCAAAATACGGCGTCTTGAATCACTTGCTTCCAAGGCTCGAGCGAGCCCCCGAGCTCATGATCATCAGTCACGCAGACCAAGATCACATCGGCGGTGCGCAAGCCTTATGTCTGCATCATCAGCCAAGACGCGTGTGGTCGCAGTCATCGATCCTTGGCTGTCTTAGGGCAGACCAAACCCAGAACCTACATCTTAAAAGCATGACGATTTCGAGACTCTCTGGAGCCGATGATTGGGTTCGTGGCCGCAACGAACGAAGTCTGATTGTCTCGATCACCGCTCACGGTCATCGGCTCTTATTCCTTGGTGATATTGGAATGGATCGTGAGCTCGATTTAGCCGGCCGATTCGGTCGTGCCACGGTGGTTAAGGTGCCTCATCACGGCAGCAAAACCTCATCGGGATTACCCCTGATCCGGGAAACCCAACCCCAGATCGCGCTCATCGGTGCCGGTCCGGCTGATCGTTTCTTTCACCCGCACCCTGCCGTTGTGGATCGTTGGCGCCAATCAGGCGCTCAGGTCGAAACAGCGGACCGACAAGCTCGATGTTGGGTTGTGACCTTAGGACGAGCGGGGAGACACTGTGCAGCCTTGGCTTACGAACGACAGTCTCCTTAGAGCTGAGGCTAGAACTTGCGCTGAGCAACACAACAGCGCAGTCTTTGGCTATGAATTTGCTCGTCGCACTCCTCGCCACCCGGGCGTTTGTGATCGTCACACCCGAGACGGCAGAGGACCAAGCGCGCTCGGCTCAGGTCAACGACCAGCTCCGGCAGGTCCTGCGCGCCCATCGAGAATTGACCTTTGGAGTGCTCAGTCTACCCGGCTATCTGACCGGCAAACGAGCAGCACACATCAAGCCGCGTAAGAAAGCACAAAAGATGCTCGATGAGGCGAGACGTGCCTACGGCGAGCTCGACGTTGAGGGCGCCATTTCGATCCTCAAAGAGGCGCAGCTGGTAGCTCAACGAGGGCTCGCCAGTCGCAAGGGCGCTACCACATGGGCAAACATCCAGCTCGAGCTTGGGTTACGTCTATGGGAGATGGAGGATCCAAGCGGTGTCCAGATGGTCGCTCAAGTTCTGGCTTTGTTTCCAAAGATAGACTTACCCGCCGGGACCCAACTCAGTGAGACGATGGGCGAGCAAATGGATCAAATGCGCCAACAAAAGGGTGGCGCTGAAACGATCTCGTTTACCAGCGCAGAGCCGATGATCGTTAAGGTTGCAGACCGGCAGTGCGTGACCCCATGTACGCTCCAAGGCTTGTCGAAGGGCAGCATCCCTTGGCGCGCCACAGCACCTGGCCTGATGACTCAAGGCGGCGTCGGGAGCTCGGGCGGAGCGGTGGATATCCCCCACCAACTGGTCCCTAAGCGCGAGCAACTCATCGCCAAGCTGAAGCCTCTATGGAGTCTGCCTCAAACCGAAGCTGACCTGCTTCTTGCTGACCAGCGAAAGCACTTCGCTGCGCCTCAGTTTCTTTGGGTTCGAGTGGGGGCAAAACGGCTCTCGGTCCTGCGCGGGCAAGTGGTCCCTCGCGGCGCCTTATTCTACCGCGCAGAGACCGCGGTCGGTGAGACGATCAAAGACGATGAGCTGCTCGCTGTGGTTCAATCAACGCTGGCGGCTGATGCCGAAGTCGGTGCGCCGATTCGCTCGCTCGGCTTGGCGACGCAACTGAGCCAGTGGTGGTCTAAGAACAAACCCTCGCTGCCAACCGTGAGTCTACCCAAAGTCAGCCGTCGTGCGCTGGCGGTCTCGGGCTTGACCGTCGCAAGCACCGCAGCGATCGCTGGCGTCGTCGTCTATCTCTCGACGCGCCCGGGTGAAGGACGCGGATTCGATCCGGTCCTCGGTTACTAGAAAAAACAACAACGGCAGGGCACCACGCCCCGCCGCTAGCCTAAGATCCTGGCCCACTGGGCTTAGATCTTGATGCCAGCCTTTTTAGCGTAGGCGAGCAGGCCCATCTTATCGATAGTCCGAATAGCACGGGTGCTAACCGAGAGGCGTACCCAGCGGTTCTGCTCGGGAATGAAGAAACGCTTCGACTGAATGTTCGAACTGTAACGTCGCTTATTCTTGTTGTTGGCGTGAGAGACGCGGTTACCCGACATCCCTTTCTTTCCGGTGAAGGTGCAAACAGCCATGATGTCCTCCTACAAACCTTGGTGGAGTCAGGGGGAGTCGAACCCCCGACCTCTAAAGTGCGATTCTAGCGCTCTACCAACTGAGCTATGACCCCATCTGCGGGCGAGCGGGCTAGATTTAGCGTCTCCTAGTGTCAAGGAAAACCACGCGCCGCTATGTTTTTTAGTCCTGACCGGGCGAAGCATCCGTCGGCGTTTGGTCCGCATCGAAATCCGACGCATCGGAATCGGACGCATCGGCAGACGACATTCCGGCATCAAGTTGGCTTGCCGCATCCGAACCTTGAATCTCTGCATCAGGATGCGAGCCGTCAGGCCAAGCACCGTCTCCGGCGTGGGCATCCGATTGCGAAGCATCCGAGCTACTCACGCCATCCGCGAGCGCAGCATCGGTCATCACCACATCTGCTTGGGATGCATCAAGCTGACCAACATCTGGCCCGGCCTCTGGAGTGGGCGCAACCGGAGGTGCTGCGCACAACCCCTCAATGCAACGCTCAGATGAGGCACATTGTGAATGCAGTAAACACTCCTTGTCGTTTGAGTCGCACCCTACCCATCCGAGCGCAGCCATGCAGATCAGTGATCTCAAAGGACACTCCAAGACCGTGGCATGAACAGCTCTTCGAACAAGCGAATCGCATAACGATCCGTCATCCCGGTCAGAAAATCGGTGACCCCCCGCCAATGCGGTTCATCAGGGTCACCTTCATGGTACTGCGCGCGAAAGCGCTCTTCATCCGACATGAAGTATTCCCACAAGAACTCTAAAATGCGCCCCGTTCGGTCAAACGAGGTCACGACGGCGTCCGTCAGGTAGACGCGTTCGTACAAGACATCACGAAAAGCTTCGAGCGCAGCGCAGACCTCAGCGGTCATCATCACTCGCTCCAGGTTCGCGTCGCGAGTCGCCTTGACCACATCCATCACCAAGGTCTCGAGCCGCTGCGGCCCACGGTCACCGAGAACAGCTTCAATCTCTGCGGGCAAGTCGTCAGGCTTCATCAAGCCGGCTCGGCACGCGTCATCAAAATCATGGTTCACGTACGCGATGATGTCGGCGAGGCGCAGAACCTGTCCCTCGAGCGTCATCGCTAATAAGGCTTTATTGTCTGTGATCAGCCGCCCGCGGCCCTTGCTGTGCTTGGCGATGCCATCGAGAACCTCCTCGTGAAGGTTAAGACCTCGCCGGCCCCTGGCGAGCGTTTCGACCACGCGCAAGCTTTGTCGCACGTGATGAAACCCCCCCGGGATGAGTTTTCTTAGGTGGCGCTCGCCAGCATGGCCAAACGGAGTGTGGCCCAAATCGTGGCCCATACCAATCGCCTCGACGAGCATCTCATTGAGACCGAGTGACCTGGCGATGGTTCGGCCCACCTGAGTCACTTCTAGGGTGTGCGTCATACGCGTTCGGTAATGGTCGCCAACCGGTGCAAGGAAGACCTGAGTCTTGCCGGCCAAACGCCTGAAAGCCTTGGTATGTATGACCCGATCACGATCGTGCTGATAAGCCGGTCGCATCGGATCTGCCGCTTCGGCGACCCGACGGCCGCGGCTTTTTGAGCTCAAGCTGGCCTGCGGACAAAGGCTATCAGATTCGAGGTCTTCTAACTGTTTACGCAACATGATCGGTGTGTCTCCGTCTCATAGGAACTATCGGCGCAATCCTGGCACAGAATTACCGCGACTTCAGCCTGGCTTTTCCACTCCCGCGCTTGTTGCTATAGGCCGATGCGCCCGACATGAGCCGGGCCTCGGAGACCATGCTTCATGAAGCTGAATTGGCTACCAATTTTCGCCTCCCTCGCACTCGCGGGAGTCGCTTGTACTAAATCTGAGCCGAAGGCGGCAAAGCCCGAAACGGCAGCTGCGGCTCAACCAAAGGCTGAACAAGCCCCTGCCCCGGTGGTCGCGGAGAAGGCTGAAAACCCAGCCTGCTTCGGTAGTCCTGGCGGCAAGGCTCGAGAGCTTGCGGTCGGCGCCCTGACCTTTAAAGGTGACGGCTATTCGATGGCAGCAGCTAGTGATGCTGCCGCTTCGGGTAAGCTCACGGTGGGGGTCATCAGTGACATCAAAGAGTTTCTGCCTGAGACGGTCACCAACCTGAAATCATTTTCTGCCTGGATCAAAGGAGCGGGTGCAGGAATGGTCGTGGTCAATGGTGACGTTGCGTACAGTCAAAAAGAGATGGAGTCGGTCCTGCGCGTGCTCGGCGCCGAGTTGACCGTCCCCATCCTAGTGACCTCAGGGAACAAAGAGTTGGCTCGTGATTTCGACCTGGCTTTGACCAACGTCTCTGCTGATCATCCGCACATCATCAACGGTAATCGAGTTCGCTCGGTCAAGGTCAATGACATTACGTTTGTGACCCTCCCCGGTTACGGACGTAAGAACTACACCGAGCCAGGCGCATGCCTGTTCGGGCAAGCCGAGATCGACGAGACGGGCGCGCTGCTCAAGAACGCAGCGGGCTTGCGCGTGCTCGTCGCCCACGCTTCGCCTCTCCAGGCTGGCCCTGATGGTGTCGACTATATGGTCGATGGAAAGAATGTTGGCGATGAGCGTATCGCCAAGATGCTCGCTGAAACGGGGACGAAGTTCGCGATCGTAGGAAACATCAAGGAAGCCGGCGGTCGCGGCGCGACGGTAGCCGGCAAGGGTGTGAAGCCAGGCGTAGCCAGCGAAGAGTTGGTGCTCAACCCTGGTCCTGCAGACGCTACGCCTTGGAGCATGGTCGATAAGAGCGTCAGCCACGGTATGGCTGCTGTCGTCTCCTTTGAAGCCGGTAAAGCAAGCTACCAAGTCAAGCGAGCTGAGGCGCCTAAGAAGTAGATTGTCTCACAGGCTTTCATGATGTCGCTCCTTGTTGTTGCCTTGGCGGTTCTCGCCCCGGCGCCCCAAGGAGCGTCGTCGTTTTTGCTGCCCGAGGGGGCACCTTACACCGAGGCACCGACTCCTGAGGCGATGATCCTCTTTCGTCGTGGACCCCACCCAATCTGCTCGAAACCGGCGGCTAAATCGCCTCTAGATGATGCCTGCAAGCTCTACCTTCACCTGACTCAAACACCACTGAGCACCAAGCGTCTTCAGGGCTTAGCGCGCCGCGTTGTGAACTCGCTAGGCGGCTCTCAACAATCGCTTCTTCGAGCGCGGTTGATGGCGGTGAAGGCGAGACGAACCGTACCCTGCCTGCAACGCTCAGGGGCTGGTCTGTTTGCCAAAGCTGAGAGCCGAATGATTCTCGCTCGCCAGCGCGACGCGCTTCAGGCTTATATGCTTGCGATGCGCGGAATGGACCGGATGGATGCGCGCTCGATTCTCCCCGAAGTGGTGGCGCTAGTTCGACAACCCTACGAGTATCTTGCCCAACAAACACCTCCGGAAATTAGCGCCGATTATGCAGGCATCGTGGACCTTTTGCCGACTCGACTAAGCTCCAGCCTTCGCTTACTCGCCCGCAGCGTCGGACAGAAGCTACCTGATCAAGCGACCGCACCGATTCAGATCCTGACCAAGCGTCGCCCGAACGCCGAGCGAGAGCGTCTCTGGCTCGAAGGCGAAGAATTAATGGTCCGCAGCCCTGGCGCCCTTGAGCCTCTGAGACTGCGGGGAGATGAGGCTCTTGAAGCCCTCGAAAGTCGACTCAAGAGTGACCACCCAGACGTACGACAAGCGGCTCGGCTCGCTGGGGTTCTGGGCTTCACGAAACTGCGCTCAAAACTCATCTTCATCAGCGAGCTTGATGATCCTCAGGTGAGTCGAGCGGGCTGGACGGGGCGACTTGCCTTAGCCTCGCCAGACGACCACGAGGCGTTGGTCAAATGGCTGATCAAAGGCAAACCGCAAACCGACACAAACCTAGAGACTGCGCTGAGGCGCTTTAGTGATCTAGCGGGTGCCCGAATTCGTAAGGTCTTGCCGAGTCAATGGCCGGTTCCGATTCTCAAAGCGCTGGTTCGTCACTCCAACCGCTTTGACCAACGAGTCTGGTACACTGCGCTGCTTGAGCACAAAGACCCCACCGTCAAAGTCCTTGCGCACGCAGCGATGCGTAAAACGAAACCCGAGGATTGGCTGACGGCTCGGCTCAACCGAATCGACTCGTGCAGCGCCGACCATTTGCGATTGCTCATGCCCGAACGCAAAGCTGTTGTGCGCTCACGCCCCACGAGTTCCGGCTCGAAGCCAGCCCCGTCAGGCGCCAAGCAAGTCATCGAAGGATTAGCTGACGATGAAGAGATCGATGACAGCGCTGGATCGGTACAAATTCCCGAAGAGCCACCAAGCCCAAGCGACTAGACCTAGTTTCTGGGCGGGTCTTCACTCATCTGCAAGATAGGCGTGTAGCCCTCTCGATCGAGCCGCCCAAGATAGAGCCAAGAGTTCGGCTCCTCGGGCGCAATGCGAAGCGCCTCAGACTCAAAGACAGCTCGTCCTTGATGGTAAACACGCAACCAGGCTTGATTCGGATTTTCACCCCAAGCCTTGAGCGCTAGACGATAATTCCAACCCGCTGTTAACTCGCCGACCGAGATGTTCTCAGTCCCTGCGCCGCGCAGCGCATCGCCCAGATAATGCGGGTTCGTCTCGGTGTTGTTGGGATCACCCCACAAGGGGTTGGCGTTACGCGCCCAGCAGTCTCCATCCCGCCCATCACGGCTGCCAAACTCGCGGCTGCAGAACCCTAGATTGCATTGAGTACGCCGGAGCTGGTTTTGTCGGCATTGGCGGTCTTCCGTGCACGGCTCTTGGTTCGGCACGGTCGCGAAGTGGAGATCGAGGTCTCGGTCACCATCCCAACCTAACTCGACCCAATAACCCCGAAGCGGAGCGCGCCCCTCCACCTCCAAATCGCAATGTTCGGAAACCCCTTCATAGGTTGCTGTCGCGCGCAGGACGTAAGCCCCGACTCGCTCTAAGGCTACGGGTTGAACTCGATCGACCGGTTCACTCCAAATCACGCTCCCGGTTCCGCCGGGCGAGCGCTCAACGGTCCATTCAATCTCAGCATCGAATTCCGGCATCAGCTCGACGCTCGCGTGCCCGTCCGCACGGACCTGCAACGACTCGACAGAATTACCGCCAAAGCTCAGCGCGCATCGAACGTCAAAATCGATCTGTGGTCCAGCGTCTACCAACCCGCCAGCGTCTCCTGCCGAGACCCCCGCGTCCGGCTCAGGCTCGGGCTGCCCTGAGCACCGTCCGGTCTGTTCATCACAGGTCTGCCCTCGAGGGCACAAACCAGGCCGACAACCGACCGCGCAGCGACCATCGGGGGCGCAGAACTCTCCTACGCGACAGTCATCATGGGACTGACAGCGAGCCGAACCCGCGTCAACGCCACCACCGATCGGTACACATTTGTTGTCTTCGCAAAACTGGCCGGCTCCGCAGTCGCCATCGCGTCCGCAACCGTTGAGACACTGGCCATTGTCTGAGCAGTATTGATAATCCTCACATCGATCCCGACCATCGCACCCGTTGACGCAGGCGAGCTCCGAGCAGCGTTGTCCCAGCGGACACTGTTCGTTGCTTCGGCAACCGGCTTGGCACTCACCTTCCGTACAGATCGCAAGATCGCCGCACACGGCGTCATCTTGGCACGGAACAACGCACAACGACGAACGACAAACCATCGACGGACCGCACTGGTTGTCGGTTTGACAACCCTGCGCGTCATCCACACAGCCTGAACCCAGTGTCCAAGCGATCGCAAAGATCCAAAGCCTGACCATAAGCTTCCCACTATCAACCCGAGGGCGCTTTACCATGGCAGTCAGTATTTTTCATGGCACGACGTGGTTCTTGACAGGAAAAGCCGCCGCCCTTAGCCCCAAAGCTGTTCGTTGCACCAACTGAGCCCCTGTCAAAGGCAGCGGACTCGACAGATAAAAGAAGATCAAGACCGATCCGGAGCCACCATGAGCCAGACTCTCAATCAAATGTTTCACAACACCGCCTCACGCCTCTCTGGGCGTCCCGCCCTGCGCTTTAAAGACGGCGATGTCTGGCGCGACCTGACGTGGTCAGAGGTCGAACAAACCGGCCTCAAGGCAGCCAATGCTCTGCTCGCCGACGAGGTCGTAAAAGGTGACCGTGTGGGCCTGCTGTCCAACACCCGACCCGAATGGCTGTTGGCTGATTTAGGGTCGGTCTTTGCTGGCGCTGCCACCGTTACTTTGTATCAAAGCAACACCGCAGAAGAATGCGCTTACATCATCTCGAACTCGGAGCTGAGCGTGGTGTTCGCAGAAGACCGCGAACAGCTCGAAAAGCTGCAGTCCATTCGAGACCAAATCCCATCGGTCCGGCGAGTGGTGCTCTTTGACGGTGAGGGAGATGGAGACTGGTCGATTCCTTTTGATACCTTCCTTGAACGGGGCGCTGCTCATGCAGAGGCGAACCCAACGGCGCTCGAAGAGCGTGAAGCCTCGATCGGTAAAGACGATCTGTGCTGCTTGATTTACACTTCAGGTACCACCGGCCGCCCGAAAGGCGTGGTGTTGACGCATGAAAACTTCGTCTACGAAGGCAACGTGATTCAACAGACGAACATCATCAGCCAAGAAGACACTCAGCTGCTCTTCTTGCCTCTCGCGCATGTCTTCGCCCAGGTCCTCAAAGCCTCTTGGTACAGCACCGGACATCTCCTGGCGGTCACGGGTATCGACAACTTGCTCGATGACATGGCGACGATCCGGCCGACGATGATGGCTGCTGTTCCTCGCATCTTTGAGAAGGTGTACACCGCAGCAGTGGGTAAAGCTCGCGGCGGTGAAGGCTTGGCAGGTAAGCTCGCCAACTGGGCGCTCGATCACGGCGAAAAGATGGCTGAGGTGTCGATCGCAGGGGGTACGCCGCAAGGCCTCGGCTGGGCGATCGCTAAAGGTCTGGTCTACAAAAAGATCGGCGCTGGGCTCCAAGAGAAGTTCGGCGGTCAGCTTCGGTTCTTCATCAGCGGCGGTGCGCCGCTATCGAAGAAGATCAACTGGTTCTTCCACTTCTGTGGTGTCGAGATCCTTGAAGGCTACGGCATGACCGAGTCCAGCGCTGCGACCTGCTGCAACCTACCCGGCGCAGGGCGGATCGGCACGGTCGGTGCCGCGCTGCCGGGGATGGAAGTCAAAATCGCTGAAGACGGCGAGATTCTGATGCGCGGACCGGGCGTGATGAAGGAATACTGGCGCATGGAAGAAGCGACCGCTGAGACGATTCAAAATGGTTGGCTGCATACAGGTGATATTGGCGAAATTGATCCGGATGGTTACGTCCGAATCACTGATCGCAAGAAGGATCTGATCATCACCGCTGGTGGCAAGAACGTCGCTCCCCAAGCGGTCGAAGGCGAGCTCGCAGCGAGCCAGTACATCGGTCACGCCGTCGTCCATGGCGATCAGCGCAAATTCCTGAGCGCTTTGGTCACCCTTGATATGGAAAACATCAACGCCTTCGCCACCGCAGAAGGCGTCTCGCTGACCGATCTTAATGAGGCGTGCAAACACCCGAAAGTGGTGGCGTTGATTCAGGGCATTTTCGACAACGTCAACGCAGGGCTTCCGAGCTACTCGACCATCAAAAAGTTTGCGCTGGTTCCGGTTGAATTCGAAGCCGGCGATGAGCTGACTCCTTCGCTTAAAGTTAAACGCCGCATCGTCGAGAAGAAGTATGCTTCCTATCTCGATGAAATGTACGCCGGCTAGGGACATCGATGAGCACTGCACGCACATTTTTTGAAGAGACGCTTCCCGCCAAACTGACGCCAGAGTCTGCGAAAGCAGTCGGCGCTAACTTCCAGTTCGTCATCGATGGTGATGGCGGCGGATCATGGAACGTGAACCTGACCTCAGACACGAACTGGGTCCGAGAAGAGGTCGACGAGGGCGCAGACTGCACGATCGCCATGAAGGAGTCTGATTTCCTAGGGATCGTTGCCGGTACGACCAACCCTCAGATGGCTTTTATGCTGGGTAAAATCCGGGTCACTGGAAACCTCGCTTTGAGTCTCAAGCTGCCCAAAATACTGGGCTAACGAGCGGCTCGCTCAGCGGTCTTCGACTTCGACGGTCACCGCCTCAACAGGCAAGGCTCTCAGCGTCGTCAGTAAATCCATGAAAACACCATGACTTGCCGCCTTATCGGCGCTGAGTACCACTCGGTCTGCAGACTCAAGAGCGGTCTTTAGGTCGCTCTTTTCGAGCGGCTTGCCGTCTAGAAACAATGCGCCGTCAGCGCGCATTTGGACCCGGCGATTCTTCCCCTCTTGCGGCGTCGCAGCGGCGCCCACTTTGGGCAGCTCAATCGGGACCTCGCGCAGCGGCTCGAACCGTGTGCTGACCATAAAGAAGATCAACAACAAGAACACGACATCGAGCATCGGTGTCAGATCGACGTTTGGCTTGGCTGCTACCGAGCGCTCAAACTTCATGAGCCATCCGACCCAAGAAGCTCATCGCCAAAGACCTCGAGCTCGGTGATGCGAGCCTGGACCCGTCCGAGCAGCAGTCGATGCAGAACCAAAGTCGGCATAGCGACCAACATCCCAAGGACCGTGGTGACCAAAGCCATCCAGATACCGCCCGCCAACACTTGAGAATCCGCTCCGGCTTGAACCGTCATGCGTTGGAAGACCTCGATCATACCGAGGACGGTTCCGGTCAGCCCGAGCAAGGGCGCCAGCGCCGCGATGGTCGCAAGCCAGGAGATGCCGCGCTCCATCTCACCGACTAAGCGCTGTCCCATCTCATGGACACGCTCACGAACCAGCTCACCGCCATTTTGGCGCGCCAGAACCATCCTGCCTGCTGCCTGGCTTTCGAGATCTTTGGGCTCATCACCATCGTTAAGCGCCTGAAGCACCCGGCGACGCCACTGGCTCGGCAAAACATGCTCAGAACGAAGGGCAAACCAGCGCTCAAGAAAGAGCGTCAACGACGCCACAGCGCATAAACCGATGGGGTAAACCATCCATCCCGCTCGAGCTAACCACTCCATCAAGTCCCCCCAAGCAAGCGGCGCGTCTGCGCGTCAAAGAGTTCGGCTGTGATATAGCCTACCGCTCGTTGAACCACTTGTTGATCCCTTGTAATCCAATAAACGACCGGCACCTCACGGATCGGACCTAAAGGCTTTCGCTCTAAACCAAGCCCCTGACTCCGACGGGTAATTCCCGGTACCTTGAGCGCCTTGGCTGCCACATTCCATGCCTTGACCGGCAGATCATCCATGACCACCATCACCACCTGCAGCTCGTCATGCTCCGTTTTCGCTCGCCGGATCAGTTCAAGCATTGCCAGCCCACGGTCTGACCAACTCGGCGCAATGAGCAAAACAGTTGGCGCCTCTTGGACTCCAAACTGGAGCGCGAAATTGGGCATATGAAGAGGCGCTGTTGCGCATGAACCGACACACCACAACGCCCCAAAGAGCAGTGCGCGCACTAGCCGGCGTCAACCGTCGGCGTGCTCGTGGCGTCAACGCTGGTTTCAGCACCGGCGTCACCGACGCCAAGAGCCGCATCCGAAGCGGGCGCCGGAGCATCCGTCGCAGGACCAGCGTCTGGCAGCTGGCTGCCGGCTAGGCTGTCGACGATCTCAAAGGTGATCGACCCCGTGTCACTGCGACCGTCACCTGTCCATTCGGTTTGGTTGCCCATCTGGTCCCAAGCCCAAAGGATAAAGCTCACTGAATCACCCGGCTGAAGTCTGGCGAGCGCCTTCGTCGTTTCGATGGCATCTGCTGGTACGATCGAATCGGATTCAAGGTCGGGAACTCCCCACAAACCGTTACCGCTCGTCATTCTCGCTAGGTTCAGCTGCAGGCTGGCCGCCCCATTGATCGACATCACCAAGCCGACGCCTTCGATCCGGTGCGGTCCAGTGACTTCAACGACCAGATTGTACGGTCCCGGCGCAGCGGTTTGACCACGAGGAGCCAAAACCGACAGAAAACACGGGGCATCCGAAGGACAATTTGCATTGACCGCGTAGGGATCTCGAGTGGGACAGCCCACCAAAAGAGCCATCAAAAATAGACCGCTAATGAGGTTCCAGCCCGTGCTCATCGATCCTCCCGAAACTTGCGTGGACACAACACAGCAAAGCCATGGTTTTCGCTCTGATATCTGCACTGTACAGGAGACGGGCGTTCAGTGCACCTTTCTGCGTGCATAACGAGGAATTAATGGCTGATCTGGATCCACATCACGGACGTTCAAGCGAAGAGGCGCCTCGGCTTCTCGCCATGGAGCCTTGGATTCGCGGCGCCCGTGTCTTGTGGGTCGGAGCAGCCGCTGAAGAATCCGTCGAGTGGCTGCATCGCCTCGGCGCAACTCGAGTCAGCGTGGTGGGGTCCCGTATCCCTACTAGCCTGCGAGCTGATGTCTACCTCGAGCCAGATGGCTTGAGCGCCGTACCGAGCGGTCGTCATGACCTGATGATCATTCAAGATTTCGGCGCCCGTTTAGCAGCCGAGCCTGATCTAGTCGTTGACTTTGACCGCTTGTTGTCGAGCGATGGCCGCGTGGTCGGAATTTTGCCTGCCGACGGAGAGCATGTCGGCGTCGATATGCTGGCACACTGCCATCCTACCGAGCGACTCGACTATGCAGAGGTCGTCAGTGCGCTCGAGCAACGCTTCGACTACGTCACCGCGATCGCGCAGGTTCCCCTGCTGGGTTATCTGGTGACGGGTACTGGCGAAGATCGCGCCATTGAGTTTGATGGCCGGATCGCAGACCTGGCCAGTGAGCCCCCGATCTATCACCTCGTCGCAGGCTTCCGAAGCCCACCGGACGAGCTACCAAATAGGATCTCCACGCTCAGCTTTGATCTGCTCAGTGATCGAGTCGGGCAAGTCGTCGCTAGCTTGAGTGAGCAACGCGCTGCGACTCGGCGAGACGCCAACCTCAGCTTAAATCGCGTGGAACAACGACTTGAAGCCCTCCAAACGGAGCTCATCGAGGCGACTCGAGAACGCGAAGCGGACCAACGGCGCGTCAAGCGCTTGCTCCGCGACCGAGATGGGCTCAAGGCAGAGGTCAAGACGCTCAAAGCCCTCGAAACCAAGCTCCGTTCGGAGCTGGCGCAAGGCGATGATCAGCTGGGCAGCGCCGCAAACGTTCACGCCCACCTGCAATCCGAGATCGAACGCTGGCAACAAAGGACCGAAGGGCTGTTGGCTGCGTCCCTTGAGCTTGAGGACCAGCACCAAGCGCTCGCAGAGCGTCATGACGAGCAAGACCAGGCGCTCACCGCGCAGCGTCAGGACACCACGAGCGCCCGAGCTGAAGCCCAGACTCATCAAGCTGAAGCTGCCCGGTGGAAAGAGCGCGCTGACGAATTCCTGAAGCTCTCGCTCAGGCTTCAAGAAGAGCAAGAAAACCTCGAGCAGCTGCTGATCCAAGAGCGAGCGCAGCGAGCTGCCGATCCGAGAGCTCGGGACCTGGTAGCCCTGCGCGTTGAGCATCAAGAGATGGCGGCTCAAGCTCATGCGTTGACCCGACGAGTCACGCAACACCGGCGAGAACATGCGGAGACGTTGGGTCAACTTCGGCGGGTTCAAGCGCAACATCGACAAAGCGAAGGCTTACTCAAAGAGGCTCAGGACCGACTCGAGTCGGCGGCTCAAAACTCCAAAGGGGCTCACGAGACGGAGCTACTCAAGCATCTCAAAGCTCAGCTTTCAGAGGCTTTGGGTGCTCAAGAAACGCTCGATGACCGTTGCGTTGCGCTGCAAGCTGAACTGAAAAAGAGTCATGCGGAGGCGAAGTCTTTCGCCGCCAAAGTTGCTGATCTTGAGCTGTTGCGGCCACGCCTCGCCGAGTTCGAAGAAGACGCAAAGCTCCTCAAGGAGCGCTTCAATGAGGCGAGAGACCAAGCCGCTAAAAGTCAGGCTGACGCCGACGAAAAAAGCGAGGCGTTCGGTGAAGCGCAAGCGCGCGAGGCGCTGCTCAAAGAACGCAGCATTGAGTTGGCTGAAGCGGTCAGCAACCTAGCCGCCCGTGTGGATCTGCTCGAGCGTGAGACACAGGACCAAGTTCAAGTCATCGCGCAAACGCACGAGCGCTACGAGAAGCTAAAGAGCGACCTGAGTGAAGAGAAGAAGGTCACAGGGAGCCTTCGACAGCAGCTCGAAGCGAGCGAAAAGGCGCTCACTGAAGTACCTCAAGACGTTGAGGTGGATACGCTTCAGGCTCAGCTCGATAAACTCGAACAGCGCTACCAAGCGACGCTTGAAGCGCTTAATCAACAAGGCGCTGAAGTCGCAGCTCGTGAGCAAGCCCAGCGTAATCTCGAGCTCGAAAACCAACGCCTTCGTGCCAGCCAACTTGCGCGGAAACTCGAACCCTCGGATCGAGTGGTCGAGCTTCAACAGCGGATCAGCCAGGTCGATCAAGACCGTGAGCGGCTCGAGGGCGAGCTGAGCAGTCTGCGGATTCGTCATGAAAAGCAAAGCGCGCAGCTCGATGGCGCGAAAGGGCTCAAAGAAGAGGTCCAAGCGCTGCGCGCAGACCGAACCTCACTCAGCACCGAGATTGATCGGCTAACCCCATTTGAAGCGCTGAGTGCAGAACTTGAAGCGAACCAGTCCGAGCAAGCGGCTGTGATTACGGAGCTGGAAAAGCAAGTCCGTGAACAACAGGGGCGAGCGGATGAGTACAGCGAGCGTTTGGATGAGAGTGAAGCGCAGGTGCAGCGGGCGCAACGCGACAGCAGTGATCAAGTCCAAGCCGCTCGACGAGAGCTTGAAGAACGGCTCGCAGAAGCCGAAGAGCGAGCTTCTAATGCGCAACGCAAGGTCGAGACGCTTGAGACGCAACTCGAAGCCGAGCGCTCTGAGCACCAGAGACATCTCCAAGCCAACCAGCAGATGACCTCTGAGCGCGACCGACTGCAGAGTCGAATTGAACAACTGATGCAGGACCACAAAAACCTGCTTCAAGAGGGCGCTCAGTTGGATGCTGAGGCGAGCATGAGTTTAGCGGATCACGCTCAAACAGTCGCTCAAGCGCGTGCGATCGAGAGTGAGCTGCGGTCAGCCTTGACTGGCGCCCAAGAAGCGCTCGCTGAAGCTCATGTCGAGCGGCAAAATGCCGAAGAGGAGGTCCGCGATCAGCAGGCAAAACTCTCCGAGCATGCGGACCGTTCTGAGCGACTGCAAAACTCGGTCGACCAGCTCGAGGAGCAGCTCAGTCAAGCTCGAACCTCATGGGTGCAAGAGCGAGATGAACTCGACCAACAGCATGAGCTGACCCTTCAAAAGCGTTTGGCGCAGGCGGCCGATGTGCAGCAGGGTCATATCACCAAACTTGAATCCGAGCTGACCGAACTTAAAGATCGGGCAGCATCCATCCAAGCGCAGGAAGATCGTATCTTGCAGCTGGTGGAAGAACAACGACAGGCAGCCGATCAAGCATGGGATCTGGCTATCGCGCAGCGCACTGCGCGCTTTGCAGCCCTGATCGACCGCTTTGACCAAGTGGTCCATGCCACCGTGCATAAGGAGGCGGAGTCGTGAGTCAGCATGCTTCGGATGCGTTGGACAAACTGTTGGAGATGGCAACTGAAGCAGGAGCGTCGGATGTTCACCTCAAGGCTGGTAGCCCCCCGAAGGCCCGCCTGCGTGGCGGTTTGACCCCCTTCGGTACCAAATCAAGCCTCAGCGCTGAGCTCCTGCGCAATTGGGCGCTCGCTATGCTTGGCAAAGAACGCTTCGAGCTCTTCCTCAAGGAGCTCGAGCTGGACTTTGCTTATCAAGTCCCGGGTGTGGCGCGCTTTCGTGTCAACGCACACCACCAGCGCGGCGCCGTCGGCTTGATCATGCGTGTCGTGCCCTCGGTGGTCCGATCGGTCGTCGAATTGCAGCTGCCCGAAGTGCTCCACGAAATCTGCGAGGAAAAACGCGGCTTGGTGCTGGTCACAGGCGCAACAGGTAGCGGTAAGTCGACCACCCTCGCCGCCATGATCGACCACATCAACTCGACGGCCTCGGTCAACATCGTGACCATTGAGGATCCGGTCGAGTTCGCGTTTCGAGACAAACGAGCGAGCATCATCCAGCGAGAACTCGGCGCCGACACCAACAGTTTTAACCGCGCCCTTCGCTCAGCGCTAAGGCAAGATCCCGACGTGATCCTTATCGGTGAGATGCGCGACATGGAGACCGTTGAGATCGCCATGAAAGCAGCCGAGACCGGTCACCTCGTTCTGTCGACCCTACACACCAATGGTGCCCACGAAACGATCAACCGCGTGATCGGCGTTTTCCCGCCTCACCAACAAGAGAATATCCGGCGCCAACTCGCACAGATTTTAAGGGGTGTTGTCAGCCAGCGGCTCGTCCCCACCAAAGACGGAGTGGGACGAATTGCAGCTTGTGAGGTCTTACGCTCAAGTCTTCGGATCAAAGAATTGATTCAAGACCCAGAGCGGTCCCATGAGATTCCTGAATCGATGGAACAAACTCATGTCACCCTCGGAACGCAAACCTTTGATCAAGCGCTGACGAAGCTGCTCAAGGCCGGTAAGATCACCTACGACACCGCCCTCGCCTACGCGAACTCGCCAGATGACCTCGCCCTGAAAATCAGCGGTGTGAGCGGGTCGAGTGATGGGGATTACGACAAACCCAATGCCGATCAGCAGGCGGCTCAAAATCAACCCAAGGCAAAACCTGCGCCGCTCGACGACGGGATTGAACGCTTCGGTGAGTAGACCCGCACGGCCCCTCGCTGATGAGCAAGCGGCTCGAAACTATTGTCTTTGGCTGCTGGGTAGACGTGAGTATAGCCGCAACGAGCTGATCACTAAGATGTGCAAACGGTCCCTTGATCGCTCGGTGGCGATTGAGATCGTTGATCGTCTGACACAAGCCGGCCTGCAGAGTGATCTGCGATGCGCCGAGGCGGCTCAGCGTAGCGGCGCACGGCGTGGCTGGAGCAAGCGCCGTATCCTGCTCAAGCTGCGCACTCAGGGGATCGATGTCGATCAGCTTGAGGGGTTCGAACTCCTCGACTCAGAGGCTGAATCGAAACGCAGCAAAGAGCTGTTTGATGCCTGGATCGCCAAAACTGACGGCAGCCGAAAGTCGAAACAAAAAGTGCTGGCGCGGCTGGCGCGGCGCGGGTTCCCCATCGGGCACCTACTTTCCTAGCTGAGCAGAACAAACAGCAAAGTTTTGCGGCGGGCCTCGCGCAAGCGTAGGATCCCTACGTTATGGCTTTGATCACGTTTACACGAGCAGTGCGCTCGATCTCATCCGTCCGGCGCGTTGTGTCGGTGTTAGGCAAGTATGGCTTCGGCCCGACGCTTAGCCGGCTGGGCGTCCAGCGCAGCGATGGTGTCGCCGAAGAATACCGTGATGCGCCCATGCCGAGGCGGCTGCGCGCAGCCTTAGAGGAGCTCGGTCCGACCTATATCAAACTGGGTCAAACCTTGAGCATGCGTCCGGATCTGATCGATGCAGCGTTCATCGAAGAGTTCAAAGAGCTCCAAGACAACGTGCGCCCGATCAGCGCCGATGAGGTACGCGCCGCGGTGACGGCTTCACTCGGTGCGCCCCCCGAAGAGCTCTTTGACTCGTTTGATATTGAGCCATTGGCTGCAGCATCGATCGGACAGGTTCATCGGGCAACGACCCTCGACGAGGAGGGTAAACCCATTGAGGTAGTGGTTAAGGTTCGTCGGCCTGGCATCCGAGCGATTGTCGATGAGGATCTTCGGGCGCTCAGTTTACTCGCCGATGCGCTGGTGAAGTACATACCGGAGAGCCGCGCCTTTAATCCCGTTGGGCTGGTCGAGGAGTTTTTCCGGACCATCACCCGTGAGCTTGATTTCAGAGAAGAGGCAGCCAGCCTGCGCGAAGTCGCCGCCTTTTTCGCTCGTCAAGACGATGACTTCATGGTGATCCCGACGGTGTTCCCTCACCTATCCGGTGAGTCCGTTTTGACGATGTCGTTCCTTGAGGGCGTCCCGCTCTCGAATGAAGAGGCGGTGCGAGCGCTACCGTGTGACCTGAAAGAAGTCGCCACCAAGGGTGGGCTGCGGATCCTGGATCTAATTTTCAAGCATGGAGTTTTCCATGGGGATCTTCACAGCGGTAACGTCTTCGTCTTTGCTGACGGCCGCCTAGGGCTGATCGACTTTGGGATCGTCGGTCGCCTCGATGAGCGAGCGCGAGAGCAAGTCGCTGATTTGCTGTTGTGCTTGGTCAACGGTGACTTTCACCGAGCGGCTCGAGTGTATGCGGACATTGGGAGCGCGGTAAACCCTGAGCAGCCCATGCAGGTTGCCCAGTTCGGGCGGAAGCTCAGCACCTTGTGGTCACCCGTGCGAACACGCCCGCTCAACGAAGTCAACGTCGGTCAAATTCTACTCGAAAGTTCGGCGGCGGCAGCTCGGGCTAACATCATGCTCCCCCAGGATCTGATGATCTTGTTCAAAGGCGTTTTGACCCTCGAACATATGGGCAACACCTTGGACCCCGAGTTCGACGTGGCGGGCACCTTGCGCGGCTATATGGGCACCCTAATCGCTCAGCGGCTTGATCCGAATCGTCTGCAGCGCGAGCTGCTCGGCACCTCGATGGACCTATACCATCTGACCCGAGAAGCTCCCGAACTAGTGCTTCGCACCTTACGTCGTCTTGGCGACGATGCCCTCCCCTTGGACATCAACCTGCGACGCAGCAAACAGTTCATCGATGCGATCTCAACGAGTTCGAACCGGATGGCGTCAGCGGTGGTGACTGCTGGCCTCAGCATCGCCTCCGCCATTTTGATCGCTGTCGACTCGCAACCTTTTGCGAGCGCCTTTAGCTACCTAGGGCTGGTCGGTATCTTGCTTGCCGGATTCTGGGGTACTGGGCTTTTGATCTCGATGTCTCGAAACCCCAAAGGCTAATCGTTGGCGGTCGGCTACCCCCTTCTTCATCGCGAACTCGACACCGGCATCCGCGTCACCGCGAACCGGCGCTTTATCCAGCGTCTGATCGGTCTGCTCGGGCACCGAGAGTTATCAGCAGATCAGGGGATGTGGATCGAGCCATGCGATCGAGTGCACACCTTCGGCATGCGCGTGACCATCGACGTGATCATGCTCGAATCCTCCGGCAAGGTGATCAGCTTAGCTTCAAACGTACGGCCCTGGCGGCTCGGCCCCAAAGGTCAACGCGGCGGCATAGCCGTGGAGTTAGCCGCAGGTAGCATTGAGCATTATGGCTTTGTGACCGGAGATCGGTTGACCCTCGGCGACCCATAGCGCAAAGGTTTTACACGGAGGATCTGACAATCCTATGACCATGAAAATCTCCGCAACAGGCCGAACCGATGTCGGCAAAAAGCGAGCCCACAACGAAGACGCCTTTGCTTTGTATCCAGAGCATAATGTTTTTGTTTTGGCGGACGGCATGGGCGGACACGCGAGCGGCGAAGTGGCTTCAGCCATCGCTGTCGAAACCGTCGGCGATTTTTACATGGAGACCAGCTCGGATCAGGACAAGACCTGGCCCTTCAAAGAAAATAAGAAGCTCAACTACGAAGCCAACCGACTGAGCACATCTGTCAAGCTCGCGAACCTCCACATCATCGAGAAAGCGCAAGCGACCAAGGGCTGCGAGAGTATGGGCACCACGGTCGTGGCGATCCTGGTCAGCGCCCGCGCTGCCTACATGGCACACGTCGGGGACAGTCGAGGCTATTTGATCCGTGAAGGTCAGATCAGCCAGCTGACCTCTGACCACTCCTTGCTCAACGATTACCTGCGCACGAACCGGCTTACACCAGAAGAAATCGAAGCCTTTCCGCACAAGAACGTGATCGTCAGAGCGCTCGGCATGCGCGACATCGTTGAAGTTGATATCCAACCGCTCGAACCACGAACCGGCGATATCTATCTGCTGTGCTCGGATGGCTTGTCGGGCATGATTACCGACCAGCAGATTCTCGATGCTGTCGAGCAAAACATCGAGGACCTCGACGCTGCGTGTCGACGCCTCATCGACCTCGCCAATGCGCACGGCGGACACGACAACGTGACCGCTGTCTTGATTCGCTGCGACGAATAGCCCCGACTTGTTGGCGCAAGTCACCTGTATTCCCGGCCCCAATGGCGTGCGATTGAGTGCGCACAACGGCGCATCACGACGCCGCGCGTTTCTAAAAGCGCTCGGGTATCGTATGAGGCATAGGCTGAAGATCGCTGGAGGCCATTGATGAGGCCCTTATTGTGCACCGTTCTTGCTCTTCTTTTAGCGTCTGAAACGCAGGCGGCATCGACCTTAGTTTGGGTCGAATCTCAAGAGTCGGGGACCACCGCTTTGACGGAAGAGCTGCAGGCGCTAGCTGGGCCGACAGACCTTTTGCGTTTGTTGACGGGGCGACAGCCCGAGGCGGACCTAGCGGGTCAAGCGATCAGCGCCGTGCGTCTGGCTTGGCGACAGGTTCAGCTCGACACGGTCGTGGCAACGCTCAACCAAGCTGAGCGCGCCCTCGTCGCTCAGCCTCGCCGAGGCGACGCGGCACGACTCGCCGAAGTCTTCGCGTACCGAGCCGGCGTGCAAGTGATGAACTTCGAGGCTGACCAAGCGCGCAAAACACTGCGACAAGCGATGGTGCTGGGTATGAAGTCACTCCCGGGTGAATTGACCAACACGTTGGGCGAAATTTGGGGGCAGGTTAACGCGGCGCCCAAAGAGCAGGTAGAGCTAGGCTTGCGAACGGGAGCGGGCGCGAGACTGTGGATTGATGGCGCGCCTTGGGACCGGACCAACAGCCCGAAGGTGAGCCCAGGTATGCATCTGGTTGGTGCGACGCAAAATGGGCACCTGCCCGTCTGGCAATGGCTCAACGTTTCGGCGACCGCTGTGCGCGCCACCCTGCTGCCGCAAGCAGCAGCACAACTTGCGCCCGTCGCCAGCCAACTCGGTGCCGGTGCGCGAGGAGATCGCAGTCAAGCCGATGCGGTCAGGCGCAGCCTCGGCGTTGATGGGTTGGTTCTTTGTACGATGACCTTAGTAGCCTCACGCTATGACGCTCGCTGCACCCTGCACACAGGGCTCGGCGAACCCAGAGTGGCGGTCGCTTCGTTTCTACCCGGCGAGCCACTCGGAGCGCATGCTCAAAAGATGTGGCAAGGATTAAGCGCTCCGACCGCCCTGACCATTCGTCCGGGCGATGCAGGCGGCCCTTCAGCTAAAAAGAGCGGTGTTCTTGGATGGTCGACCATCGCGCTAGGCTCGAGCGCGCTGTTGGTCTCCGGGTGGTCAGCGCTTCAAACGCGAGCTACCCACCAGCAAATGCGGGACACCTTAGGTCATGACCCTGGCGTGGCTGACCTTCAAGCCAACGGAAAACAGTTCGCGTTGATCGCGGACGCAACCTTGGTCAGCGGGGTCGTATTGAACCTAGCTGGGGTCTATTTGCTCCAGCGAACGATGGCGAAAAATGCTGCCGTTGATTCGTTGACGGGAGGTGCTGAATGATTCGTCTAATGGCGCTCACGATGCTCCTCTCGAGCTGTAGCTTGGTGTACGATTTCGACGATCTCAGCGGCCTACCCTGCAGAATTACAGACGGCTGCCCGACCGGCTACAGTTGCGCAACGAGTGACGGGATCAACGGCGAGTGCGTGGTCCCTCAAAGCAAGGGTTTTGAGGAGAGCTGCTCGCGCAATATTCAATGCAGTGAAGGCATGATTTGCGACAACGCCTTTTGTACCGAGGGTCAAGCAAACTGTGAGCGTTTGTGCCGGTATGGTTGCGACCCAAGCGATCTGCTCTCATGCGCTTCACCCAACGAGTTGTGCTTCCCTGCTCGTGAAGAGGGTGCTCAGGGGCAAGGGTTCTGCCAGCTCGGAAACTGCATCACCGCCAGCGATTGTGACGCCGGCGATATCTGCGTTCGTGATGCAGACCGTGCCAAAAACAAAGGGGTCTGCACCCAAGGCTGCGACATGCTCGACACGACCTCATGCGGCGAAGGCAAGGGCTGCTCGTTCTGGTTTGGTGACGTGAGCCAAGCGGCTTGTGACGATGCGGGTACACTGCCTGTCGGTTCCGAGTGCAACAACGGTACTGGAGCCTGTGTACCTGGCAGTATTTGCCTTAGCCAGCCGTCCGCCGAAGACCCGAACCGAAGCGCCTGCAGCCAACTCTGCGATCCTGATGGGCAGCGTGGACAGGCTTGCGGATCACCGAATCCGACCTGCGCTCGACTGGGGAACATGAACTTGGGCATCTGCAGCGGGACCTGTGATCCGCTGCAAGTGGGACAATGTGGTGGAGAGGGTGAGAACGCCTACAGCTGCCAACCCTCCAATACGCAAGTCTGGAACTGTGGTGCGGATGGAAGCGGCTGTGTATGCAACTCGGCTTGCGATCCAGAGTCGTCTCAAGAAGGGTTCTGCGCCTTGGGCTCGCCCTGCGATGGGCATCGTGATTGTCCTGATGGAATGCTGTGTTCCGCCACCGCAGCTTGCCGCCCGATTTGCTCGCTGACCAACCCCGACGTTGAATGTGCGCCGATGCCGGGTATCGATGCCCCGACTTGCCGAGAGACAGGCGTGGGGCCGACCTTTGGAGTCTGCGAGTGAGTCACGAGGGACGCCTGTTCGAACACCCGTTACCCGAGCTGCTCGTCAAGCTTCGACGCAGCAAAGCCACGGTGCACATTGAACTTGGCGCAACCCTAGCGAACCCCACCGTCTCGATTAAACTTGAGCACGGCCTGATCCAAAGTGTTGCGACCAAAGACGCGCCCGCTGCGTCCTTTGAGGAGGCGCTAAAGGGCTTAAAAGTCATCGACGCGAGCACCCTGAAACAAGCAAAAATACGGCTTCAGCAGATGATTGGGCTATCGCTCGATCAAGTTCTTGTGGAGATGGGTGGCATGGATCAGAAGGTCCTCGAGAAGGCTCGTCAGCGGCAGATTCAAGCCGATCTCGAAACGGCGATGGCTGGAATGGACAAGCTCCGGCGCTTTCGTATCGCTCCGAGCGAGGTCATGGGTCGGATCGGCGTCGAGCCTGCACAGCTCATGGCGCTTCTTATCTTGGATGCCGGGCATCCTGCGAGGACGCGTAATCTGGTCCTCGAGCTCCGCGCCGTTGAGGCCCGAGACGGAGTCTCTCACGAACGGTTGCGAGAACGCTTCGGATTGACTCGTAATGATCTGGTCGTGCTGCGTCTGCTCGCGGTCCCAAGACGAACTTCGGAGCTGCTAGAGCTTGATGGTCTCGAAGGCCTTCGTACCGCTCGACTCGTGCGAGCGATGCGTCTGTTCGGAGCGGTTTTGGCCACTGACGCCAACCGAGCAAAAGCGGTCGTACCCGTAGAGCTCAGGCGGATTCAAAAGGAAGTGAAGACGGTTGAGGTCACCAGCAGTAAACGCATCACTTTAGACGACATGCCGGTACCTGCACGTGACCAAAAGCTGCTCAAGGATGTGGAAAACCTGATCGACCTGGATTTCTTCACCCTCTTTGATCTGGACACGGAAACGACGAAAAAAGAGGTCAACCAATCGTTCTTGAATCTGGCGCAAACTTGGCATCCAGATCGCGTGCAAGGTCGCCACCCACGCCTCGTCGCCGCGATCACTAAGCTTTTCGCTAAGCTCAACAACGCACGCGACACCCTCGAAGACAAAGTCCTGCGCGAGACCTACGCCGCGCACCTCAAACAAAACAGCGGTCGTCAATTCCGCAACCAAGAGATCAGCCCCGAAGCCTCTCGTCTCGAATGCCAAAAGGCGAAGGTCTTGATGCGCAAAAAGGACTTCTGGTCAGCGGGGTTGCATCTCAAAAGAGCCGGGCAGCTCGACCCCAAAAACAAGCAGGTCGGAGCGCTCGAGTTGCTGTGTCAGATCCGAGACCCGAAAACCGATCCAAAGCAGCGTATCCACTGCCTCGAAGAAGCGGGGAAAGAGTACCCCAATGATGCCGAGCTCGTGTTCGAGCGTGCGATGGAGCACTTCAATCGTAAGAACTTTCCGATGGCGGAGGAGTTGCTCACCGAAACCCTTGATCTGCGCCCCCATCATCGAGACGCCGAGCGCTACATGAAACTTACGAAGATACGACTGACTCAGTCCAACCCGCCAAAGGCGCAGAAGTCGACTAAGAAGAAGGGCTTTTTCGGAAGCTGACCAACAGCTTCTTAATGGGTCCGGGTACAAAGCGGCGCATGGAGACACCTCGATGCGCTTGCAGTAGATAAACCGCCCCTGCGATCGCAATGGCGCTGACCACATCGGCGATGAAATGTTGTTTGACGAACATGGTCGATAGGGTGATCAAAACACCCACCAGCGCGTAAGGGTAACCCCAGCGAGCAGGCATCAAACGAATACCCCACCAGCCAGCGTACACGCTGTACGCAACGTGCAGACTCGGCATGCAATTACCGACCTTATCGAGCGCATAGTAATAGCTCATCATCTGCAGCGATAAAGAGGGCGCTTCAAGGGTCAAATCGGGTCTCAAAACATCCGAATGCACCGGAAGGACGAGAAAAGTCAGCGCAGCGATGCTAAAGATCACCACGTAACCGCCGATCAACTCAAGCAGACGGTCGGCTTGGGTGATCACGATAATGAGGGTCAACGGCATGGGAATATTGAGCGTATAAATCCACACCCATTCGGGAACAAACGGGATGGCTTGGTCCATCGAGGTGAGGACATCGATATCGTATGGAAGCTTCGATGAGATCTGGTTTATGGCCAAATAGGCAAATGCAAGGCATGCTCCCACTAGAAGGGCGACACCGAACCGATGAAGTGTAGTCAAGGTCGAGTCAGTAGGATTGTCGAGGGTGCCAGATTTAGGCACAAGCGGGTCGTCATGCATGCACGATCTTCTTTCCTAATTTCACTGCTCTTGTCCCCACTTGGCTGCGCTACCGTAGCGCCGGTTGGCGCACATGTCACCGGGGCTATTCGGCAGACCAAAGTCGGCGTCGTGCTTCCGCCCCAATTCACCTGGCCGGTGTCAGGGGTTGAAGGCTGGGCAGCGATTGATCGGCTGTTGACCGGATTGGGTAGCCGCTCGAAACTCGCACTTGTCGATCCACGCGAGATTGACTTCGGCGACACGGCGGTCCCAGAGGTTCAGTTGGCCTGGGCTCAAAGCAATCTCGCCGACGTGGCGTCACGCATGAACCTTAACCGGCAAAATGTACTGCTGATTCAGCCGGTCATTGATCGACAAACTCGAAAGAAGAAAATTAGGCAAAGCGGACAAACGGTCTTCGTGAAAGCCGCTGACTATGTCGTTCGGCTGAAGCTTGAGTTGGGCGCAAAGCGTATCGGTTCGGTCGTGGTCAAACGATCCCTAAGCCCGATGGACCTCGCCGTTCTCGAAGACGAATCGTCGGTCTGGCTCGATCTGCTTGATGAGGCGAGCGCCAACCTAGCGAAGGAGTTCAAAGCCGTCTCGATCATCCGAGCTGAAGTGCCCTCCTATGTTCGTGAGAGCCTAGCCTCGATGGCTGGGCGAAGCGTTCCGGGTTTGGTCTCACCGATGGCGATTCCAGATACTCTGCGGCGCCTCACGGCCCTCGACCAGTTGACTCGACTCGCCAAGGTCGACGTGCGCGGTCAGGAACTCGAACGTAGGCTGGAACAGCCGCCAGGTCTTCGAGTGATCGCCGACTCCGCTCCGCTCAAAAAAGGCGACCTCGTCTTGACCGCAGAGACCCTGCCTGTGCGACACCCGCTCACATTGGCGCGCTTGCGCGCTCTGGGCGTTGTGCATTTAGAGGTCTTGCGAGATGGCAAAGAACTTAATCTCATTCTCGAGCCCCAATGAGCGGCGAGCCGCTCGATCGCGTCATTCACCTACTGAGTCGACTTCCTGGCGTGGGTCGTAAGACCGCCACACGTCACGCCTTCACGATCTTAAAGCGTGGCGAGGGCTACGCCCAGGACCTGGCTGAAGCCTTGGTCGATTTAGCCAACAACACCACCTTGTGCTCACAGTGCCAGAACTTCAGCAGTGAGGTGACCTGCCGCACCTGTCTTGATGAGTTTCGACAAAGCGATCGGATCTGCGTGGTCCAAAGTCCGGCAGATGTCACCGCGATCGAGGGCGCCGGTGCGTGGCGCGGCACCTACCACGTGCTTCATGGGGTCATTGCTCCACTCGACGGTATCGGCCCCGATGATCTAAAGATCTCTGAGTTGATCGGACGCATTGAATCAAGTGAAACGAGCGAAGTGGTCTTAGCGACGGGCGCATCCGTTGAAGGCGAAGCCACTGCCGTCTACCTGGCTCGGCTTTTAGGTCCACTGTGCGACGTCACTCGACTGGCGCGCGGCCTGCCCGCTGGAGGCGACTTAGAATACCTCGACGCCCCCACCCTTGCGAGAGCCTTCGAGGGAAGACAGCGCCTAGAGTAACTCAGGCTTCGAACTCGCTGCCCGTCTGAACAGGAACCCCTGCGCCCGACTCGACTAAATCATCAGCGATTAAACGCGGCGCAGCGGCAAGCACCGATGCATCGCAGCCGTCGGCAAAGACCTCGAAGTTCTCAAGGTACATCTCGACTAAGCGCTCGGCGTCACGGTCGTAGGCTTCTTTGTTCCGCCAGGTGCGCCGTGGGTTCAGGATCTCACTCGGCACGCCAGGACAACGGGTGGGAATCATGAAGCCAAAGCGATCAAACCGCTCCATCGGCAACCGATCGAGGGTCCCATCGAGCGCAGCGTTCAGCAGCGTACGGGTCCATTTGATCGAGATGCGCTCGCCTTCGCCATAAGGACCACGGATCCAGCCGGTGTTGAGCAGCCAGACGTTGCAGTTGTGCTCTTCGATCTTCTTGCTCAGCAGGTCTGCGTAGACCGACGGATGCCGAGGCATGAACGGCGCGCCGAAGCACGCTGAAAACGCTGGTCGGGGCTCTTTGACTCCGATCTCAGTGCCGGCAACCTTTGCCGTATAACCCGAGATAAAGTGGTAAGCGGCTTGCTCAGGGGTCAGCTTGCTGACCGGCGGCAAGACGCCGTAGGCATCAGCGCATAAGAAGACCACATTTTGAGGCTGACCCGCTTTGGAGTCGTGTACTCGGTTTTCGATGAACTCGAGGGGGTACGAGCCGCGCGTATTTTCGGTCAGCGTGTTGTCGTTGAAGTCTGGGACACCATCGGCGTCGAGGACGACGTTCTCAAGGATGGTCCCGAAGCGTCGGCTGGTCGCAAAGATCTCCGGCTCAGCCTTGGCATCAAGCTTGATCATCTTGGCGTAGCAACCGCCCTCAAAGTTAAACACACCCTTGGCGCCCCAGCCGTGCTCATCATCACCCACCAAGGCACGCTTTGGATCGGCGCTCAGCGTCGTCTTTCCAGTACCCGACAGGCCAAAGAAGACGGCGGTGTTCGAGCCGGTCGTGTTTGCCGAGCAATGCATCGGCAAAATACCCTTACCGGGGAGCATGAGGTTCATGGCTGAGAAGATCGACTTCTTAATCTCACCCGCATAACGAGTGCCACAGATCACGACCAGCTTAGCGCCGGGGTGAAACAGCACGCCGACCTGACTGTTCAAGCCGAGCTCTTTCCAGTCCTCGATCTCAAGGTGAGGCGCATGGACCACGGTCCATTCAGGGCGATGACTCTTAAGCTCCTGAGCGCTGGGCCGCACAAACATGTTGCGAGCGAAGGCGGCATGCCAAGCGTTCATGGTCACCACACGGCATTGAATCGCTTCGCTGCGCTCAGCGCCGCAGATCAAGTCCTGCACAAAGAGTTCGTCTTGTTCAGCCAGAAAGGCGATCGCCCGATCCCTGAGCAGCTCAAAGCGCTCGTTGTCAAAGGCACGGTTGACCGTACCATCCCACCAGATCAAATCCTCGGTGCTCGGCTCTTTGACGGTCCACTTATCGTTCGCAGAACGCCCAGTTCGCTCACCGGTGACCGCGAGGAATGCACCGTGAGCGGTAAACTCACCCTCTTCACGACGTGCGGCGTGAGCAAAGAGCTCACGGCTCTTTAGGTTCCAGTGAACCTTGCCTGAAGGGTTGAGATTAATCGCGGAGAGATCGTTGTTCGAGCTAGGCATCAGAGCCATCCTCCTTCGGAGCGTTGCCCCGGTGGGCGGCTGCCTACAGGGCCGTACCTCTCCATGCAACGAATAGTGCACCCAATTTCACAGGCCTTGCGGTCGGGGCCGCCCCGTGCCTAGGAGCGCAGCGCCGTAGGCGGCATAGGAGATGGCCATGAATCTGTCGGGTAAGAAAGTTCTCATCTGTGGTATTGCCAACCAGCGCAGTCTGGCGTGGGCAATTGCTCAGGCATGTCACGCGGCAGGCGCTCAGCTCGCCTTCACCTACCTCAACGAGCGGATGGAAGGCAGCGTCCGCAAGCTCGGCGAGAAAATTGGGGTAACTAACTATTACGAACTCGATGTCTGCAACGACGCGCACTTCGGCGAAGTTGCCGAGGGCATCAAGGCAGACTGGGGCGACCTCGACCACGTGGTTCACTCGATCGCCTTTGCCAACAAAGACGCTTTTGACAGCCGCTTTCATGAGACCGAGCGCGCTGACTTCCTTCAAGCCGTCGACATCTCTGCGTACAGCCTCATTCCCTTGTGCCGTGCGCTCAAGCCCTTGT
>JBDQPD010000074.1:0-16921 GCA_040260805.1 Myxococcota bacterium | reverse complement strand
GTCGAGAAGACCTTCAAGGCAGAGATGAAGAGCGATCGCTCCAGGCATCGTGTTTACTCGATCGGCCCGACAGGAACACTCGACATGACCCGCAAACGCATGCGGTCTCGAGGCAACCAGCTCGATGAGGTGGTCTGCGGAAGTTGCGGCGGTCGGGGCTCAGTCCCCTCAAATCGCTACCAAGCCTTTGAGGTTCGGCGGCGGATCGAGGCGCAACTTCGGCGCGGAATGGGCTGGGTTGAGCGACTCACCGCTCAGCTGCCTCTGCATGTGGCGAACGAGCTCTCGAACCGATTCCGCGGTGCCTTAGCTGAGCTTGAGGCGACCTACCGATGTCAGATTGTGATCTTAGCCAACCCTGACGCCGATGTCGCTGCACCCTTTGAGATCGATGAGCGTCGCCGCGATGGCGTCCCAGCCGATGTACCTAGGGTTCATGCCGAGGACCCCATCTTGACGGTCGTGGAACCCAGCGAACCGATGAGTTCCGAGACCTCGGAAGAGGCAGAGCCCGCCAAGAAGAAGCGCCGGCGCAGGCGTCGTCGAGGGGGCAAGCGTCGCTCCGAGAGCAACGCCGCCTTTCTGCGCCGCTGCGACGAACACAAAGGGAGCGCTTCCGGGTTGATGAGCGAGCTGACCGAAGGACTTCAAGCAGCCGAAGGGGGCGAACAGCCCACCTCGCCGCCTGAACCTGCTGCGGCGCCGGCGGCTGCTCCATGATTCAACGGGCCATTCTTTGCACAACGCTGCTGATGGGATGGTCCTGTTCGTGTGATCAGGCTGTGGTCTGTAATGAGACTGCGGACTGCGAGAAGGGCTCGGTGTGTCTGGAGGGGCTCTGCCTCGCTGCGTGCAATAACGACTGCGACTGCCCGGACGCTTACGCCTGCGGTCCGGTCGGCGCGTGCATTCCTGGAACCAGCCAGTGCGAGAGCGGTCAGCCGCCGCTTTGCGATGGCGCGGATCTGAGCTCGGACCCGAGCAACTGCGGATCGTGCGGTCGCCAATGCGCCTACCCAAATGCGATCGGTCAATGCACCGAGCGTGAGTGCAGCTTAGCCCGCTGTAAGCCTGGCTTTTACAACATTGATCAACGCAGCGGGAATGGCTGCGAGTACAGCTGTACCATCAACATTTTGGCGCCGGATGAGACCTGTGATGGGCGCGACAACAACTGCGATGGACAGGTCGATGAGGGGCTGGAGCTCACTTGGTATCGTGACCTGGATCGCGACGGTGTGGGCACGCAAGACATCGCAGTGCTCGCCTGCCTACGTCCCGAGGGCTTCGTTAGCGCTTACGGCGACTGTGATGACAATGACCCCAATCGTTTCCCAGGGAATACTGACGGGTGCGATAGTCAAGACAACGACTGCGACGGTGAGGTCGACGAGGATGCGCTGCGTCCCTACTACGTCGACAACGATCGAGACGGCTTTGGGAACCCCAATTTGAGCACGATCCGCTGCGCCCCAGCCGCAGGAGAGGTCGAGCTGGGCACCGACTGTGACGATGACGACAGTGAGCGCTATCCGGGGAAGCTCGAGGTCTGTGATGGCATCGATAACAACTGCGACTCTGGCTTAACCGATGAGCCTTATCTCAGCTTTTATCTCGACCAAGACGGCGATGGGTTTGGACGCACGGACACCGTGGAGAAATCTTGTCGAAGGCCAGACAACTATGCGCTCGATCCGGGTGACTGTAATGACGAGTCGGACGAAGACCATCCAAACGCCGCGGAGCGATGCGATGGTTTAGACAACAACTGCAATGATCAGATCGATGAAGGCTTAGAGCTAGAGCAGCTCTTCACCGACCTAGATGGTGACGGCTATGGCGCAGTGGGAGCTCAGATGTCCCAAGCGTGCCTCGGCACACCCAATCTCGGTGTCGGTCAAGAGGACTGTGATGACAACGACGCCGAACGCTACCCAGGGGCGCCCGAATGGTGCGATGGCGTCGATCAAAACTGTGATCAAATCGTGGACAATAATCTCTCGATTCGCTCAGAGGATGCCATGACCGTGGGTCCTGTCTCAGGAAACGTCAGCCAGATGTGCGTCGATGCCGCTGAATTAAGATGGCTCGACCAAGTTCCCGGGGCTCCAGCCGCAACCAACATGAAACGCTCCTTTGACGCGCAAACAGCGGAAGAGATGCAAAACCATGGGGATGTCACCCCGTTTAGTCTGAACAACTATGGCGAATCTGCTGCCTTACTCGGAAGCTCATCGGGACGCTGCCAGCTGTCGGTCAATGGCGCTGCCTGGCAAGCGATTGGCCCCGCAAACTGTCGCCCTGTCGCTGTCTGTACGCCTTCACAAGACGGTGTCCAAAACCATTGGGAAGTGATTTTGGCGATCAGCGAGAATGGCGCTGAGACCGCATCGCTTTATGAGCTCGACCACCTCGGCCAGCTGCAGTTGGTCTCAACGCTCGCCAGCGGCGAGTTGGTGACCCAGGCTGCGTGCCTTTCAGATCACTTTGTGGCGATCGCCGTGGAGCAAAACAATCGCGATGTGCTCTCGGCTGGGCCTGCGCCAGGTTCGCCGCTGCGTGATTACAACAACCGCTTGATCGGCATGGACCTGATCGAGGTCACGCAAGGGCCCGTGCTGATGGCGCTGACCCGGTCTGATGGCGTGGTCGAGGTCGAGTCCTTATCGGCTCAAGGGCTCAGCCAGGCTCGCCAGATCGCTGTCGGTGCGCCAAAGGTTGCGGGGACCGCACGCTTGGTGAGCGCTCCAAGTGGAGGCGTGCTGATCTATCCGGTGCTTGAGCCCGCCTTCGAACGAGGCGTTTGGGCGACCCCCTTAGCCGGCGATGGTTCAGCGAACGGATCCCAGCAACGCATCAATCAAGACGTCATCTCGCAAAATACCACGGCAATCCTTGAAAGCCAGACCGCAGGAATGGCTCATTTTTACTATGTCGGCGCAGATGGTGTCCGTGGAATGTTCTTAGGATGTGCTCCTCCATGAGGAACTTGAGCACTCTATTTTGCCCTGCCGGCCAACCTTGTTAGAATCCTTCAGGTAAGGGGTAGTTCTCAGTGGAATTTGAATTTTGGGGCGTACGCGGTTCGGTTGCAGCAGCCGGTAGTCGCACGTCTCGTTATGGCGGCAACACGACCTGTCTCGAGGTCGACACGCCGGATGGTGTGTTCATCCTCGATGCAGGCACGGGTGTCCGTGGACTGGGTGGACGCCTGCAAGATCGCGGGGTCGCGCAGTGTCGGATGTTTTTCACCCACATCCACTGGGATCACATCCAGGGGCTACCCTTCTTTACCCCGATGTACGACCCTGACTTTAGAATCGAGTTGTTCAGCGTCCATGACGTCATCGGACCAACCGCCCTTGAAGAGACGTTGCGCGCTCAGATGAACGCGCCGACGTTCCCCGTCCCTTGGGACTATCTTCAAGCTCAACGGTCCTTTCACAACATCCCGGCTGGCGGGATCCAATTTGATCAGACACGGATCAGCTGGTGTGAGCTCACCCACCCGAACGGTATCGTCGCCTTTCGAATCGAGAGCGCAAGTCATTCGCTAGTGTTTGCGACGGACGTTGAGCATCCGCCTGAGGGTGCGGATCCTAGGTTGGTAGCCTTCGCTCGCAACGCCGACGTTTTGATCTACGACGCTCAATACACCCCTGAAGAGTACACGACGCGAAAGAACTTCGGTCACAGCACCTGGGAGGTGGGTATCGAAGCGGCGAACAAAGCCGGCGTGGACCAACTCTTCCTTACCCATCATGACCCAGGTCATGATGATATTTTCCTCGATGAACTTCAGGCGACCGTTGAGCGTGTTCGTCCAGGAACCCGCTTGACCCACGAGGGCCTGCGCGTCCGCCTGTCGGGAGCTCGCTAATGAATTTAGAACAACGCCTAGCAGCCATGGAACGTCTTGTTGAGATCGGCATCATGCTGACCGCCGAGACGAAGCTGGATCGCTTGCTCAACGATATCGTGACCGAAGCCCGGTCTTTGCTCGAAGCAGATGGTGCTACGATCTACTTGATTCACTCCGATGGGCTGCGTTTCCAAACCACCCAAAGTGGTAGCCTAGAGAGCCGCATGGGCAGCAAGACCTTTCAGTCAAAGGTCGCTCCGCATGTGGTCCCGCTGACGCGCGACTCCATCGTCGGCTACGTCGCCCTTGAAGGCGAGGCTGAGGTCGTCGACGACGTGCGCGCGATCGACCCGGAAAAACCTTATCGCTGGTCCGACGCATTTGACGTCGCCATGGGCTACCAAACCCAATGCCTCCTAACCCTCCCGCTCAAGCTAAATGACGGTAAGGTTTTAGGAGTTTTGCAGCTGGTCAACGCAGCCTCAGGCACCTTCTCGACCGAGATGCTGCCGGTCGCGCGCTCTCTGGCATCGACCGCTTCGGCTGCCCTAGGTAACGCCCAGCTGGCTGACGCCCTACGTGAGGCTCGCATGGATACGGTGATGCGCCTTGGAATGTGCGCAGAATACCGTGACAAAGAGACAAGCGCCCACATTCACCGGATGGCTCACATCTCGGCGTTGATGGCACGTAGGCTCGATCTAAGTGAGGGGTTCTGTGATAATCTTCTGCTGGCTGCGCCCATGCATGATGTCGGGAAAATCGGTATCCCAGACGCCATCTTGCAAAAGCCTGGGCCGCTGACCGATTCCGAGTGGGAAGTGATGAAAACTCACACGACCATTGGCGCCAAGTTGCTCTCGGGTACCGATGACGTGGTCATGGCGCTCAGCGTCGAGGTCGCCATGAGCCATCATGAGAAGTGGAACGGTAAAGGCTACCCACACGGTAAGAAAGGCGAAGAGATTCCCCTATCGGGTCGCATCGTCGCCATCGCCGACGTTTTCGACGCCTTGATGTCGAAGCGGTGTTACAAAGAAGCGTTCACGCTTCAGCAGGTCAAAGACATCATGTTCGAGGGACAAGGCTCACACTTCCAGCCAGGGTTTGTTGATCTACTCTTCGAAAATCTAGATGAAGTCCTAGCTCTGTACGAGAAGTATAAAGACACGCACGACGAACGCGATCTTTTCAACTAAATCAGTTGGCTAAAGCCACTTAATTGAACAACCCTGGACGGGTGTAGTCATGCGTTCGAGTGCCTTACCCTCCAGCAAGCTCACCAGCGCTGGCAAGAGATATGCAGTGCTCGCTTCTTGAGCGTCACGCGGGCTGTCATCGATGGTTCCGTGCCAAGCCAGCGTCCACGCTGCTTCACGCTGACGGAAGATAAAGAACTCGGGCGTGACCTGTGCGCCATAACGTCTCGCGGTCTCTTGCGTGGGATCGTGAAGATACCGGTACGGCAACGCGTCAGCTCGCTCTTGCATCCGCTCATAGTTGTCTTGCGGGTACCGAACTGGGTCATTCGAGCAGATGCCAGCCCATGCGACGTCTTGACCTTCGAGCTCAGCGACCACCGCTCGCAAGCGGTCATCGCTACCCAGAACATAAGGACAGTGGTTGCAGGTAAACTGCAACACAAGCCACTCATGCGCCTCAAAGCTCTTGAGCGAGACCCAATCACCTTGAGTATCGAGCAAGTTAAAATCAGGTGCCTGAGCACCAACGGCTAGACTGTTCGAAAAATCTTCGGTGATCATTTGCGATCCTCACCTTGTATCGTGTGAATGGACTCCGAACAGCTCAGGCTAAAAGCCTTTAGAGGGCTGAATACGCCTGGCTTTACGGTTCAAAATACGTTTTCCGATGCGACGATCCCGGGCATCGATGTAAAAGATCATCTCACCTGGACGCTGTGAATTACCGCTCAAACGCAAGCCGACATCGATCTTACCCCGCTTGCGATCATACCAGGCGCTCCAGAAGCCGCCTCTTCGTTGCTCTAAGGCACGCAGTTGGTCGCTCCCGAAGGCTTTAGGCATCTCTTCGCGTCGTTCATCAGGCTTCCCGAGACGGGTCTGAAGAATGTCACTGATCTCTTTATACTTGGGAATATAAGGCGCACCCGTCGCTGAATCTCGCGTCTGCCCCTCATAGTTGAGATGAATCACCACCCGATGGAGGCGGCGACCGTCAAAATGGAGCTCGCGCAGCGCCGCCTCAGGCCAGTCAGCGTCCGGACAGCGGTAAACCTGGCTCGAGGCTCGACGACTTTTCGGTCGCTTGACTCGACGGTGGTTCCAATCGGTCATCCAATTATGCCGACGATGGCTCAGTTTTTTGCAGCCTCGCTTACGCAGACGTTTCTCGACCACCCGGCGCTGCCCACCCAGATGTAGGTCGAGCAGGTTAAGATTCGTGTGCGCTATTCCGGGCGTCGGAATCAGACCGATCGCCACCAAAGCGAGCGAATACCTCACGGAGCCGCCAGGCGCTGGCGGGGTCGCAACTGCAAGGGGATCGAAGGCCACGACCCGGGCCAAGCTAAGCCCTTACGATGGGCGTAGTTCGGCTCGACATAGAGCAGACGCTGAGCGCCTAACTCTCCGCCCCCGAGCAAGACCGAGAAATAACCCGGCATCTGCACACCGACGGCGAGATCGACGCCCTGATCCAAAAGCCTCGGATCAAATCCAAGGACAGGCAAACGCAACGTTTCGCCCGCTCGCACCAGAGCTTCAAGCCCATTGGGGGTGGCAGCGGGCCCTTCAAACCAAGCGACTAAGCCATGGCATCCACGCGGCGGGTTGCCGGTGTAACCGATGAGATTGACGCCCCTTCGAGCCAAGCGTTGCCGAGCCTGATCCAGACGGTCGCGCGCCATATTGGCGTCTTGCGGGAGGCACCAAGTGGTCCGCGAGGGCAGCAGCTTGACGGTCATCTCCAAGGCTTCTGAGGCGCTGGGAGTTGTCGATAAAATCCGGCGATGTGGAGCCTTGAAGAAGGGCACATTTGCGGGACCGATTCCGCCGATCGTTATCTCTCGGTTTGGCCAACGAGCGACCGCAGCAGCAGCAGCAGCAGGACCATAAGAGACCATCATGACACGCTGAGGTACGCTGCCCACCAAGGCTCGGTCAGCCTCGGGCTTGCCGGTGAGCGTCAGCACCTTCGTACAAGGCCGAGCCGAAGCTGCTGCTGCAGCAGCATGAGTCGACGCCGCCTGGGGGTCCAGCACCAGCACCATCGTCAAACACAGTTCAGTCACCGAGTGCCCTCACGGTTCTCATCAGATCAAAATCGCTCAATGAGTTATTCATAGGTCGGATCGGCGCAGCAGCGAACCCCGAACTCTAGTTGAGCCACACGGGGACTCGATCGCAACTGGCCACCGCAGCGGCTTGACGAGCCGCCATGAGCGTAACTGCCCCCTTTAAGGGCAAAGCCCGAGCTCGTCTTGGTCCACTCGGCCAGGTTACCGGCCATCGCATAAATCCGAGCGGGTGAACGGCACTTCTTGTACTCGATCGGCGCTACCGCTTCATCACGACCGTCCTCAATGGTGTTGCAGCGCCCAGCGACAAAGCGGCTTCCATACGGGAATCGTTGCCCGGACGCCCCCGAACAGGCTGCGACCCATTCGCGCTCAGTGCAGATCCGCTTACCCTTTTTCTCACACAGAGCCTGCGCCTTGTAGGCGTTGAAATTCCCCTGCGGCGGACTGCGCAAATAATTGGGGTACTCGTAACGATCGACGCAAACAGCCACGCCGCGAGCGCGCACTAGACCCATCCCTTTGCCGCATTTGGCTCGACCGATAGGCGGCTTGACCGGCACCGGCTCAGGGCGAGCCTCGACCGCAGCAGGTTCAGGTTCGGGTTCAGGCTCGGCTGCGGGCTCTGGATCGCGAGCCGCCACCACCACCGGCTCTGCATCAGGCTCAACCAAAGCCGAGTCCGTTTCGCTTGGCTCGGGAGTAGGCGCCAGCGCTTGAGTCGCTGTCGCCGTTTTCTCGTCCTGACTTGACTCGAGGTCAGCCGAGTTCGGCGCCGCGCCCGCATCGGACACATCCTGCGCCGCTGCCGGACCGGAGTCCTTGCTGTCGGCAGTGATCGCAGCGAGGCTTCGTTCGGCGGAGGCTTGGTCGACCGCTAACTCGTCTTCGTTGCCCGCCTTGACGGGCTCTTCGGCAACCTTGTCTGCCCCACCCGCATCCACAACCGCAGCGGCGACCGCCGGGTCATCGAGCCTGAGGGCTTGATCGCTGACCACCACCGAACCGGAGCCCCTCGCCTGCCCCTTGAGATAAGTTTTTGCCGCGACATAGGTCACCGCGCAGGCGATCGAAGCACAAGCGGCTAGGACGAACCATTGAGGCAGCAGGCGACGCGGCCCTTCAGACGGTGCAGGCCGCGTGACGGCTTTGACGTTACGCGGCGCTGGGCGCTCACGAAGCGGACCCGGCTCGACATACTCAGCGGTCTTGGGCTGAGCGACGACCGCAGGTGCTGCGGCAGGCGCCTGGCTCACCGGAGCCTGAATCGGAGTCGGCTCTGACTCAATGGAGTCTTTGAACTTTGGTGGGTCGAGCGGAGCGGTTGCGTCGGAGTCTGAGGGCGCACCGCCGCGGATCGGCGTCGGCTCTTCGGAGAGGGTCTGGACCCCTAAGACGTCTTCTTCGCGAATCGAAAACTCTTCCGAGCTGGTGATCTCCGTCACCTCGTCCGGGATCTCAGAGTCGAGCAGGTCGTCGGCGTTGAGCGCGATCACCTCGCCGCTGGTTTCGATCCCTCGAGCGGCTTCAAGCAAAGCGGCTTCGACAGGCATCACCTCGTACAAGCGCTCGGAAGCGAGGTCGGTGTGCGCTGCGCTCAAGACACCTGCGACCGCCGGCCAGCGCTCACGCACCGCCTCAAGGGCTTTGCGCCCTGGCTCTAAGCCGGTCAACAGCCACATCACCAACCCGGTGACGCTGTAGACATCGGCGCGGCGATCCAGATCTTCACGCCCCTGCACCACCTCTGGTGCGAGCCAGGAGACCCCTCCAGGCCCCTGGCGCTGAGCCTCTGCCCACAGCTGGGGTAGCACCCCTTGATACGTTGAAAGATCAGTCAGAACCACGCGGTCAGGCAGCACCAAGACGTTGCCCGGATGCAGCCCACCATGCGGCGGCGCTGATTCCAGACCGTCTAGGGCGACGCGCAGCTGGGTCACCAACGCAGCGACCTCGGCGACGTTAGCGGGACGGTTTCGGACGCGCTGCACAGAAGCTAGTGACGGTGCGTCGATCAGCTCGGCGATTACAAAGCTGCCAAAACGCTCATCGCGCCCGCTCCGCTGCGGCGCAGCGACACGCGAACTCGACAAGGGTCGAGCGGCTTCCATCCAAGCCTGAAAACGGGCTCGGTCTCGCTTCGAAAACAGCAAGTGGCGGAAGATCGTCTTCAGCGCCACGTCACGGCCTGTATCGAGGTCGGTCACGTGGTAGGTGACGCCGATCCGGCCGACGCCCAGGGATCTTTTGACCAAGTATCGGTCGGCTAAACGCTGGCCAGGGCGAAGCATCGAGTTGACACCGAGACCTTCGACCTCGTTCACCTCGGCACTTTTGCCCGTCGGAACGCTGCACTGACTACAAACTTCCGCCCCGGCATCGAGTTGTGCGCCACACGATAAACAAATCACTCAGTGCGCCTTTCTCTGGCGGACATCATGTCAGAAGCCGGGCCGAGGTGAAACCGGAACAACGCCCGATTCGCGAACAACCCCAAATTCAAACTTCAGGATCGCCCTGTGCTGCCAAATCCGCCGGCTCCTCGGAGCGTCTCGTCGAGATCCTCTACAGGCTCAAAATGAGCCTGAGCGACAGGAGCGATCACCAGCTGGGCGATCCGCTCACCACGAGCGATACGGACGGTCTCACTGCCGCCATTTTGCATAATGACGCCGACCTCTCCTCGATAGTCACTGTCGATCGTTCCCGGCGCATTGGGCAGGTACAATCCGTGGCGAAGCGCCAGCCCAGAGCGCGAGCGGACCTGAGCCTCAAAACCCATGGGCACCGCAAGGGCGATACCGGTTGGGATCAGGACCCGGTCACCCGGCGCAAGTTCTAGGGGATCAACCACGGCGGCACGCAAATCAGCGCCGGCAGCGCCAGCGCTTCCATAAGCGGGCACAAACGAGTCGTCGCCCTGCGCTGAGTCGGTTAATGTGATGTGTATTTGTGGAGCCATAACCGCCCCATGAATCGATTAGTAGTCGTCGTCAAGATCGTCGAGATCAGCGATCAACTTTGGATCGATAGCGATCGCAGTTCGGCTCAACTCAGATTCTGGCTCTTCACGACCAAACTGCGGGAGCTCGGTGGCAACCGCAGGCGGACGCACCCTCGGCGGTCGGATCACAGGCGGGCGCAGGCGCGGCGGACGGACCACCGGCGGCGGCAGCGAGTCTTTGACCCTTGGCTCATCACTGACGCTGGGCAAACGGGTACCCTCATCAACGGCTGGCTCGATCGTCTCGGTGGTGAGTTGGGGCAGCTCGGTCACCGGCAAGGCGTGGGCCATCGGCGCAGCGACCTGAGGTTGCCCCGCAGCGGGCTGGTCGACCATGCTAAACCGACTGAGCAACTTGCGCGCCACGTAGGGGCCCAAATGCAGATGGGCCATCAACATAATCACCTGGTGCAGCGCAGCCGGGTCGTGAATCTCAAGCCGCAGACCGCGACCGCCAGGGTCCAAGCCGAGCGAATTGCCGCTGACGACCAGAGGCTCATCGCCATCGGGGTAGACTAATTCCAGCCGCACCGGAGTGCCCTCGGGTAAAGCGGGCCCTCCCGGGATGACACAATCATCCTGGCACAAGTAGGTCAGCGCCGTATGAAGCAAACCATTAAGGCCGTCAAACTCAAGCTTCATCTGATCTCCCCCACTATGGTGGCGAAGCCAGCGCTCAGGTCAAGTTTGCGCCACCAAGGCTTGACGCTCGGCGATGACTTGCCGAGTGGGGAAACATGAGTTGGATCGGAAGTCGACGCAGCGAAATCACATGGGCTCTCATCGGCTTGAGCCTGCTGGTGATCTTCGCTCAGACTCCGGCGATGCGTCATCTCGGTTATCCTTTGTCGGTCATGACCAGCGCATTGAGTGTCGTCTTTGGGCTGATCACGGCTCGAAGCCCGTTATCGGCTTGGCGCGGGTATGCGCTCGCCTGGGTCCTGTTTGCGCTCGTCGCCGAGTCCATCTGGGGATGCGATACCCTGAGTGGTTTGGCTTGGACCGTACTGGGTCCCCTGACGGGCGCTGCCCTTGGGCTTGGGATCGGCCGCACCCTGCAGGGTCGCCTCGGGCTAGCCGGCTGGCGCTATGCGCTAGCGGGTTGCGCGCTGATCGCGCTCGACCTCGCCGCTTTGGGGTGGCGGATGTATGACCAACCTCAGGTGATGGTTTTGGACCCGCTGCTCGGTTATATTCACGGTCCAATTTACGACGACTGGGTCCCTATCGAGGGTCCGGTGATCCTCGGTCGCTTGCTCGCCTTGTCGTCCGCGGTTGCGTGGCTCTTGTTCAGCCGCGCTCGAGGCTCCCGAGGCGTCAACATGGCTTGGCTCGCGATCGGGTGCTTTGGTCTGGGCTACGACGCCTTGCCCACCCGCACCGACCTCAACGACGCCCTGTCTCGAACCCACACCGGACGTGGCATCATCGTAAGAGCAGCGCCGGACCAAGACCGGCAAGCTCAGCGGATCGTCCGCGAGGCAGAGGCGCACATCGCCCACCTGTCTGAGCTGACCCTCGGTACCTCCTTACCGCCCGCCCCGGTGACCGTTTGGCTCTATCCCAACGCCGACACCAAAAAACGCCTGATGGGCGCCGGGCATGTTCTGATCGCCCGGCCGTGGCAAAATGAGATCCATTTGCATCCGACCCGGAGCCCTGACCCGCACCTCCGTCATGAGCTGGTCCATGCCCTCCTAGCGCATCAAAGCGACAACTTCCTCGGCGTCCCGCTCACCCCGTTGCCCAACCCCGCCTTAGTGGAGGGCATGGCGGTCTTTCTCGCCCCAGGTGATGGTCGTTTGAGCCTGCATCAAGCGGCTGCAGCCTTGCATCGCCGAGGTCGCCTGCCCTCAATCGATGCGCTGCTCGGTTTGCGCTTTAGTTTGCAGCAAGGTCGCACCGCTTACCGGGCCGCAGGTAGTCTCATGCAGTTCATCGCCGAGGAGCACGGTCTCCAGCGATTGCTCAAGGCGTACCACGGCGGCAGCTTAGCGGCGGCCGGGTTCGATGAGCAGGAGCTTGCGCACGCGTGGCTGAGGAAACTTGAGGGCACGGTTGAGCCCTCCCACGCGCGGCGGAATCTGCTGCGAAGCTACGCCCACACGCCCTTGCTCAAACGTGCCTGCCCCAACGAGGTTCAAGCGGCGTGGCGGCATGCCCAGCGCCGAGGCGAACGCAGCGATCAAGAGATCGAGTCCGACTACCGTGCGGTCATGGCCTTGTCTGGCGATTGCAGGCCCTTAGGCAGCTTCGCTGACCACCTCCATCGCAAAGGCTTGCCCGAGGCGCGCCGCGCCATCGAGGACGAAATGATTCAGCGCGGCATCCCGAGCACCTTGGCGGCGAGCCTCTATGAGCGACGCGCCGACGAGGCGATCAGTCAGGGCGATTGGACAAGGGCAAAAGAACACCTCAAACGCGCCCTAGCGGCGGCACCTGCAGAGCATCGCTACCGTGGGTTGCTGGTCCGAGCGCTCACTCTAGACCACCGAGAAAGCGTCGCCCTGCTCGCCCCTTATCTGACGAGCGGAGCGAACGCGAAGGCGGTCCGTGAGGGCTTGATCAAAGCCTATGACCAGCTGCCCACCCAAGCGGCGGCGGCGGTCGCTTATTTGTTGATGCGTTATTACGGGAACCGCGGCGAGATCAGCGCGACCGAGCTTTGGGGGCTGCGCGCGCAACCCTTGCCGCCAACCCTAGCGAAAGAGACCGAACACTATCTAGCGCAACAGGCCGAGCGTTTGCAGAAGCCGTGTCTGGCGGCGCGGCGCTGGCGCAGCCTGAGTCAACACCACGTGGCCGTGCGCGATCGACTCGGTGAGCATCTGGCAAGACTGCGCTTCCATTACCCCGAGGCGACATGCGTCGTCCTTGCAAGCCCACAGACTCCATGACAAAGGGGCGCCGATTCCTGCGAGAAGACGTCTATGAGCGAGTCGATCGAAAGCCTGCGAAAGATCTTTAATGAGCACCCTGCAGGCCGCGCAGCGACCAAGCCCTTGCGGCGAGGGACGCAGGTCGGGCTCAGCATTCATGGCGACGAGCAACCCTATCATTTTGAGCGCACAGCAGACGGCGCCACCATCGTCGCAGGCGCAGGCACCAAAACCGATTTTGATTTAATCCTTGGCGCCAAAGCGGTTGAGGCGATCTGCGAGACCCAGGGAGACAGCGTTGGCGACTTTGGGGTCTCGTTCCTCAAGAGCTTGCTTCGTGAAGCCGACGACGAGCGGGTCCAAGTCAAACTGCACGCCGGCTTAATTGCGCTAACGCGCAACGGTTACCTCAAAGTTCTCGCCATGGGCGGCCCAAAGGTGCTGGGATTCCTCTCCAAAGAGGGCTACATCGGCCCACGTGGAATCGCTAAGGCGATCAGGCGTTTACGTTCCAACTAACCTGCGAAGATCACGGAGATCTGATGCGCGCGCTTTGCTCACTTATATTACTCGCTGGCTTGGCTTGTGCCACGCCGATCAAAGGTCACGACGTCAAAGACAACGCGCTCAACCGTGAGGTGACCGCAGTTATGGATGCCTACGTCGGCGCGATGCAGGCTCGTGACGCCGATCGTGTCTTGGCGTTGGTCGCCGACGATTACTTTGAAGACGTCGGTGATTCCGACACGGCGAACGATTACGGACGCTCCGAGCTGAGCGCCAAGCTCAAAGAGCGCTTTGAGCAAACCGCCGAGCTGATGATGAAGATCAAGCTGGTGGAGGTCGTCGAAAAAGACGGCTCGATCGCCGCACGGATGCGCTTTGACGTCCGCTACCGGCTCAACTTACCCAGCGGCAGCCGCTGGGAGCGCCACAACGACGTCAACGAGATCGTTTTGGTCCGCACCGGCAAGTCCCTCAAGATCAAGAGCGGCTTATAGACCATGCGCGCCAGCCGGTTTCTTCTCCCTACCGCTAAGGAAGCGCCGGCGGACGCCACCGTTGCGTCCCATGTGCTGATGATGCGCGCCGGCATGATCCGGCGCGTCGCAGCCGGTATCTACACCATCTTGCCCTTGGGTTTACGGGTCTTGCGCAAGGTCGAACGTATCGTGCGTGAGGAGCTTGACCGCGTCGGCTGCCTTGAGGTCAACATGCCCATGGTGATCCCCGCTGAGCTCTGGTCAGAGTCGGGTCGCTGGGACTTTTATGGTCCTGAGCTGCTGCGTCTCAAAGACCGCAAAGGCGGCGACTTTTGCCTTGGACCGACCCACGAAGAGGTCATCACGAGCCTAGCGGGTAGCGAGATCAAATCGTATCGCCAGCTGCCGCTTAACCTCTACCAGGTGCAGACCAAATTCCGAGACGAGATCCGACCTAGGTTTGGGCTGATGCGCGGGCGTGAATTCGTCATGAAGGACGCCTACTCCTTTGATCTCGACGCCGACGGGGCGCGCGAAAGTTACTGGCAAATGCACGAGGTCTACAGCCGCATCTTCGCGCGCTGCGGAGTCAACTTTGCGCCCGTCGAGGCCGACACCGGCAACATCGGCGGGAGCTTGTCGCATGAGTTTCAGGTCATCGCCGACACCGGCGAAGATGCCCTCGCGACCTGCCCTGGCTGCGGCTACGCCGCAAACGTCGAGAAGGCTCAACTCGCTGCGCCAGCTGCAAGCGATGCCTCTATCGACGGCGCTCCTGAAGCAGTGCAGACCCCCAAGGTGGGCACCATCGCCGAGGTGAGCGCCTTCATGAATGTCCCCGCCGATCGATTCATCAAAGCCCTGGTCTTTGAGACCGAGGGTGAGCCGGTGATGGCGCTGATGCGTGGCGATCGTGACCTCAACGAACCTAAGCTGCGGGTGGTGCTCGGCGTCGAGGAGCTCCGCCCGGCGACCCCTGAGACCGTCGTGCGCGTGACGCAAGCCCCGGCCGGCTTTGTCGGACCCGTGGGTTTGAGCAGCACCCGGATCATCGCCGATCACGAGGTGATGGCGCTGAGCGACGCGGTCTGCGGCGCCAACGTCGCCGACCAACACCTCACGGGGGTGCAGCCCGGTCGTGACTTCACCGCCGAAGTCGCGGACCTTCGAATCGCTGATGAGGGCGACGCCTGCGGTCGCTGCGGCAGCGGCAAGCTCAGTCTTCGCCGAGGCATCGAGGTGGGTCATATCTTCTACCTCGGCACCAAGTACTCGACCGCTATGAACGCGACGGTGCTCGACACCAACGGCAAGACCACGCCCCTTGAGATGGGCTGCTACGGCATCGGTATTGGTCGGACAGCGGCGGCGTGCATCGAGCAAAACCATGACGAGCAAGGGATCTGCTGGCCGGTTCCCCTCGCCCCCTTTGAGGTGCACCTGCTCGCTCTAGGCAAACAAGACGAAGTGCTCGAAGCCTGCTCGGGGTTGTACCAGCAGCTCACCGACGCCGGGCTTGAGGTGCTCTTTGATGACCGCCCCGAGCGGCCGGGCTTTAAGTTCAAGGACGCTGAGTTGATCGGTTTGCCCTGGCGCGTGGCCCTTGGGAAACGGGGCGTCGAGAGCGGCACGGTCGAGATCGTTGAGCGAGCGAGCGGCGAGCGCTTTGACCTGAACAACGACGAGCTGGTCGCCTTCTTGACGGAGCGTATTGTCCCCGCCCGGCGCGGTGCTTTAGCGTAGATCCCAGCTTGGGGTCGTATGAACGTCGACGAGATCCTACGTATCGCTCTGATGGTCGCCCTAGGCTTGGGGGCGCTCTATGCACTGCTGGGCGGTTTAATGACCCGCATAGGCGGTCGCTGGCGCGACGGAGACCGAGTGATCAACCTGCGTCAGTTTGGACCCTTTGTCAGCGGGCAGGCGCCTCGCCCTGGCGGCTGGGAGCGCTACAGCGGCTTCGCCCTTTGGGGTCGCGTCCGGCTGCGGCGAAGCGACGGGGGGCTCGAGTATTTGCAGAGCTTAGGTTTCGCCGCCGAGGTCGCGCCTTTGGTCGAGGATCAGGTCATGGCATCTTTTGATCTCAGGCTGCACGGCGCGCTGCTTGAAGGGACCTTTCAAGGGCGCATCATTCGCTCAGAGCGGCGCCCGCCAAAGATTTTATCGGTCAGCTCGACGCCTCCTAAAGCCAGGCGCTGGACCCGCGCATGAGCGCCTCGATTTTGATCGGTATCCCGCATGGCGGCACTCGGCTCCCAAGCGAGCTTGTGGGCGCCCTTCGTGAGGACCTCGACCACGACTTTTTACTGAGCCAGTCCGACGCCTACACCGACGAGCTTTTTAGCACCCTCGGCGTCGATCATCAGCCCTTTGAGTGGTCTCGCTTGGCGGTTGATCCCAACCGCAGCCCCAGCAACCGTGGCCGAGCAGGCGCGGTGCCTCGCGTCGACTTTGATGAGCGCTCGCTCTTCGCTCCGGGCATGGAGCCCGACGAGGCTGAGATCCTGCGGCGGATCGAGCGCTGGCATGCCCCCTATCATGCGGCGCTGAGCGAGCGCCTTGAGCGTGGTGGCTACGCCTTGTTCATCGACGGACACTCGATGGCGGCGACCTCGCCAGCACGTGGGCCAAGCGGCCTGACTACGCGCCCTTTGGTGATTTTGGGCAACGGCGGCGACGAGCGAGGCGAGCTGGCCTTGGATGAGCGCGCGCTGAGCTGCCCGCCAGCCTTCGCCCGTCAAGCGCTCGAGCAGCTGCGTCAGGCCTTCGCTGACCACCCCGCTCCGGCTGCGCCGGGCTTGATCTCAGACCAAGGCGAGCTGTGTCTGAACCGTGTTTTTAGGGGCGGCTACGGGATCCGTCACCACAGCGGCGAGCGCCGCAACCGCTACGGATTGCAGCTCGAGCTCAACCAAG
>JBDQPD010000081.1:0-15647 GCA_040260805.1 Myxococcota bacterium | reverse complement strand
GCTGATTGTGCGTGACAACTTCGGCGTGCGCTCACAGCCTTGCGTGGTGGAGTTCGAAGCGATCCCGCAAGATGCGATTGCGATTCAGTTGATTTGGGATCATCCGACCTCGGATGCTGATGTGCACATGCTTCGTGGCGGTGACTCACGCGTGTACCGTGACACCAACTTGGACTGCTTTTATCGAAACTGCCGCGAGCAGCTCGATTGGGGCGCTCAGCTCGATATCGATGATGTTAACGGGTACGGTCCCGAGAATATTACGGTCGATCAACCCAATCGCTTTGATTACCTCATCGGTGCTCATTACTTCACCGCGCGGCCGACCAACGGCGGTGTTCGCGAGACGATCGCAACGCTTCGAGTGTACCTTTATGGTCTCTTGAGCTGTGAAGTGGATGCGCTGATGCAAGATACGGGTGCCTGGTGGGAGGCTGTGCTGATCACCACCGAAAAGGGTGGTCTTTGTAACGATGATACGGATTGCCGTAATGGGCAGACCTGCGCTGTGGATACGACGGCTCTGGCTTGCGTTGGTGATCAAGATTGCCCGGCTGATTACGGTTGCAGCGTCGACAGTGTGTGCGAGCAGCGCTTGTGCCGCGGCTCGCGGTTTGTCTGCCAGCCGACCCAGCGACCGGTCGACCCGATCCCACCTCAGAATTAAGGAGAAGACAGCATGAAGTTTCGTCTTCTTACGCTCGTGGCGCTTGCCGCCCTCGTGGGTTGTTCGGGAACGACAACCCAGATTACTCCCGACGCAGGTGAGCTCTCGGCTCGCTGCGTTTCGGCATCGAACCAATCTGCGATCGATGAGGGCGTTGGTTTCGCCTGCGGTCGCGGGCGCTGGTGTGATCGCGTTGATGGCATCTGTAAGTCCGGTGAGTGCGGTTATGATGACGACTGCGATGAGGGCTTTGCCTGTGATTCCGAAAGCAACACCTGCCGCCCGCCTTGCGATCTCGGTGGCGGTATTGGCTGCGAATGCACGATTGATGCAGAATGTCCGGCGCTGAGCTTTTGTTGGGGTGGTAACTGCTTGAACGCAGGGACCCGCGCGTGCAGCCGTGAAGACAACGGTAACTTGCGTCACACCGACTGCGCTAAAGACCCAAGCCGCGCCGCCGACCCCGTCCAAGTGGTTCAGTGTACCCCGGTCGATATGGGTAATGATTGCGTCACCGACTCGGACTGCTCAGGGAGCTCCTGCAACGCCGACACCGGCCGTTGTGAGACCCTTGCTTGCATGCGCCCAACGTGCGCTCGCGATGGTGACTGTCCTTCGGGGCAACGGTGCCACCCGACCGCTAACGCGTGCGTTGAAGACTTGGGTTGCCGCTTCGCAAACTACTTCCCGCAGCTCGCCTGCAGTGAAGGTCAAGAGTGCGATCAAGACGCCAACGTATGCCGTGATATTGAGATCGGTGAATGCACCGAAGCGACCGAAGCTGAAGTGTGCCGTGAGCGTGAAATCTGTCATGTTCCAGTGGGTCGCACCGACGGCCGCTGCGTCCAGTGCATGAGCGATTTCGAGTGCACGACGGAGGCAAGCGGCGACCCCTGTCAGTCGCAGGCTGATTGCTCCCAAGGCACCTTGTGCGTCGCCGATCGTAACGGCGTCTCGACCTGTCGCTTTAGCACGGGAACGCACTGCAACTTAGCCCTGGGCCAGTGTGTCGGCTCAAGCGGCTGTCAGCGAGATGTCGATTGCATGGCTCCATTGCCTGAGCCGGTCAGCTGCAACACCGACATCGAGTGCCCGCCGGAGACCTATTGCGAGAACATCGGTACCAACGATGAGCCCAATCGCACCTGCCTCGCTCCAACGGGCCGGCGCTGCGCTTCGGGTAACAACGAATGCGTCTTGCCTTTGTGCAACTTGGACGAGGACTGTCAGACTCAAAATGGTGGTGACACTCGGTGGCTTTGCGACACGCAGATGTGGCGCTGCGCGCTGCCTGAGCCTCGTTGTGAAGGTGACGGCGAAGACGAGCCGAACAACGGCGTGACGACCGCGACCTCATTGGCGCCCTTCCAAGAGGGCGAGGAGAGCCCGTCTTATTACACCTCAACGCAGGTTTTGTGTCGTGGTGATTTAGATATGTATCGTCTGACGATTGAGGATGGACAGAGCATTGATGCGACGCTGACCTTGGACGAAGCGGCTTTCGCTCGAGTGCTTGATGAAGAGTTAGAGTGCACTCGAGAGTCGCATTGTCGCCAGCTTCAAGACGACGCCTTTTGCTTGAACAATCGTTGTCATGCTGCGCTGCCGCCCTCGGCGCCTTTCCACCTTGAGATCATCGCTCCTGAGACCGGAAATGTCGTCGGTCAGGCTCGGTTGCGTGATGGCAACTGGACGGGAACCGCGACGGCGACCGCGCTCAATGCAGGGACTTATTATTTCCGAGTTCGCACCGCAGCAACTGACGCAGACGTGTTTCCGTACAACCTGCGCGTGAACCTCTCAACGCCGCCGCCATGCGAGATCGATGAGCCCAACAACTCACGTCAAGAAGCGACCGGTTTGAGTGTGGGCGACCACACGGTTCAGATGCGACGCTTTCTGTGCGCTGAAGACATTGACACCTACTCGTTCCGCGTCCCCTCGGGGCACACGGTCCAGGTGAGTATGGCAGCTGATGCCGATCTTGCGGTTCGCTTGCTCGGTACCAACGCCCAAGACATACTCGCTGAGTCGACTCCAGACCAAGATGTACCCAGTCTCGAGTGGACCAATGAGGACGACGCTAAAAACGTGTACCTGGTGGTGACGGTTGCGCCGGAAGCGACGCTGCCTGAGGACGCGAACCGCTACGAGCTCAGAGTCGACGTCAACCCTCCGTTTAGCTGTCGTGGACTGCGCGACGTAGGCGGTGACCGTGACTCGGCTCAGCGGGTGGAACCGAACCAAGACGGTTCGGCGACGGTCGGTGACGGTGCGATGTGTGCAGGGTCGGATGTGGATTTGTATCGCATCGACCTTGATCCTGGTCAGACGCTGGACGTTCGCCTCGACAACAGCCCGCGTTTTCCCTTGGATCTGCGCCTGCTCGATGCAGCCTCGATCGTTGATTACGGTAGCGGTCCGACTGGGTTCAAGCGCGCCACGGCGGTCAATTCGACCGGTCAAGTTCGAGCGATCTATGCCTACGTGGGTTGGAACGAAGCAGCGACCGAAGAAGATCGCGGAACCGATGTGCCGTTTGATCTTCGTGTTCAGGTTGAACAGGGCGACATCTGCCCTGACCCGCAGGCTGAAGGCGAGCCGAATGAGTCGAATAACGCATCGGCGTATCTAAGCTCATCGGCTCAAGCCGTGGATCGTCACCTGTGCGGACCCACCGATATTGATTGGTATATGCTTAATACGGTCGCTGACACCCCCGTGGTGATCGAAGCGAACTTCACGCACGCTCAAGGCGACGTGGACATGTACTTGTACAACGCATCACAGCGCGCCATCGCAGTGGGTGGCAGCATGGACGATAATGAGCGCATTGAGCTCGATCGCACGGACGGCGGCGACCATTACCTGATGGTCGAGCGTTTCAATGGCGGTCAAGCGGTTCAGATGTACTCCTTGCGTGCTCAGTACACCGAGGGCTGTCGCGACGACCAGCTTGAGGCTGAAGGTGGTGACACCAGCACCGATGCGGTGACGATTCGTCCCGCAGGCGGTAACTTCAACTGGGCACGAGACCTGGTCTTATGCTCGGACGCTGACTGGTATCGTATGGTGGTTGTTGCGGGCGAGACCATCACCGTTCAAGCCACCGGACCTGAAGGCATGTCGATGACGCTGCACGCTCTTGATGGGCAAAATAATGCGGGCGATGCGGTGGCGACCAGCCAGCGCGACGGCGAGACTCATGAGTTGACCTTCGAAGGCGTTGAAGCCTTCGGGTTTTATGGTCTTCAAATCACCGGCGCTGAGGGTCGTACGGAATACAACCTGACGGTGACGGCGGGTCAATGATGAGTGCTCGACGCGGTGTACTGACCGCGCTCGCCATTGGGCTGAGCTTCGGGGGTTGTAGTTGCGGTGATGACGAGATCATCAAGGTCCCGCATCAGCTCGAGGTCACGCCCAACCCTGTTGAGTTTGGTGAGGTCGGTTTAGCGCAGTCGAAAACGGTTCAGATCAGCCTGGCAAACCCCAGCATTGTCGGCGTCGAGATCGTTCGCTGTGAACGCTCGGACGACACCGAGCCGGTGTTCACAGTCGGTGAATGCCCGACCTTGATTCCGAGTGGCGCCACCGCGCTTCTGGACGTGACCTTTGCGCCGGTCGTTGAGGACGCCTTTGAGGGGGGCTTGATCCTTGAGACTTTGGACGCAGACATCGGCACCATTGAGGTCCCGCTGCGAGGAACTGGTGTCGATCTGGGGACCCCCGAGATCACCGTTGATCCTGAGGCGCTAGACTTTGGTCCAACCGCAGTGGGTGATACGGGCTTACTGCCCGTCACGGTCGGGAACTTAGGACAAAACGATTTGTTCGTGGGTGAGGTCTTGGTCGCCTGCCCTGACGCTGATGTTTGCCCGTTTCGCGCAGTGGGCGCAGCGAGCATGGTGGGTCAAGCGATCGCTCCCGGGCTGACGGCTCAGTTTCGTATCGCATTCGAGCCGGTCGAATTAATAGAATACAGCGGCGTTTTGCAGATCAAGAGCAATGACATCAACCGCCCAATGGTGGAAGTGTCCTTGGTCGGACAAGGGCACCAGCCGCCCATCGCACAGGCTCAGCTTGTGAATGACCCAGACCGGATTGAGCCCCTTGATCAGATCGTCTTTGACGGTCGCACGAGCAACAGCCCGGTTGAGGGTTTGACCATTGCGACCTATAACTGGTCTTTGCTTCGCCGCCCCCCTGGATCGACGGCATCGATTGAAGACGCCGACCAAGCTGAGGCTGGTATCACCGCCGATCTAGCGGGCGATTACACCGTTGAGTTGCATGTGGTGGACACCATGGGTGTTCGCTCGGTCGAGCCGGCTGTGGTGACCTTTAGAGCGGTGCCTCGTGACGCGTTGCATATCCAGCTGACTTGGGACCACCCTGAAGCGGACTTGGATCTCCACTTCTTACGAGGTGATGAGGCGCTTGAGTACCATCCATTCGATGCCAGTTATGACGCCTATTTCTCGAATAGATTCCCGGATGATTGGTACCCAGAAGAGGCAAATCATCCCCGCCTAGATATCGATGATCAGCGCGGGTTTGGACCTGAGAACATCAACCTGCGCGAGCCGGCTACAGACACCTTTCAGGTTTGGGTTCATTACTGGAACGACAACCAACAAGGCGAGGCTCGTACACCGACCACCGGAACGGTTCGGGTGTATGTTCACGGTATGCTTCGTCATGAGACCTACATCGCTTTTGAAGAGGATCAGACCATGTGGAAAGCGCTGCAGCTCGACTGGCCTGACCTGAACTTTCGCGACTTAGAGGAGACCTTTGCGTATGAACGCCCGTTCTAAGCTTCTCCTCCTCGCTGCGGTTCCATTTGTTGGAATCAGCGCAGCCTGTGATGACGGCCCTGCTCCGGCTCCGGACGCTGGCGTTGTGGTTCAGGCTCCTTGTACCGAAGACAGCGAGTGTGATTTAGGTCTGCGCTGCGCTCAGACCGGTCTTTGTGAGTCCATTCCACCGTGTACTCAAGACAATGAATGTCAGCGCTACGAGTACTGCTCAGTCAGCGAAGGAATTTGCCGCACTCGGGACGGCTTTGGCTCGGAGTGCTCCGAAGATAGCGAGTGCGGGCTCAATACGTTTTGCGCGCTCGGTCGCTGCCAAGACGCTAGCGACTCGATTCCTTGCGCTCGTCGATCTGATTGTCCGACAGGCTTTGATTGTGATCGCGTTCATTTTTACTGCATCGAGTCGGTGGGTTGTTCGCTCGCTGAGCAGTTCCCTGAGACCGCCTGTGAAGCGGGTGAGATCTGCAATGAAGCGACCGGTCGCTGCCAGCGAGCTGGCGCCGCTGAGTGCAGCGTTGAGACCCAAGACCAAGACTGCCAAGAAGGTATGTTTTGCGACCCGGTCGGAAATTGCGTGCAGTGCATCAGCGATGATCACTGCGGCACTGGCTTGAAATGCAACCGCCGCTCGGGCTTGTGCGAGAGCGATAACATTTGCCGCACCGACGCTGATTGTCCTGACCCTGAAAATCAGATCTGTGATCCTCAGGCTCGCATCTGCATCCCGAAACCTGATCCGTGTACCTCGGATCTGCACTGCGGCTTTGCTGAGCGATGCGATGTGGTCACCGGTCTGTGTCAGCCGATCGGTGGACCGTGCCGAGATGACATCTATGAAGACAATGACACCTTTGCCTCAGCGACCGATGTGGTGATCGAAGGTCAAGACAAGCGCCTGGATCATCTGACCTTATGCCCCGACGACAACGACTTTTATGCGGTGCGTTTGAACCGAGGCGAAGAGCTGACCGTTCAGGCTCTGGGCATGGATGAAGGCTCGATGCTCGATCTGTTCTTGGTCGCACAAGACGGCATCTCAACGCTCCGCTATGCACCCGGCCCACCGCGCGGGCCGGCGTCGTTTAGCTTTGTAGCAGGCGCTGACGCCTTCTACTTCATCAAAGTCGCTCATCTCGCCGGCAACACACCCTACGAGCTGCAACTCAATCTAGCCCCCGGTCAGCCCTGTGACCCGGATCAGTTTGAAGGTGAGGGCGGCAACAACCAGGCCGACCTCGCCAGCATTTTGGAGCCGGATCAGTACAACGGCGTGACCTTATGCCAGTTTGATTTGGATTATTACCAGATCGATCTTCAAGCCGGTCACGCGCTCGAGTTTATCACCGACTTTAATCATCAACTGGGCGACATTGACCTTCGACTCTTGGCTGCTGACGGGGTGACCGAGCTTGACGCGAGCCGTGGGGTGCGAAGCGATCGAGAGCGTCTATTTTATCGAAGCGCTCGAGCTCAAAGCTTGATCGTTGAGGTCCGCGCTTTGGACCGACATGCCTTACGCTATGACCTCACCTACAACGCACACGGTCCCTACCAATGCACGCCAGATGTTGATGAAGGCGATGAGTCAAACAACTTCGTGGCGTCGGCGACACCGGTCGAACTTCCCGAGCCATTGCGTGAGGCTCGGAGCATGTGCGCAGGCGATGTCGATTGGTATCGTCTAACCGTTCCTGCGAACCGGCGCGTCTATGCGAACACCGTGTACGAAAACCGTGAAGCTCAAGTGGCGGTGCGTTTCTACGACGAAACAGGCAACAACACCCTCGGCCGCGTGTGGAGCGCAGAAGGTCAGGCTGAAGCGATGGTCTCAACCAGCCAAACCACCACGGTGATGGCAAAGGTCTATTCTGCGGATGATGGAATCGGCGCTTATGATCTGCAGTTCTCAAGCACCGAAAATCATCACTGCCGACCCGATACGCATGAGCCCAACGACACCGCTGAAGCGGCGAGCTCGCTGACCACTGAAGGTTCGATCCAAGCGGTCGCTTGTGATGGCGATGATGATTGGTATCGACTCGATGTTCGTCGCGGGCAGCGCTTGCGCCTTGAGCTAGACTTCCACGCGGTTGACGGTGACCTGGATATGGCGCTTTTGACGCCTAGCCGCGACTCGGTGATGGCGACCTCTGAGGGTCTACTCAATCATGAGGAGATCATGCTGCGTTTCCCAAGTTCAGGTTCCTACTACCTGCGCATCTATTCGATCGATACCCGGCCTGAGGCCGGTTATACGCTGACCGTAACCCCAGTGGAGTAAACCCATGCTCGTTGCCTTGGCGCTCGCTGCGGCCACGATACAGGTTGATGTTACGGTTAACGGCATCGAGTCCGGCCGGACCTGTCGTATCCAAAATTTAGCCACCGAAGCCGAAGCTGGAAGCGGTGAAGCGGTAAAGTGGGATCTGGGAAAGGGTGTCGATCTAAGAGTTTATTGCCGCCGAGCTACGGGTGAGCTGATCCGCATTGTCAAAGGCGTTCGCGGAAAGCAAACCATCGACTTAAAGATGGGCTTCGCCATCGTTTGGATTGAGCGCGACGGCGATCGAATCCCCGGCAGTATGGTGCTCAAGCGAATGGGCGGCGACGAGCGAGTAGAGGCTAAGCCTGGCGCTCAGACACCCTTGTTAGCAGGGACCTGGACCCTTGAGAGTTCGGATGCCCAACGGCGCGCCTGGCGCCAAGACCGCATCACGGTTCGTCAAGGCGCTACCCTAGAGCGCGTGGTGGATTTAGCGCCGGGAAAAGTCCGCGCCTTACTCGTTGGCGGAGAAGGTCAGGTCGATGTGCTGGGTCCTGATGGTCGCAGCGCAGGATATGGTCCGTCGGGTGCTTGGATTGAATTGCCCCCTAATCGCTACACGATGACCGTCACTCGACGCGAGGACTTAGCCCAGAAGGCTCATAAGGTCGCCGAGTTTGTCCTGAGACCAGAGGCTTCTGTCGAGCGACGAGCGAACCCCGCCTTGGGTATTCTTAAGTGGGGCCTCAAAGAGCCCTTAGGCGAACTTAAGCTCTTTGATGCGACCGGCGCCAAGCTGCTCGCCGAGGGGCTTCAGGGTGACCGCTGGAAGGTTAGTGCTGGGCTTTATCGAGTCAGCTATCAGCTGCCTTCAGCGGAGGTTTTAGGGGTCGATTTCGGCGCTAAAGCCCAAGCCGTCGAGGTGTTTTCTGGGCGAGCCACGAAATTTGGGGCGCCGCCGAAGTTTGGCAAAGCTGTGGTTCGACTGAGGCGTGGTCAGTCGCCCCAATATGGGCAGGTCGAGTTACTCAATCCAGCAGACGGTGAGCTCGTCGGTCGCTTTGCGATCGGTCAGATGGTTCGTATTGCGCCCGGTCGTTGGCCGCTTCGGGTCGTCGCTAGTGATGGTAAAGCCATCCCTTACTCGAGACCTCTGGTGATCAAGCATGGGGATCAAAAGACCGTTGATCTGAAGCGTAAACAAAGCAGACTTCGGGTGACGTTGACCAAGAACGGGCAGCGCGCCAAAGGCGTTTGGCAAGTGCTTCGAAAGTCGGAAGACGAACCCATACAAGGGGTCAGCGGCGAGGCGCTTGATCTCGACGCTGGAGCGTGGACACTGCGCGTTCAATGCGCCACTGGGCGTGGCGGTCAAGAGCAACAGATCAACCTGAAGCTCGGCGCTGACCTCGAAGAAGAGTTTCTGTGCAACTAACGTCTAGGTGACGCTGAGCACGGTCGCCGCGACGGCCATATAAATGGCGATACCGATCAGATCATTCGCCGTGGTGACAAAGGGACCAGCAGCGATAGCGGGGTCGATCCCGAGGTGCCGAAACAGGCTCGGCGCTAGGCTGCCGATAATCGCCGATACCGTCATCACTAAGAACAGGCTGATGGCGACGATCAGACCGACGGCCCAGTCACCGTGCCAAAGCGTCGCACCGCATCCGAGCAGTAAGCCGCAGGGACCGCCAATCGACAGACCTGTGACGCTCTCTCGACCTAAGTTGCGCCATACGCTGCGTTCTTGGTCTCGCCCCGAGGCGTAATTACGAATCATGATCATCGCGCTTTGAGCGCCGACATTTCCGGCCATTGCGGTAATGACTGGGACGAAGGTGATCAGGATAATATTGTCGATGAGGGTGCCTTGAAACAAAAACAACATCCAGCCGGTTGCGGCGCTGCCGACGAGGTTGATCAGCAGCCAAGGCAGGCGGATAAAGGCCAGTCGAAATGGGTTGCGCTGATATTGCAGCTCGTCAGGATCTGAGCCGACCATGCGAAAGGCGTCTTCGTGGGCTTCTTGAGCCCAAACCTCAAGCACATCGTCGACCATAATTCGCCCTAACAGGCGCTCATGTTCATCGACAACCGCAAGCGAAATGATGTCGTATTTTGCGAAGATCTGAGCGACCTCTTCTTGGTCGACATGCGCTTGGACGTCGATGAACTTAGGTTCAAAAATGGCAGCGATAGGCGATGAAGGTTGCGCTAAAGCCAAGCGCGCCATCCGCACCACGCCGATGAACTGACCTTGGTCATCGGTGACGAAAATGAAGTGCATTGAATCGGCGTCGTCTTGGCTCGCTCGCAACACCTCAAGAGCCTCTCCAGCGGTCGCAGAATACTCAATCGATGCGATCTCAGCTTGCATCAGCCCACCAGCAGAGTCGGCAGGATAGTCCATCAGTGAGCGGACCTCGTGAGCTTCTTTGGGGTCCTCTTCTTCAATAACTCTGAGCACGCGAATTTGAGTCTGCTCTTCGAGCTCTCCGATTAAGTCGGCTGCATCATCAGACTTAAGCTCCCCGAACAACTCGGCGATTTGAGCGGGGCTTTTCTCGTCGAGCAGATCACGCCGCTCATGGGCGTCTAGGTATACGAGCAGTTCGGCGCGCTTTTCTGCGTCAAGCGCGCTCATGATCAAAGCATGCTCTTCGCTGCTCGTTTTATCGAAAAGATCTGCGATATCGGCCGCATGCATTGCCCGCAGATGGTCACTGTCGAGGGGTAAGGGTGTGGGTTCAGATTCGCTCATCACCGGTTCTCTTTTCGCGTGGCTCGATAAGTAGGGTGCACTGAACTCAGCGAGGATGCTTGAGCGCTTATCAAATTAGACGCCGCCGCTGCGCAAGCCTAAGGCCTCATCGGTGGGACGAAAAATCTTCTCAAGCTTGAGGCTAAAACAAGCCCCATAAACGACACCCTTCGTACAATGAAATGGCGTTTAACCGTTGGTAGTCAGCCATTAAAACCGGGCGCCAATTAGGCTCAAACTTGGCTTTAAACTGACCCAACCCACTGAAGTGGAAGAGGCGATTGCCTAAACCGCTCTCCCGTAGGATTCGGCAGATTAAGCCAAGCAGAGGGCGGGTTAAATCAACGCCGCGCAAGGGTACAGCACCTAAACTAAGCCAGGTGTCACCCGCTTGTTTGCGCGAGCGCAACAAGGTGTCGATGGCGAGCTCAACGGCGCCCGCTGGTGCATCGGGGTGCCGAACCATTCCGTCGACGCCATACCCTCGATTCGCAAAGCCAGGGCGAGCCTCAATCCACGCCAGCAATTGACCCTCTTGAGATCGCACCACGACATAGATCGCTTGGTCGCAGGTGTTTTGTTGCCCAACGAGTAAACTCATTCGTTTGGTCTGTGCGCAATGATCTCGCCAAACAACTTCGAGGTTTTCAGGATCCTCGGGTGGCATTGTCTGCAGTTCGACGCTCAGGTGTTGGCGCTGGGCTCGATGCAGCATCTGTCGGAGGTTAGCGTATTTTTTGCCGCGAACTTGGTAGGCTGGAAGGTAGACCTCAGCTTCTTCGCCTACCTGCATCAGATCGAAGCCTTGGAGCTCTAAAGCCGCACGTTGCCAAGTTGCGACTGGGAAGATCAGCGTTCGACGATAACCGCGCTCACGCAAAGCGTTCGCCCAGGAGCCGATCAGGTCGGCTCGTGCGCCCTCGACACCGACCGCGAACGCGCTCGAGCCTGAGGTTTGGTAATGAATCTGACCTTCGGCGCACTCAAAGGAGGTCAACGAGGGGTCAGCGGCGAGCCAGCCGGTCGGGTGACTCAGGTTGAGTTGGCGGTCACTCGGTTCAAGCCAGCGGCCGTCGTTGGTGTGTTCAGATCCGCGAATAATAGGAGCTGGAAGCGATAAAAACCGACGCATGAGCTGACCGGTCATCGGCTGCTCACGACAGGTTCACCGCCTGCGCAGCTGGTGAAAAATGAGCGCACCATCCGGCGTACAGGGTCTGACTGAAACACCACGAAATGATCTCCACTTCGACTTTGCCGGTAGGCAGCGGTTACGCTGTGTTCGGGGTATCGAGCATTGTTGACCAGTCGTCCAGAGCTCGGCCGGATCGCTTCAAGCTCGTGACGCCATAGATCATGGTCGATGGGTTCGATCTGAGGAACTAGCCCCGCCATCGCCATCGCGTCGCCCGTTTTGAACGGGGTCTGTTGGTCGAGCTGTCCGGAGGTGATCAAGAGATGATGAGGGCCTGAATTTTGCCAGTTCGGCGCTGCGCTGATTGGATCACTCGGCTCAAAGGCGTGTTGCACCAGGCTGATCATTGGATGACTTGCGAATAGAGGCCCTTGAGCCCCGCCCCAGCCTTTGAGGGCTTCTGCGATATCCAGAGGCTCTTTACGCTCGAGCAGGGTCATGCTCAGCGCCGCCCCAGCCCCACTCAAAACAGAGCAGGGTAAGTTGGCGACATGAGGAAGCGCTAGGCTGCCCGTTAAGCCGCCTTGGCTGTGCCCGAAGAAGTAGATTCGCTCAGGGTCGAATGAGATCATCGGCTCGCGGCTGTTGAGCTTACCCTCGCGCAGCATGCGGTGAAGGAGGATCATATCCAGCGCGCCTTGGCGAAGGTTGGCTGCACTAGCCTCGAGATTAAAAGGGTTAAAGGTGTGCCATTCCGTGTTGGTCCCGGGAGCCGCTCGCTCACCGTGCAAAGGCTGGTCTAAACCGATCATCGCCAAGCCGCTGTCCGTTAGGTCCTGCGCATAAGAGCCCGACCCATCGAGAAAGGAGCGATGGCTTCCTCCGGTGCCGTGCTGGTAGATCACTACAGGCCAGCCTCGCTCGGGTGGCTCTGCTCGCGGGATCATAACGGTCACCCGCATGCGTTCATCAAGCGCTGCGACTTGAGGGACCTCATCAGCAAAGATGAAGCCTCCGCCGCTCGAGCCATAGGGCTTGACCCCGTGCTGCCACAAAGGCGCCAAATATTCGGCTTCATAGACTCGTGGCAACGGCGCTTCGCCAGCTTGCCACCCCGACGTCAGGCTTGGGCTTTCAAGCGCGTTTTGTGCTGCAGTTAGCGCGCTCATTTCACGGCTTGGGTCGGCGGTGGTAAACACCGTGGCAACGACGATATCGCTAGCTTGAAGCGCATAATCGCTGAGGCGGTCTCGAAGGGGCTCGAGGTAAGCGGCTTGAGCCCCTCGGCCCTGCAAGCCCTCAGCGACCGACTCGACGGCATTGAAGGGCTCTCCGTTTTGAGCTTTGAGCGCCGAGGTCACGACCAGCGCGTAGCGTTGATTCGGCTGAAGCGGCCAACCAAAGAGGGGTCGGGCGTGCAAGACCGTCTCGCTCAACCAATCATCGGCTCCACCTTGACCGAGCGCCAGCGGGCGACGCTCGAACGCACCATCGAGGGCAACCAGCTGAATCGGCGCGCCTGGCTCAAGGGACACCTCGGGGTCAGCGTCGAGTTGATCGGTGGACACTAAAGCGCCCATTTCGATGTAGATCGTCGGTTGTAAGGCAAAGCCATCACGCGTCTCGGCCAGCGCGATGGCCGCGCGGACAAGCTCGGCGGCCTGGGGGTCGGGATAAGAGAAGAGTTTAGGCTTACCCTGCTCATTCAAGCGAAGATTACTAGGCCACGGGACATCAAGCCAAGCGCTTGAGCTTGGTGGCACCTGGTAAGGAATGGTCAGCCCTGTCGCTTCTTCAGTGCAAGCTGCGACAGTGAGTAAAAGGCAAACCTTGATCTTTAGGCGTAGCATCACGAAACCTCTGCTAGCGTTTTTTGGCGAGGGTTTCGATATGCAACAGAGTTGGCAGCTTGATCCGGCATGGACATTTCTCAATCATGGGTCATTTGGTGCTCGATTGAATTCGGTCGCGCAAGAACAAGAAAGGTGGCGGCGACGCCTTGAGAAGCAGCCGATGCGTTTTCTTCTCGATGAGTACTTACCGCTTCTTGATAAGGCACGCTCGGTGCTCGCAGAATTAGTTGGGGCGCAGTCCGAGAATTTAGTGTTCGTGCCCAATGCGACCTACGGGGTTAACTCGGTGTTACGGAGCTGGTCGCTTAAGCCGGGCGATGAGATTGTGGTCTTAGATCAGGCTTACGGCGCCTGCCGAGCGGCGCTTGATTATGTCGCCCAACGCCACGACGCGCGCGTCGTACAAGTCACCTTACCGTTTCCCGTTAGCAGCCCTGAGCAGATCACCGCAGCGATTATGGACCGGGTCAGTTCGCGCACTCGCTTTGCTATGATCGACGCGGTGATCAGCCCCACGGGCTGGGTCCTGCCGATTGAAGAAATTGTTAGCGCGCTCAAGGGTCGCGGCGTGGAAACGCTCGTCGATGCTGCCCACAGCCCGGGTTTAATTGACGTCGATTTCGATCGATGCGGAGCCGCTTTTACAACGGCTAACTTGCACAAATGGATCTGCGCTCCGCTCGGAACTGCGTGTCTGCACGTACGCTCCGATTGGCGTGATCGTATTTTCCCTTGTGCGTTGAGCCATGGGTTGAACCTACCCAAAGCGCAGCGCTGGCAGGACTGCTACGATTGGACCGGGACTTTTGACCCGAGCGCTTGGCTGAGTTTCCCCTTCGCGCTTCAAGCGCTCGAGGCTTGCCATCCAGAAGGGCTCAATGGATTAATGCAGCGTAATCGAAACCTCGCTTGGCAGGGCGCGCAGATTCTGAATCAGCGGTTAGGTTATGAGCTGACCGCTCCGGCGTCGATGTTTGGGGCGATGACCAGCTTGTTTTTACCCCTACCTGCTCACGAAGCGCTGCATCATTTAGAAACCGATCCTCTTCAGCGGCGGTTGATTGAGGGTTATCAAATCGAGATCCCGATTCTGAGTTTCGCCGGCCGCCGAATGGTCCGAATCAGCTGCCAGGCTTATACGGACCTGGCGCAACTCGAACATTTAGGCGAAGCATTGGCTGCAGAGGTCGCCAAGGCGCCTTCTTAGTTAGGGTTTGCTGTTCTGGTTAGGGCGACGGACTTGGTGCTCCATCTCGGGAAAAGGAAATCGGGTATGCCAGTCTTAATCGAGCCTTTGCCTCGCTGGCCAGTCGCCACTCATATCGGTTCGGCAGACGATACTGTATTTTCATCTGGGGTGAGTGGTTATGAGCGTTGTTTGACGCGTGACGTTAGAGACCAAGCTCGAGCCATCGAACTGGGCAGTGAGTTTGCTGGCTGCCGCAAGGTCGTTGTCCTAGGTATTGGCGGCTCTGCGATGGGCTTAAACGCTCTGGTCAGCGCCCTCGCATCGCACGAGCAAGCAGACCGACTGGTGCTGCTTGATCATCTCGACGCAGCGAGCCTCAAGCACCAACTTGATGGCATCCCTGACACCGAACTAGGGCTGATCATTATCAGCCGCAGCGGGACCACCTTAGAGGTGATGGCTTGGCTGCGGGAGCTTCTTGGAGCGTATGACTTTGGTCGCGTCGCGGTCGTGACGGCTAGCCCTGAGAGCCCTTTAGGCGAGCTTGCAGCCTCGAGGGATTGGCCGACCTTATCAATCCCTGATGATGTCGGCGGACGCTTCTCTGTGTTTACGCCCTGCGGGTTACTTCCCGCAGCGGCTTTGGGTCTCCCGGTCGATGATCTTTTGCAGGGGGCAAAACAGGCGGATGCGGCGCAAGCGATTCAGTGGGCGACGGACCTCAAACATCTACTTGATGGGGGCCATGACCGCTGGCTCGGTTTCTTCTACGGACGCGCGCTGAGCGGTCTATCAGGCTGGTGGCTGCAGTTGCTCAGTGAGAGCTTAGGCAAAGCGGGGCTACCTTTGTTTGTCGCGGCAGCTGAAGGCCCTCGTGACCAGCATTCGATCCTACAGTTGCTGATGGAGGGCGCCGATCGGCAGGCTTTGATGTTTAACCATTGGTCAGCCGCATG
>JBDQPD010000134.1:0-8468 GCA_040260805.1 Myxococcota bacterium | reverse complement strand
TCTCGGCGTTATGTGTCCATGTCGCCCCCAGCAATGCGTCACACCTGAGTCGCCGTACAAGGCACAAACGGCTTCATTCCAGCCCCCGCTTAGGTCAGCGACTCGATGTCTGGAGTCTACAACATCAACGACAAATCGCGACACCTGAACATCCGTCTCGGCGTTCCCCTCACGGCGCCCTCTGCCGTACTCTAATTTGGGGCATAACCTAGCGTTTTCAACGTTTTCACCAAGCATTAGCCCCGCGTTGCTTCCCCAACACTTGACGCCGCCGTTCACGATTGCGCACCCGGTCGTTCCTGCCAGCGTGATCATTCGCCGATTGCGGCAGTCTTTTCGGCAGCGAAAGCTGTTTGAGTTCGGCGCTTCGGGGTCACACTCCTCACCCTCATCGACGACCCCGTTGCCGCATGGCATCTGCAAGTTGACCACATACAGGTAGGGGTTCCTGATGAAGTTTGCGGTGGTGACCTCTAAATAGGCGGTCGTGTTCGCCTCAATATACAAGTCAATGCTGCATCGGTATTCGTTCCCATTCTCGACACGGCGCTGATTGTAGCCTGCCAGCTCACCCTCTGAATTGTAGACGGTGCAGATGGGGCGACCCGGTTCATCACCGAGCACATCAAATCGGTACACGCCGCTTTGTGCTGCGGTCATCGCAAAAAGATCGCGGTCGGTTAGGCTGTGCATGTAACCCCTCACGACGCCCACGTGATAAGTTTCAAGCTGGCGCTCCGGTGCCACCATGACGGTGGCGAACTGGATCGAGTTGCCGTGATCGTCGACTAAGCATTCCACGCTGCACTCGTCGCCCGCTTGCAGGTTCCCATCGTCGCATGCTTCATAGCCAGGTTGTCCTGGGATCCGATCGCCACGAACGAAGCCATCGCCGCAGCGCGCCTCGCGGCAGTTGGCGCAGGCATCGGTCAGGATCTCGTTGCCGTCATCACAGACTTCGGTGCCTTCGAGCTCACCGTTTCCGCAAAACATGAGCTGACAGGAGTCGCTGCAGTCGGCTTCTCCATCACACTCCTCGTACCCTTGTGCTCCCGGTTCGAGTCCTGTCCGTAAGAACCCATCGCCGCAAGCTGATGCAGCGCAGGTGTTCAAGCAGGCGTCGTAGTTGGACTCGTTGCCGTCATCACACGCTTCCGTATCTTGCTGAATTCCATCGCCGCAACGGGGCGGGGCGCATGCGGTGGTGCAGTCGTCGTTTTCTTCGATGTTTCCGTCGTCGCAGCGCTCAAAGCCTGGGTCATCGACAAACAAGAGGTCGCGGCGCCAGATGCCGTCCCCGCAGCGGGCCGCGGCGCAGGCGTTGGTGCAGGCGTCGCGGTCGTTGATGTTGCCGTCATCGCAGCCTTCATAACGCGGATCGCCTACCTCGAGGTCCGCTCGCACGAACGAGTCGCCGCAGCGCGCCGCTTCGCATTGGGAGGTGCAGGCGTCTTCGTTGAGCTCATTGCCATCATCACAGGCTTCGCCCGCACCCACAACGCCATCGCCGCAGCGGCCCTCGACCTCGCCGATCTCGGGGAGCTGCGCCATGCACCCTAGGCCCAAAAGGATGAGTCCGAACCCTAGGTGCTGAATGGGGCGCAAAGACATCATGACCAGAAGCCTACCTCTCGACGATCAAGCGTCAACTGTGGACGCCTGACTCAACCGCTCAACTCGTTGCGTCCTCATCTCGATAAGGCTTCAGCACTCGGTTTGCTAGCGCAAACCCACCGATCAGTAATCCGACCACCGCGTAGTCCAGCACAGGGATCCGCGTGATCTCATGCCACTGCGCAAGGCGGTCTGTCATTGAATAGACGACGATGATCGAGACAATAAAGGCGCAGGCGATGCCCTGGCGGAGCCTGCTGGACCAGCCAAGACCGTGCATCTGGGTGAGGATAAAAACGCTGCCAAACCCATAACCAAACATCGCCCACATGCCCTTACCCTGAGCGTAGGCAACCAGGACGGCGTGCGGGATGACCAGGATCTCTAAGAACAGCGTCCACCAGCGGTTCATGTGGGCGCGGTTGAAAATCAGCACCGACTGCCAGAGCAAGAGCAGTAGGTAAAAGAAGCCCCAGAGATGCCCAGGGGTCGCCACCGCTGGGTGGTACCAAAAGGTGTAGATGAGCGCCCATGAGAACAGGTAGCCGTGGTACGCTTTGGTCACGGCGAGAAGGCGCTTGGGCAGCTTGGTCCCCTTACCCCAAAACAAGCCGCGTCGAGGCGCCTCTAAGATCAAAATGACCATGAGCATAAGCGCCACCGAACCCAAGGCGGTGACCTCGGGAACGTCTTGCGCCAAGCCATCAAACCAGAGCTGGGTTTGCAGGATGTGCAGCCCAGCAAAAAGGACATTAACCGCCACCATCGCCCAGTTGAATCCGCGCATTGTATCGCTAAAGCCGGGCTTCTTTCGCTGGGCATAAGCGATGATGACCCAGACCGATAGGTTGTGCCCCGCATAGCCGAGCCAGGCGCTGAGTTGACTCCAAGAGGTCGGCTCAACCAGGCGCCACGGGTAGTTAAAGGGCTTGGTGGGACCGATCAGCTTGTAGTCGCTCAGGCCCGCCGCCGTCGCGGCGATGATACCGGTCACCGCTCCGGCAAAGAGCAGCGCGCCAAGTAGGGGCTTTGAGGCAGCGGCGAGCACGGTCAGAAGGATCCTTGGGTGGGTCGTCCAAACTTTGGTCTGAGCCTAAGCCCGGGGTCAACCGATGGTTTGAAGCTTGGCTGAGTTGACCTTTGAGGGCTCCTGCGGTGAGTCTGGCTTGGATCATGGGATCAAAGAGGCGATGATGCGACGGTTGGCGGCGGTTCTTCTGGTGGTGTGTGTTGGGGTGGCTTGGTCACCGAGCGCGCAGGCTTGCGGTCAACAAACGCACACCTGGATCAGCCTCGAGGCGGCGCGTTTGCTGCCCGAAGGCCGCCTCAAAGACCTGCTCAGCAGCGATCAAGGTGAGCGCTATCTGATCAACGGCAGTATGTTCCCCGATGGCGGCTACGCGATCAGCCACCCTTATGGCGAGGCGGCGCATTGGGCGCCCTTTCATATCGGCTACGCCGACTGGGTGCGCGCCAACCACCCGGACCCTTACGCCTCGGATGAGGGGCGGCTGCATCTCGCCTTCTTGATGGGGGTGGTGTCGCATGGGCTCGCCGATGAGTTTTACGACGCCACGTTCTTTGCCGCCTCTCGGGTGCACGATGCGGTCGACGGTGTGCCGGATCATCACAACAACTTCGACACCGCCTCTGATGTCTTGTTCGCCGCCGCCTCCGGGCAACGACTTGAGCCCGACGCCAGCTTGCCGATGGAGGCGATCCTTCATGTCTACAGTCAGGTCTTGCGCCTAGACGTCAGCGCCGATCAGATCGAGCGTGGGCAAAACTTGCTGCGCACGGCGGCTTGGATCGTGGCGATCTCTGCGGATGATCCCTCCGAGGTGGTCGACTCGGAGCGCCAGTACCCTTGGGCGGCGGAGCACATTAACGATCGCAGCGTCAGCGGCAGCCCGCCGGTGATCGCCGAGGCGGTCGCCTCATACTGGAAGGGTTTAGAGAAGCGGGTGCTTGAGCCCGGGCAACCCGATGACTCGCCTCTGGCGTACCAGTGGCCTCGCCCTGGTGAGCCCTTGGCGGCTCGTGCCAAAGCCGACCCGGCGAGCCGCATTGCGCTGATGCTCAGCCGAGCGGTGGGGGAATCCGACCAGCTCAGCGAGCTTGGCACGCTCGCCGATTTTGAGGACGGCGACATCGAGCACACCAGCTGGTTCTTTTACCGCGACCACAGCCACATGGTGGTCGCCGAACCCGCCACCGAGTGGCCTGAGACCGAGCGGGTGCATTACCGCTTGCCCGAAGGCTTGGAAAGCTACGACGGCACGCGCTTAGAGGCGCCCGCAGACGTCACCTTTCGCACCAAACCGTTGCCCGAGCCCGAGCCGCCAGCACAGGGCTGCTCGTGCGACGGGCTAGGTAGTAGCGTCTTCGGTTTGTTGGCTTTGGCTGGGCTGCGTCGACGCCAAAGGTTGAAGAATTTTTTGAGTAAGACAGGGGATGCATTAGGCTCGAGCTAGCTTATCTATAGAGAGGCTTTTGTTTTGACTCTTTGGCTACGTTGTTTTTGCGCCTTTGTGTTTGCGCTTGGTGGTTGTGTTGCAGCCGAGGAGCCTGAGTGCCCACCTGTACCGGATGCTGGTGATCTTCAAACCCTCTGCCAGGAGCTTTATCCGGCACCGGACGCGGGCGCCTGTCCTGAATGCGATGACTGCTCGGGGGCACCGACTCAGGGCGTCGACGAAGCGGGCGCAGTGCACAATTTAGTGCTCGGTCACTTTGTCCAATGGGCTCCAAGTTCAAACATGAAGAATACCGACCCTGACGACGTGGTCATCGATGCAATGATCGCCGAGGGCAAACGGATGTTGTGCCTAAATCGAGTAGGCGATTGTGCGACCATCGAATCACAAATGGATGAAATGGCGGTAGCCTACAAAGCAGCTTACGCGCTTCGTGCGGAGGGGCAGTCGACAGGCAGTGTGTACCTATCACAGCTGCGAGCGAATCCTGGTGATGAGAGACTCCCCGCATGGGCTCTAGAAAGTCTGAATACTTTGGAAGCAGCGGTTAACACAGGGGACCAATCGCAGGCTGAGCTCTTAGCAATTATAGGACAAATTGGTGCGGGTCAGGGTAAGTACAACGGCGGTAATTTGGGTCGAGTGCTGCGCTCGGTCGGTAAGGGTTCTTTAGAGTATTGGGACCATTACGCGGCAACGAATGATGGATTCGAAGACGACATCTGTCGCCATTGGTTACTGACCGATATCGGGTTCTCGATGTGGAGCGGCGCCGTGGGTGCAGCAGCTTCAGCGCTGGATTGGTATCTGGATAATCGACACGAGCTTTAGAGCGCTCTCAAAGACTGATCAGTCTTTGGAGCCCTCAAAGGCACCGAGCCGTTTGCGCGCTTCGGCGAAGGTCTCTTTGACGTCCCGAGCGAGCTTGGGGTCGAGTTTTTCGAGCCCGCCATAAAGACTGCTCGCTTCTTCAAAGCCTTTGTCCATGGCTTGGCGCATCAGCTCGGCAAACTCGGAGCGCTCGGACTCAGACCCCTTGACCTCATTGGGTTGCTTTTGCGCTTTAAGAAACGTGTCAAACATAGCGATGGCGACGCCCGCTAGGCGCTTACCGCGAGCCTGCGGCGAGTCGTCGTTCGCGTCGGGCGGCGTGCTCGCTTGGTAGCGATTTTCTAAGCTGGTCTTGAGCTCTTCGACCTGTTTGTTGAGGCGCGCCTTGGTGCGCTCCATCAAGGAGGGGATGTCATGCTGTTTGAGGCGCTCACCTAGCGCTGACTTCATCTCGGTGTGGGCGCTGGCCTCAAAGCTGCGCTGCTGAGCCTGTTGGCGCAGCGCCGCGAGCTTCACCGAGGACTCTAAGTCGACATACTCAATCGTGATCGCTGGCTCACGGGCAAACTGTGGCGCCTTTTGAGGAAAGCTGCGCGCACCAAAAGAATGGATTCGTGGATACACAGCTGCTCCTTCCTTGGTGCGTGCCGCAGCTCAGTGTATCGGATCCTACCCGTGCGTGCCAGGCCCTCCGCCAGCGACCTGCAGACCGCTACGCCTTGCCAACTGATCGATGCATTGAGCACAACAGCAAGTCATTGAGGCGCAGACGAAGAGGCGAATGATGTTGTGGGACTGGCTTGCCATACCCGTCGTGAGCGGATTGATCGGCTGGGGCACCAACGCGCTGGCGATCAAAATGCTCTTTGCGCCGCTGACCCGGCGTGGGCTGGGGGCGCTGAGCTGGCAAGGCATTATGCCCGCAAACGCACAGCGAATGGCTAGTGTCTGCGTCGACTTGATGACCTCAAAGCTGATCAACACCCAGACCTTGTTTCGTCGCATTGACCCAAACCATGTCGCCCGTATTTTAGGACCCGCTTTGCAAGGTCATGCGCAAACGATCTGCGAGGCGGTCTTGGCGCAGCGCTACCCGAAGCTGTGGAGGGTGATGCCCGAAGCGCTCAAAGCTAAGGCGAGGAAGCGCTTAGAGGATCAGATCCCGATGGTGGTCGACCAGTTAATGGCTGATCTGAGCGACGACTTGGACGCGTTCTTAGACGTTCGAGCCATGGTGGTTGGGGCTTTTGTTCGGGATCGGGGTTTACTCAACGAGTTCTTCTGGCGCTGCGGCGAGGCGGAGTTTCGTTTTATCTCGATCAGCGGGCTGTATTTTGGTGCCTTGCTCGGTGCGCCGGTGGCGACGCTTTGGGTGCTCGCTCAGCCGGGTTGGCTGCTCCCGATCACCGGATTGCTGATCGGCTGGGTCACCAATTGGCTGGCGCTCAAGATGATCTTTGAGCCCCGTGAGCCCAAGCAGCTCGGTCCGTTTCGATGGCATGGCTTGTTTCTCAAGCGACAAGCTGAGGTGAGCGAGGCTTATGCGGCGTTCTTCACCGAGCGTATCTTGCACCCCAAAGCCTTAATTCAAGCGGTGCTCGAGGGGCCCGCCGCAGATCGTCTGGTGGGCTTGTTGCAAGAGTATGCTGGCGAGGCGGTCGACGCGGCCGCGAGCCTAGCCAAACCGGTGGTGACGCTCACCGCAGGGACCCGCGCATGGGGCGAGCTCAAGGGCGCGGTCGCCGAGCGTTTAGCGCAGGTGGTGCCGGCTGAGCTCGACCGGATTCAAGAGTACGCCGGCGAAGCCTTGGATTTACAAGGCGAGCTGGAGCGCAACCTTAAGGGTTTGCCCTATGAAGAGTTCGAGCAGGTGCTGCGCCCGGTCTTTAAGCAAGACGAATCGACCCTGATTGCGGTCGGTGCCCTGCTGGGCGGCGTCGCCGGTGTGGTGCAGCTGCTGCTCTTGGGCGCAGCCTAGCGATCAGGGGTAGCCGCTGAGCACCAATTGGGTCGAGCGCAGCGCATCTTCATCCGTGGCAAAGTAACTGTTCTCTCCTTCGACGGTGGATGAGACGATCACACCAAAGGCGATCTGACCTTGCGCGGCGTTAAGCATCGCGAGCCCCGCTTCATTGAGTGGGATCTCAATTTGGACCGTTTCATCCGTCACGGTGACCATCACCTCGCCGTACTCGACCCCCGTTCGTAGGTCTTGAACGACCTCCTCAGGGCTCCCGGCAGAGACGAGCGTCTCGACATCCGTTGAGACGTCAAACAAGGTCAGCGTCTCGGTCTCGTCTTCGGACGTGACCACAGCCTCGAAGCGCAGCGTCGCCTCGACGATAGTCCCAAGAAAGTCCGCTGAATCAAAGACGACAAAGCCACTCAAAGGACCGACATACCCCCCCAGTTGATCGTTGACGGACCCGCCCGCCATGATCTCGAGTTCCGGTTGATGCCCTTCAGCGAAGTCGCCATGCCAGCCTTGGTCAGCTGCCGGAATATTTTGCGAGGCGGCTCTGGCGCAGCTGCCCTCGACGCAGAGCTCATACCAAGCGCAGGCTTGGTTGCAGGCGCCGCAGTGGTTGGTGTCGTTTTGCAGGGTCACGCAGGTGTTGTTGCATTCGGTGGTTCCGCCCACGCAGGACAAGCCACATTCTCCGTCGACGCAGACTCCATCGCCCGCGCAGGTGTTGTCGCAGGCGCCGCAGTGCTTGAGATCGATCTGAGTATCGACGCAGACTCCGCCGCACATCGTGTCGCCGCCTTCGCACACGACGGTACAGGCGCCGTTGATGCAGCTTTCAGCGCCCTCGCAGGCGGTGCCGCATTCGCCGCAGTTGGCGTCGTCAACCTGCAGATCAACGCAGGTGTCGTCGCACAGGTTGGTGCCGCCAAAGCATCCAAGGGCGCAGCCGCCCTCGACGCAGATCAAGCCCTCGGCGCAGACGTTCCCGCAGGCGCCGCAGTTCGCTGCGTCATTTTGCTCGTCGACGCAGACGTCACCGCATAGGGTCGTGCCTGGACAAGGCTCGTCGCAGGCGCTCCAGAGGGTGGTCGCTGCCAGTAGAAGTAGTAAACGCATGATCTGATCTCCGTCGCGGACCTTTTCCGGTCGCAGGGGCTTGGTCAAGGTATCGGCTGCGCAGCGTGGATGGTGCGGCCTTGCGCAACCACGCCAACTTGGTGAGGATGCCCTATGGATCATGAAACCACCGTCCCTGTTTTAGTTCGCGCGCTGTATGAGGGCTCGAGCACGCCAAACCCAGAGCACATGCTTGAGCAGGTCTTGTTCTCTGACCCCTTGGTCCGCGTGAGCGGTCGGCGCAACGTCGAGCGAATGTTTCGTCGCCTCAATGGGATTTTTGCCCAGACCCGAGTGAGCGAGCTCAAACTAGAAGACGCCACCGCCGAGTACAGCCGCTGGAGCTTTGACGTGCACTACGGTCGCAAACCCGGCGCCAAGCCGATCCACTTTCACTCGCATATCGAAGTGACGAGTCAGGGCGACCAGATCAAGAGCATCACCGAGCATTGGCACAAGCC
>JBDQPD010000187.1:0-3456 GCA_040260805.1 Myxococcota bacterium | reverse complement strand
GTGTAGAGCATCCTAAAAGGCAAACGGCGAACGAGCTCATCGGCTAATCCATCAGCGATGGCTCGAGTCAGTCCGACCAGCGCTTGCGCCTGATCAACCGGTCCGCCGAGTTCGGTGAGTTTACCCACCGCTTCGGCACCACGGGCTTCAAGTTCACCGTGCAAACGAGCCCACCCTGATAATCGCTTAAGCATCGAGCCACCTCCTCACAAGAAATCTTCGGCCCGACGCGCAAAATTCTTTACGAATACCCCCTAGTCCTTCGAATCAAACGCGGCAAAGATCGTCTCATCGGCACTGGGGAGATGATCATGCGCTTACTTGCACTGCTTAGCTTTGGCTTATCAGCCCCCGCTTGGGCACTCGACGCGATGCCCGGTGAAGACCGCTTTTCCAGTCTTCTAAACCTCCAAGAACAGAGCGTCGGTGGTGGTTTAGGGTTCACGAAGATCGATGATAAGTACTTCCTGCAGATCAAGCCGCGTTTCTCGCTTAGCCTTGGCGCCATTGGCGTCGGTGTTGAGCTACCGCTCAATGTTGAGGTCTGGCCTCGCGAGGGCAACAGCGAGGATCATTTCGGCTTGCTGCGCAAAGAGGACTGGGACGAGGACCTCGAGTGGCTAAAGATCGTTCGTCATGTCCGCTTGGGTAAAAAGGGTTCAAAACTCTATCTGCGCTACGGTGAGCTTGCGGGCGATATCGGGCACGGCACGATCGTCGGTCGCTACATGAACAATGTGGACCTCAACACCTTTCGCGCCGGCGCTCAGTTCGACGTGAACACGAAATGGGGCGGCTTTGAGACGCTCGTCGGTGATGTCGATGACTTGGGGCGCGACACCCAAGACAGCAAGATGGTCGCCTTGCGCATGTATTCAAAGCCTTACGCTTGGGCGACGGGCGGCAAAGACTCGATTTTAAACCGCCTGCGCGTCGGCATCAGCTGGGCTTCTGATATCAACGCGCCGACGGCGCTTGGAGATGGCGACGCGGAGGCTACCGATCCGACCGTCAGCAGCTCTCAAAAGGCAGTGATCTATGGCGCTGATGCCGATCTTCAAGTCTTTCAAAACGCGCTGCTCACGCTCACGCCCTATGTCGACTACAACCGGACCGACCGCGGGGGTTGGGGCTTCCACGCCGGCGTGATGGCGGTCGCCAAGCTCCCGATCGGCTTAGACCTGAAGCTGCCGGTGCGTCTCGAGTATCGACGCTTCACGCAGAACTATCTGCCGGCTTACTACGGCACCTTTTACGAGATCGAGCGCTTTGCGTACTCACGCGATGGAGCCGTCATGCCGAAGTGGGCATGGCTGAACGCGCAGAACAAAGACGAAGGCATCAATGGTCTCTACGGTGAAGCTGCGTTTGATTTCCTCAACCTGGTCCAGATTGGTGGCATCTACGAAGCCTACCTGGGACACAGCTCAAACCTGAACGTATTCGTCAATGTGCCAGCGCTGAAGATCCTACAATTCAAGGCTTACTACGCGCGCATCAACATCGAAGGGCTCGACGATCTGTTCCAGTTTGACGAGCGCAGCTCAGCCGTCGCTCAAGTGCGCTACGAGTTGATCAAGAGCATCTACCTCGTCGGCCGGGCGAGCCGGCGCTGGGTCTATGATCCGGCGACCACAGCCTATGAGTCGAGCGATGAGTGGAACTTTGGCGCTGAATACAGCCTTACGTTCTAGGCTCAAGCACCAGCACCAAGCGGTGCCAGTCGCCCCGAGGTAAATCAGCGAGCTCATGCGCTGCCGCAGAGGCTAAAGCTTGCGTACTCGCCAGCGCAGGATGGGCGCCCCCGTCGACAAAAGCGGTGCCGATTTCGACCTGCCCGCCGGCTTGACGGGCTCGAACCACCGCCACCGCTTGCGTCTCATCGCCGAGTCGCGCCAGATCGATCTGCGTTTGATCCTCGGCTCGCTGCATGGTGCCTTGCCATAATCCTGGCGTCTGGACCTGCCGAGCAGCCTCAGCGACCAAAAGCTGCGCAATCTGTTCGGGAACCCCCTCGAGCTTCCCGACCGCTTCGACCTCCCCATTGCTCATCGAGCGAAAGAGGAACTGAGCGCCGCTCAAGGCGACTGCTCGAGCGGCTGCATCACACCGCTGACAAAGCCATCAACCAGCTCAGCGAAAACCTTAGGGTCATTCAACCGACTGGGGAGCTGATTACGAAAATGATGGTCAGCGAGCTGCTTGCCCGACGCCGTCTCAAAGACCGAGCCGTCCTCGTTTTTCATTAAGCCGTGCACTCGTTTGTCCAAGCTTGAGCCGCCGAACTGCATATCGACGGCAGCTTGTCCAAAGCGCTCTAAGTCGACGCGCAAGCCCACACGATGTCTACCCGGTAAGCGCTGCCCATCGTCAAGGACCTGGCGAAAGCCAATCCGCGCCTCACCGAAGCCGTCGAGTTGACGGCGCGCTGTGACCTGAAACTCATCGCCATCGGGGCTGTGAAGGCGCCACACACGCACACCTTCGTTATCGTTTGGCCGAACCGTGACCTTCGCCTCGCCGCTGCGTAGGTCCTTAATTCCCTCGAACAACTCACGCAGCATCTCAGAGGCTTCGGAAGCCTCTGAAGCATCGATCATTCCCGCCGCTTTTGCTGATTTTATACGGCTGATTGAGACCGCTAAAGCGTCCGTGACGGCGCGCCGCATCGGTTGCGGGAAAACCTCGGCTGCGGTCGACGCCGCCTCGGTTAACCGGCGCTCGCTTTGGCTGAGTGCGTCATCGCTTTGAGGCGGCGCATTTAGGACATCGGTCGGCGGTGAAACCGTATCAAAGCCATCTTGAGGGGCGGAGCGCTGAGTGGACTGAGCCACCGCTTGGTCGGGCTTGGGCACGTCCGCTCGGGGCGGCCGAAGCGTCGCTGGATTGGGTTTAATCGTGGTCATGGCGTCGCCAACTCATCCCCTTGAGGGATAACCGTCAGCGTCAAGTCGTCACCAACGAGGTCTCCGTTAGGGGTTTCCACATCGTAGGTAATCCGGCTCCCAAACGGCAGCTCGAGAGGAGGCTGCATCAAGGCGCCCGGCTCGTTCGCTGGCCGCACCGCGAGTCCATCGCTGAGCGCTGCGTGATCACCCGATAAGATGGCCTCGCCTTGAAAGCCTGAGGGCAGCAACCGAGACGGGTCGAGCTTGACCGTAGGCCAGCCCGGTCGAGCTTGGAGCTTGGCGATCAACTCCTCGGCCGGCGCATGTTCGGTGTTTTGGTGGTCATAGTTACGCAACAAGTAGAGAAAATTGCTCATGTAGCGGCGGCCCGTTCGGTTCCCATCGAGCCGATTTGAGTCCACGAAGATGAACGACTCTTCGTTGCGCGCTTTTTTGTTGCCGCTGCCGATCGAGCCCCTTGTCCAATTCCCAGCCCCGGTCAGCACCTTCGTCTTGGTCCGACCAAAGATCGCCGCTTTGCCATGGACCGCATTGTACTGACCTGATT
>JBDQPD010000006.1:0-60237 GCA_040260805.1 Myxococcota bacterium | reverse complement strand
TTCTTAGCATCGCTTTGACAGGCTGTTCTTCATCAACGCTCGACTCGGAACCAGGACCTACAGTCCCAGTTGAGGCAGGCGTTACCTGGCACAAGGATGTCCGTGCGTTGGTCGAGTCGCGCTGCGCCAATTGCCATCAAGAAGGCGAAATTGGACCCTTTGAGCTCACGGACTACGAGTCGGTTTATACATTGCGAGATGCTGTGGCTGCGTCGGTCGCCAGCGGCGCCATGCCGCCTTGGCAGGCCGCCGAAGACTGCAACGAGTACAAAGGTGATTACAGCCTGACGGACGCGCAGAAGCAGACGATCTTGGACTGGGTTGATGAGGGCGCGCCCGAAGGCGACGTCGCTGACTATGTCGCCCCGGTGGTGCCCGAGTCAGGCTTGAGCCGAACCGACGTCACGATGACCATGCCTGTCGATTATATGCCGCGCCAAAGCCCCGATGATTATCGCTGCTTTTTGATGGAATGGCCTGAGGATCAAGAGCGCTTTGTCACCGGCTTTGCGGTGGACCCAGGCAACGCCAAGGTGGTGCATCACGTGATCGCTTTTTTGATCGAGCCCGAGCTGGTCGAGCGCTTCCAGGCTCGTGACGCCGCCGAAGATGGACCGGGTTACACCTGCTTTGGTGGTCCTGGTGAGCTCGGAGACGGTGTCAATTGGATGGGCTCGTGGGCGCCCGGTGGCCTCGCCTCTGACTTGCCAGCCGGCACCGGTATCCGCGTTCGGCCCGGCTCGATGGTCGCCATGCAGGTGCACTACAATACCCTTGGGATTGAGCCCGAAACAGACCGCACCAGCATTCGGTTTCGCCTCGATGATGCGGTCGAGAAGCCCTCGATCTGGATGCCTTGGACCAACCCATTTTGGATCAGCAATCGCATGCCGATGAGCATCCCCGCAGGCGAAGCCGGCGTAAAGCACACCTTCGTGTACGACCCGACCGCAGCGAACCGGCCTTTCGGGGGGCGCCAGGCTTTCGATATCCATCTCGTCGGAACACACATGCACACGCTCGGAAAGAAGATCCGCCTGTCGATCGATCGAGCAGGCGGCGGTGAGACCTGCCTCGAGGATGTTCAAGATTGGGACTTCAATTGGCAAGGCGACGTCCAGCTCGTGCAGCCGGTTCGGTTCAACCCGGGCGACCAACTCAAGGTCGAGTGCGAGTGGGACAATACCCCCGAGCGCCAGCCCGTTGTCGATGGTCAGCGCATTGCGCCGCGTGATGTGGTCTGGGGCGAGGGTACGACGGATGAGATGTGCTTAGGCTTGGTCTACGTCTCGCCGGTTGACTAGTGCTCGACTAACCTCTCGATCGCTCCCATCACTTGGCCGACCTCTTGATCGCGACCCAGACCCATCCACTGTCTAAGCGCTATCTGATAAGCCGCAACAGCGCGCTGATTTTCCCCGGCGGCGAGCGCTAACTCTGCAGCTTTTTGGACCGGCCATGCGACGTCGGTGCTCAGAACGCCCGTCTCATCCAAAAGAGTCGAAGATTCTTCGATCGCTGTGTCCCAGTTGGTCCAGTCTTCGGCGCTCGCATAGCATGGCAGTAGGCACGCTAATGCGCACCCGAGCATATGCTTCTTTTCGTCTCTGCGGCAGCGCCCACAGCCTGCTTCTAATAAGGACCGCGCCGCGCCCATATTACCGGTCTCGAGATGCGCTAACGCCAAGCTCATCATCGGCGGCAAATCATGACCAGAGCCAATGTTTTGATGGATCTCTACCGCCTGCCGAAAAGCTTGACTTGCCTCCTCGAAGCGACCTTCCTGTCGGGCGAGGTTACCCATGGCGTTGGTGCAATTGGCTAAGCCTAGGTTGTTGTTCGCAGCCTCATAAGCTTGCGCGGCGCTTTGGTAATGTTGCAATGCCAGCGCAAGCTCGCCGCGCTGATAAGACAGGACGCCTGTATAGAAATGGGCGTTACCAATGAGCAGGTCTGATTTAAGCTCTTCAGCGCTACGCAGGCTGTCTTCAGCGTGCGTCTTTGCTTGATCCCACCAGCCCAGATGACGCGAGAGGTTCAGCAGATTGAGGTGGGTTTGCACCACCAGATCATCGGCTTGTATCGACTCCAGATGGGAGAGCGCCTCTTCGAACATCTCCCATGCCTCTTGAGTGTGACCGGATCGCATGGTGGATACCCCAAGCACACGCAACGACGCCCCGATCAGATAACGCTGATCAAGTTTCCTGGCTAAATCCAGGGTCGTCTGAGCGATCTCGCCGCTCTCCACCGTGTTGCCCATGATGCTCAGAATTTCCGAACGCAAAATTTGAGCCCGTAACCGGTAGTCATCATCGAGCGGTAGCTGCTCGAGGTTGGCGGCTTTCTCATGAATATCAAGGAGTCGAATAGCTTGCCGTAAATCACTCGAGGCGCGGCGCTCTGAGGCGGCGGTGAGTAAGGGGACAAGCGCATCGAAGTGCAACCCGGCGGCGATGAGGTGCCGAGCTTGGCGTTCGGAGATGCCAAGCTGTGACTTCTTATCGGCAAGCATTTGGGCGCATACTTTGTGATGCTGTTTCAGCCGACCTGCGGCGCTGGCTCTGTTCATCAGCGCTTCACGCAGCATCCCGTGGGCGTGCCGCAGTCCGCTCAGCGTTCCATTGTGCTCTGCCATGCGTCGTTTGAGTAAGCCTTCGACGAGCGAGCTTTGAAGTTCGAAGCCCTCGAGCGCGCAGACTTGCTCCCACTCGCCGCGATCCACCTCAAGACCCAAGGTTGCGCCGAGTTCTAGCACCTGTTCGCTGCCTGCAGGAAGTTCCCGCAGCAACGCATCGATCCTTTCGTTCCAAACCTGAGCGATGCTCTGCGGGATCACGGCGCGAGTGCCGGGCTTGAGGATGAACCCAGAGGTGCTGATCTGCAGCACGCCGCGCTGAACCCAGTCGCCCACCAGCTGGACAGCGAACAAGGGGTTTCCCTGGCTTCGGGCGACGACACGCCGGGCGAGCTTGGGCTCTAGACCCAGCATGTCTTCAACCAGCGCAACTTGGTCGACATCCGGCAAGGGTCGAATCGGCAACTTGAGCATGGCGTCGTGATTGAGCTCACTGAGCAGCTGGTGCTCGAGCGGCCGATCTTCGATCAGATCATCACGCAGGGTCATGAGCACCAAGACCGGCAGCCGCTCATCATCGGCGAGCGATTGAAGGCTACGGGCTAAGAATAGGGCCTCATCGCCCCATTGCACATCATCCATCCACAGCACGACCGGCCGTCGCGCCGCGCAGCGCTTCAAGAAACGAAGCATTAGCGCCATGCGCTCTTCGGGCGTTTGAAACTTAATACTCATCGATAAGTCGGTCAGGCTGCCTTCGGACTCGGCGTCGAGAAAGTCACACAGCGCTCGGAGCTCAAAGGCATCAGCGACGCCCTGGCGGTCGAGCTGTTTCGCCACTCGGTCTTCGAGCTCTTCACGCGACAGACCTGACGTGTGCAGGTAGCGATTGACCATCCCCTGCAGGCCGCCTTTCGAGTTGCCCTGAGGGTCGTGGTTGCATCGAAGGGTGATCGCGGCGCCGGTTTCATGACTGCGGTGACTCATCCAGTCGGCGAGGCGAGATTTACCACTCCCCGGACCACCGCTGAGCAAGACAAGCTTCGGCTTGCCGCTTTTTCGGACCTGCTTGAGCGCCTGCCAAAGGGCGGAGCGTTCAGACTTTCGCCCGACCAAGCTGGTGTGCCTTAGACCAAACAAACCGAGCCCCACGCCGAGCATCTGTAAGCGCGCTTGGTCCTCTCCGTCACGTGCCCAATCATCCGGCATCTCAGGGATCGTCTCGTCGAGGCTGGTGATCAGTGGTTCGGGGACCTCAAGAGCGGGGATATCAACGGTTTTGATCTCGAGGCTCGGCGCCGTTTGATCGTCCGCTAGGGTCGGGTCGGCACCGAGCGCAACCGTAGCCGCAGACGGCACCTCGGCGATGGTCAGGTCAAGGTCGTCAATCGCGGCGCTGGGTTCGACCTCCATCTTCTCTTCAAGCGTTTCGCCCTGCTCCAGCGCTTGCAGCGCATTGAGCGCATCAGCAGCAAAAGGGAATCGGTCGGAACGCCGCTTTGCGAGCAGCGTGCGCAACCAACCCTCTAAGCCCTCGGGGACCTTATATAACGGGCGGAAAGCTGGCGGAGCGAGATGCAGATGAGCCCGCAGAAGTTGGCGAAAGTCACGCATGTTTTGAAACGGGGTTGCGCCCGTCGCTAATTGCCACCCTAAGCAACCCAGCGCGTACAGATCAGTCCACGGGCCGAAGTCCCGCCAATGCGATAGCAGCTGCTCAGGCGCCATGTAGCGCGGCGTACCCGCCGCTTTGTGCTCGTTAGCCTCGCCTTGACCTTCGTCTAGAAATGCCAAACCAAAATCGACCAATCGCAGCCCTTCTCGCAGGTCTTTAGTGGAGGCGAACAAGACGTTGTCTGGCTTGAGATCACGGTGCAGAATGCCGCGTGCGTGAGCCGAGCCTAGCGCCTCTAGAATCGAGTTCAAGCAGCGACGCAGTTCTTCCCAGCTTTTGGGCGCAGCGGTCCGCAGCGTCCCCCCGCTGATCAATTCCATAGCGAGCCATGGGGAGTCAGCGACCAGCAGGCCGTTGGTCGACTCCTCGAGAGCCTTGGGCACTCGGCCGTAATCGAACACGGTCACGATGCCTGAATGCTCTAGACCCGCTACCGCACGCACCTCATCGGCAAAGCGCTCCATCAGGTTGTCCGTGGCGACCTCCTTGGAGAGCACGAACTTAACCGCAACGGGTAACTGCTGCGCACGATGCACGCCGCGCCAGACGGTACCCATACCGCCCTCACCAATGGGTTCAATTAAATCAAAAGGGCCGAGAGAATGCACCCTGGCCCGTTAGCCCGGCAAACGTCCGTTGTGAAGTCGGCCAGCCGATTGCATGAGAGGATGTTGATCGATGAGGGAGACGCTCATGCGTTGGCTGGTCGGATGCTTTGTGCTGTTGGGTGGTTGCTCGGACTGTGGACAAGAGGATCCAATTCCTTCGGTTTTGCTGAGTGATAACGGAACTCAGGTGCGCTTTGAGGAGGCTTCGGGTGGGCTGCAGTTGTCTCATCTTGACGGCTGGGAAGTACGCTCCGGGGTTGAGGACGATTGCACCGCTTTTTCCGCGGCCCTGAGGCCAGTTGGAACCGACCCTCGGCGTTTTCATGCACCCGATGCGCCGCCTGAGGATTTGGTCTGGATGCATCTGCGCGCGTCCGAGCGTATCGGCGATCACCAATGGCGGTTGAGCCTGCGCTCGGATGATGGGAGCGAGTCGGCTCAAGCGACCTTGACCATGAAGCTCGGCGCGCAGGGCTTTGTTGACGCTGATTTTGAGCTCGAGCAACCCGATGAGTTGGTCGCCTTAATCTCGACGTGTTTTGTGCTCCCTGCAGACGCTGATGTTCATGCTGTGGGCGCCGGCGAGGTTTTTGAAGGCGTTGATTTAATGGGTCGAGTCACACCGATCTATTTTCAGGCGCCGGCGAATACCGAGAGTGGACTTAACGAAAAGCACGCTCCGGTACCCTTTATCGCAACCACCGAAGGGTTGGGTGTTTGGCTCGAGACCGAACGCGTCGCCGCTTTGGACATGGGCTCCTCGAACGCCGGTCAGATGGTGTTGCGCGCTCAGGGTAAGACGATGAACTTGCGGCTTCGACTCGACGGTATTGTCGCCAATGCGTCGGCTCATGCCCGGAGAGCGGGTTTGCCCCCGATGCCGCCTCGGTGGGTGCTTACCCCTCAGGCGTGGCGTAATGAGCTCGATCTGGACGTGGTCGATGGTGAGGTGACCCGCAGCGGTCAAGATCGCTTCTTAGACGACGCACGCACCCTGCGCGAGCTCGGGATCCCCGGCTCGGTCTTATGGATCGATGCGCCTTGGTCGAAGGGCTACAACACCTTTGAGTTCAATGAAGCCCAGTTTCCCAACCCCGAGGCGATGTTAGCCGAAGCCGAAGCGCTTGGGTTTCGCACGATCGTGTGGGCGACCGAGCAGATTAATTCGTCCAACGATGAAGACCAGCAGTTTGGCATGCCACCCTTTGGCAGCAAGGAGCTGTTTGAGGAGTGGCGTGATCGAGAGTGGTTGGTCAAAACTCGTGAAGGTTCGCCTTTTGAGTTTCCTTGGGGGCGCGGATTTGGCGGTTTTGCAGACTTTACTCATCCTGATGCCTTCGCTGCGTACGGTGAGCTTGCGCGACCGATCATGCGCATGGGGATTCGCGGCTTTAAGCTCGACTTCTGCGAGTCGATGAGACCCGACCTGCTGGGTATTGCGCACAACGATACCCCCATCTTTGCGGATGGCACCAACACCGAAGTTCAGCACACTCGATACGCCCGTTTGTTTCATGAAGCGATGATTCGAGTGCTCCAAGAAGAGCACCCCGATGATTGGTATGTGATCACTCGAACCGGCGGAATCTACGATCAGCGCAACGGCACGACGATCTGGCCTGGCGACCTCGAGAACGATTTTGAGCCCGCTGGGGTGGTCAAGGAAGACGGCCGAGTCAGCATCGGCGGCTTGCCTGGAGCGATCAGCGGTGGCTTGAGCGTCACCTTGTCCGGCTACCCGCTCTATGGATCCGATATTGGGGGTTACCGTGGCGGGACGCCCAACACGGAGGTCTTGCTCCGCTGGGCTCAGTTTGGCGCGCTCTCCACGGTCATGCAGCTCGGCGGCGGCGGGACCGGTGACGCCACCCATTTCCCGTGGGATGAGCGCTACGACACTGAGGTCGCGATTCCGATCTATCGGCGCTACGCTCGCTTACACATGCGCTTGCTTCCCACGTTAGAGGCGATGATCAAACGGGCTGTGACCACTGGGCATCCGCCCTTGTTGCCCGTCGGTGTGGTCGCGGGAACCGAAGCCGCATGGGCCGACATCAACACCTTTATCTTTGGCGATCGCTTGCTCGCCGCCCCGGTGGTTGAAGCCGGCGCCACCCGCCGCTCGTTGGCGCTGCCCGAAGGCCGCTGGATCGATTGGTGGCGACCACAGCAGAGCTTAGAGGGCGGCGTGCATGAGGTCGATGCGCCGCTCGATACGATGCCTTTATACCAGCGCGCCGGCTCGGTGATTGCGCTCGCACACCCTGAGCTGATGACCGCAGTGGAGGCGGCGCACAGCGAGGTCGCCGATCCAAGCTCGGTCGGAAAAGCTTGGGAGCTTCGGACCAGTCCGGGACCAGCCGATCGTTTGGTGCTCGCCGACGGGACCACGCTCGCTCAAGCGCCTGTCGTTGATGGCTTAAAGGTCACCGTCGAGCAGCCTGAGGCGCGTCAGGTGGTGATCCGAGTGATCATGGATGCGGCGAGCGCCGGTACGCTAGAAGTCCTCAGCGATGGTCAAATCGTGGCTTTAGAGGCGGCCGAGGACCCTTGGACTTGTGCGCTGCATTGTCAGGTGGTTTCGGATGGAGAAGTTTTGGTCGTCGTCACGGGGACTCAAGTTGAATTGTCTCTTTGATGCGCTTCGAGCCAACTCAGCGAGGCTCCAAGGGCAGAACATAAGGGGCTGATTTTGAGGCTGATGAGTTGATCTATGGCGAGGATTTAGGTCAAGAGTCGGGCATCGCTTACCCCTGAAATTTCGGAGCATCAGTCATGAGTTACGCCGTCGTCACCGGAGCCAATCGCGGCATCGGGTTGCAGTTGACCCTTCAGTTGCTCGCCAAAGACTGGCGAGTTCTTGCGGCTTGCCGCCAAGCGAGTGATGAGCTGCGCGCCTCGGGCGCTGACCTCGTCGAGGGCGTGGAGCTCACCTCCGATGCTGGTCTTGAGCGGCTCAAGCAGGCGATCGATGCGCCCATTGATCTGTTGATCAACAACGCCGGATTGCTGACCAAAGAGACCTTAGAAGAACCCAATCTGGACGCGATTCGTCGCCAGTTTGAGATCAACGCGCTGGCGCCGTTAGCGCTGACGAACGCCTTGCTTGATCAGCTCGCCGAGGGCGCCAAAGTGGCGCTGATCACGAGCCGAATGGGCTCCCTCGCCGACAACACTTCAGGTTCACGCTATGGCTACCGCATGACCAAAGCGGCGGCGAATATGATGGGGGTGTCGCTCGCTCGAGATCTAGCGCCTCGGGGCGTCGCCGTTGCGATCTTGCACCCTGGTTTTGTGCGAACGGGCATGACCGGGTTTAATGGCTATATTGAGCCTGATGAAGCGGCGAGCGGTCTGCTCGCTCGAATTGACGAAGCGGTAGCCGGTGAAGAGCCCGTGTTTCGTCATGCTAATGGGGACCTTCTTCCTTGGTGAGGATCTAATGAGCGACGAGATCAAACGCAGCGATGATGAATGGCGAGCCCTGCTGACGCCGATGCAATATGAGGTGCTCCGAAACAAGGGGACCGAGCGCGCCTTTACCGGCGAGACCTGGAATGAACATCGCGCCGGGGCGTACGTCTGTGCAGGATGCCAGACCGAGCTGTTCACCCACTCGACCAAGTTTGATAGCGGTTGCGGATGGCCTAGCTTTTACGCCGCCGATGGCGAAGGAACGATCCGTGAAGAAGCCGACCGAAGTTTGTTCATGACCCGCACCGAGGTGTTGTGTGACCGCTGCGGTGGGCACTTAGGGCATGTCTTTAATGATGGTCCGGCGCCCACGGGCTTACGTTATTGCATCAACAGCGCCTCGATGGTCTTTCGTCCAGAGGACTAAGCGGTGAACCCTTGGCATGAGCTCGGTCTAGAGGAGTCGGCTTCTGCCGAAGAGATTCGGCGAGCCTATCGTCGCTTAGCCGCTGAGCACCACCCGGACCGAAACCCCGATGATGACCAGGCAGCCGAACGCTTTCAGCGCGTACGCCAAGCCTATGAGATGCTGACCAAGCCGACGCCGCAGCGCCAAGCTTCGCCTTGGCCCGAAGCGGCGACCCAAGGCGCTGGCGGTCCATGGGCGACGCCCGGACAAGACCCCTTTGGTGGACGCGTGCCACCGGGTGTTCAGGTGCGCTTTGTCGCGCCGCCGCAGCTCAAGGCGCTCATGGAGCGCCTGCGAAAGGTGTTCTTGCTCGTCTTCGTTGGTGGCTTAGCTGGCGTCGTGGCGCTCGGTCACGCCGTGCGTGGTCTGCCCTGGACAGAGCTCGCCTGGCCGCATCAGCTCTTGCTCAGTTTTGGGATGGGCTTGGGCGTGAGCGCTGCGAGCTTCTTTGCCTGGCTCTTTGCCGTGTTCGGCTTGGGCTTTCGCTGGGGTACCTTAGTCTTCTGGGCGTTGATCGCCTTTCAGGTGGTGCGCTAGTCGTCTGGGCAATTCCACTCAGGCAACATGTCTTCGCCGTTGGGTGGGCAGTTGTTGCAAAAGTCGGCAGCCACGCTGACCGGAGCCGGCGGCATTTCGCATGCGGTCGCTTCGCTCATGCAGTAGCTCGACTGCTGGACCGAGTGGTTCATGTGAAAGTTTTGAACGCCCATCAACATGCCTTGCCATTGGCCGCGGTCGCAGCGAATGACCGCCACCCCGACCCGTCGATTTTGCGGGTTGAGGATGTTGCCTCGGTGCCCCGTGCAGGTCGGCTCATCCATCCACAAAAAGTGACTCTTGTAGGATGATCCACTCACCACAATGTTCTCCGCCACGCTGAAATCGTAACCGAGCAGGTTGGAGCGGTCAGTAGGCGAGAGCCCTTCGGGGGTGACGTGTTCAAAATAGTCCCGGGCGCACATGTCGTCGACATGCCCTTTCGCCACATGCCAAAGGCGTTCATCCCAGATCAGGTCCGGCGCGTTCGCTGACTCTTCGACGAAGAGCCTTCGGTCTCGGTTGGCGAGCGCCATCAAGATGCAAGCTTCTTGGCGCTCTGCGTCATCCGCAGCGTTCTCACCGTTCATGCAGTCGGCGTCGAGCTCTAGGTCGCACGAGCCGTCGCCGCTGAGGTCAAGGCAGGTGGGGCTGACGGGGGCTGATGAGCCATCGCCGGCTCGGTCAGATGACCCCGGTGGACCGCAAGCGATCAAACCCAGACTAGCTACTAAAGCGAGACGCATGGCACCCTCCTGGCGCTACCCTAACCGCAAAAACTCAAGGCGCAAGCGATCGGCGCTTATTCACAGCTCACATAGACGCGCTGAGCGGGGCCGTTGCAGATGCGTTGGTCGTAGCCGCCCCAATTCGCATTGTAGATGCAGGGCCTGAGCGCACGCGTCCCGGTGCAGCTGCAGGCTGTGTTGCCGATGCGCAGCTCGGGTTCCGGTCTCCATTGAGCTTGCGCCGAGCATTGCGCCCGGACGCCCCAGGTCACCCCACCGCAGTTCACATTGACTTCTTGAGCGCTGCGCAGCGCTTGGCAGATTTGGTTGGCTTGAGCGCCATTGCAGACCGATTCACCGCCACCCTCACGACCAAAGCGGATCGTGTTGTAGACCTGACCGGCGTTGAGGGTCGCTCTCCACGCCACCCATGGGTTGCACTGGGCTGCGCCGACGCTCCCTTGCGGGAAGGTCATTCGATACTCGGTGCCTTGCCCCGGTGGGTAGCAGGAGTTGCCGCATTCGTCGTCGGGGACTTGATTGCCGTCATCGCAGGCCTCATGACCTGCTTGACCTTCGGCGATATCCGTTCGGACAATACCATCACCGCAGACCGCCTCGATGCAGTTGTTTCGACAGGCGTCGGTGTCGACCTCGTTTTGGTCGTCGCAGCTCTCAAAGCCGGCTTCACCCTCGGCGACATCTTCACGGACAAACCCGTCGCCGCAGACCGCCAGTTGGCATCCGGCGCAGGCATCATTATCCGCCTGGTTTCCGTCATCACAGACCTCGGACCCTTCTTCACCCTCAAGGAGATCGGTGCGGACGACCTCATCACCGCAGAACGCAACCTGGCAGGTGGTCAGGCAGGCGTCGGTGTGGACGTCGTTGCCGTCATCACAAGCCTCATAGCCCTCTTCGCCTTGCTGTAGATCACGGCGGATCACGCCGTCACCGCAGACCGCTAGGGTGCAGTCATTGCGACAGGCATCGGCGTCTTCGATGTTACCGTCATCGCATTCTTCGCCATCGTTGAGTCGCTCGTTGCCGCAACCGAGCGAGACGCAGGCGGTCGAACATTCGTCGTCATCTGAATCGTTTCCGTCATCACATTCTTCATAATCCTCATGCGACGGGTTGAGGTCGCGGCGGTAGATACCATCGCCGCAACGAGCGGCGATGCACGTGGTCAAGCAGGCGTCGTCGGAGTCGCTGTTGCCATCATCGCATTCTTCGTAGCCTTCTTCACCCGCTGACAGGTCCATCCGCGCTGCGCCGTCACCGCATCGAGCAGCCGTGCAGGTGTTGAGGCAGCCGTCAAAGTTGTCACGGTTGCCGTCATCACATTCTTCTCGGCCCTCAAAGACGCTCCCATCGCCGCAACCGGCGGGTCGGCAGCGGTTGGTGCAGGCGTCGTTGTCCGAGTCGTTGCCGTCATCACAGATCTCGCCGCGCTCGGGTTGAATGATGCCGTCACCGCAGATCTGCAAAACGCAGCCGTTCGAGCACTCGTCGTTGGGTTCGTCGTTGCCATCATCACAGGCTTCGTAACCTTCTTCACCCTCGGGGATGTCGGTCCGTAAGATGCCATCACCGCAGACTGCGAGGGAGCAGTTGGTCAAGCAGCTGTCCCCGTCAAAGTCGTTGCCGTCGTCGCAGGCTTCTGAGCCGATCACGCCTTCACCTAAGTCGGTACGGGCGATCCCATCACCGCAGGTCGCGGTGGTGCAGGCGTTGGTGCATTCGTCGTCGTCGATGGCGTTGCCGTCGTCACACTCTTCGCCGGAGGTCCTGAGGCCGTCGCCGCAGCGACCGTTGCTGCCGGTTCCGTCGGGTGGGTCACACGCTGTCGCAACCAGAGTGATGCTAAGAAGAGGGAGTAGGTGCCAACGAATCATGATATCTCTCAAACGCTTTGACTCAATTCGAGTCGGTATAATGGACCAGATTCGAGTGCTTGGCTAACGCCTCTACGGATGGCGATATTCAAGCAAGGCGCTGTCTTGATTTCGGGTCTCGTTGTAGCAGTACACATAGAGTCGTCGGCTGGTGCGATTGCAGGCTAGCCCTTTGGGCTCGCCGCGTGGGCAGCGACCCGCATTTTCATAGGTTCTCAGGAGGGCGCCGTTGTCCGGATCGACCGCCCAGAGATTGATCTGCTGCGAGGCTCGGTTGTGCACGTAGCCAAGGACCCAAAGTTTTGAGCCGTCATGGCACAGATCGCCAACGCCCGAGTTGGACGGACCGTTGAAACTTGAGACCACTTGAGCCGGGTTGTCTTTGTTGGTTCGGTGCAGCCGGGTCAAAGCGCTCCAGTTGTAGGTCCGTGAGACATCGGTTCGCCACAGTTCATCGCCAAACACTGCGACCGGAAAGCCGCCATAGCCTGCTCGCTCGTTCCAATGAATCGCCGTGCCACCGTTGCGATTGACGCGGTGCATGTCCTCACGGCCTGCGTTGCCGGTGTAGTCGACCACTAAGAAGCGGTCGCCATCGCAAGCGACCGAGGTTTGGTGGTGAAGGTTGGTCGCGATCTGTCCGGTACGGCCGGGCTCTCCAACGCGCATGAAGTCGATGCGGCGGGTGCCTTGATGCGCCATCGCAAGTTGATTGCCGGAGTGATCATAGCAGATCCCTTGCGGGTGGAAGTTTGAGTGGGTTCCAGAGAACGAGCCTCCGGCGACGTCGTGCGTCGCCACCAAGCTGATGTTGCCCTCGCCAGGAGGATAACAGTCGCCGGCGCAGTCATCGTCTTCGACGTCGTTCCCGTCATCACAGGCTTCGTAGCCTGCCTGCCCCTCTGCGACGTCCTCACGCACGACGCCGTCGCCGCAGACCGCAGCAACGCAGCCGTTTCGGCAGCCGTCGGTGTCGACCTCGTTGGCGTCATCGCAGGCTTCATAGCCTTCATCGCCTTCGCCTAGATCCTCACGGGTGATGCCGTCGCCGCATCGCGCAGCCAAGCATTCGGTGCAGGCGTCGTTGGGGTCCTCGTTGGCGTCATCGCAAGCCTCAAAGCCTTCGTCGCCCTCGGCGAGATCCACGCGAGTGATCCCATCACCGCACACGGCAGCGACGCAGCCGGCGGTGCACGCATCGCTGTCCTCGACGTTGCCGTCATCGCAAGCTTCAAAGCCCTCATTACCTGGATCAAGGTCACGGCGAGTGACCCCGTCACCGCAGACGGCAATCTGGCATGTGTTGAGGCAGCCGTCGGCGTTTTCGATGTTGCCATCATCGCAGCCTTCACCGTCGTTCAGGCGCCCGTTTCCACAGCCTAAAGAGACGCAGTCGTTTGAGCATTCATCGTCGTTTGAGTCGTTGCCGTCGTCGCATTCTTCATAGCCTGGGGCGGTCGGGTGCAAGTCGCGCCGGTGCACGCCATCGCCGCAGGTCGGCAGGAGGCAACCGTTTCGGCAGGCGTCATCGTCCTCGAGGTTTCCGTCGTCGCACGCTTCATAGCCTTCGACGCCCTCCTCAAGGTCGCGTCGCTGCGTTCCGTCACCGCATCGAGCCGCCTCGCAGGTGTTGAGGCAGGCGTCAAAGTTGTCCCGGTTGCCGTCATCGCAATCTTCTTGGCCATCATAAACGCTGCCGTCACCGCAGCCCGCAGGGCGGCATCGGTTGGTGCAGCCGTCGTTGTCGCTGGTGTTTCCGTCATCGCAGATCTCACCACGCTCGGGCTGGATCACACCATCTCCGCAGCCCTGAACTAGGCAGCTGTTCGAGCAGTCATCGCTGTTGTCATCGTTGCCGTCGTCGCAGGCCTCGTAGCCTTCATCGCCAGCTTCGAGGTCCGTGCGCAGCAGCCCATCGCCGCAGCGCGCCACCGCACAGCTCGCTGTGCAGCCGTCGTTGTCCTCGGTGTTTCCATCATCACAGAGCTCGGCGCCGGTAATGCCTGCCGCTAAATCATTGCGAAGGACACCGTCTCCACATCGAGCCGTCGTGCAGGCGTTGGTGCAGGCGTCGGTGTCGACGCCGTTGCCGTCATCGCATTCCTCGCCGACGCTGAGCCTGAGGTCGCCGCAGCGGCCGTCGCTGACGCTGGGTGGACCGCTGCAAGCCGATGCGAGCAACAAAAGACAAAAACTTGAGCGTAGGTTCATCAGCGGACTCCCTATGGGAGCACTAATGTTGGACCAACTCGCCCATTCGCGCCAGCAACTCGCCCTGTGCTTTCGCTTGAGCTACCGCTTTGGCGTAGGGGACGTTGGAAAAACTGACCATTCCGTAGAGGCTTCGGTAGCCGGGTAGGTGGTTCTCCAAGTGGACCTCAAGGGCGCGTGCTTGCAAGAAGACGTCGTCGGCTGTGGCGCTGCTCATATCGGCAAAGTGATCCAGCGCGAGCTGACGAATCGCGTGACCATCTGCGACGCGCTGAGCGCTAAATGCACGCAGCGCAGCGCCCGACTCGCCCTCATGTTCACTCAGCAGCTCATCGAGCACCCGCGCCGATTCGAACGCTGCGTTCATGCCCTGACCATAAAATGGAACGACCGCATGCGCCGAGTCGCCAAGCAGCACCACCTTGTCGCCGCGATGGTATGGGCTGCAGCGAACCGTGCACAAAGCCGACGGGGGCCGGTCAAAGAAGTCCTGCGTGAGGTTCTCGATCAAAGGGGTCGCATCCGGGAATTCGCGCTCGAAGAACGCTTGCACATCATCTGGTGTTTTGAGGTCCTCGTAGCAGGCGTTGCCGCTGCCGTCGCGGTCAAAGCGCATAAACAAAGTGACCGTAAAGCTACCGTCAAAGTTCGGCAGAGCGATCAGCATGAAGTCGTGCCGAGGCCAAATATGGAGCGCCTGAGCCTCCATCTGGAAGCCACCGTTTGCGTCCGGCGGGATGCACAGTTCAGAGTATCCATGGCTGATGTAATGCTGCTCATAGTTGAACCGAGCGCTGCGCTGCATTTTACCGCGCACGGACGAGAAGACGCCGTCTGCGCCGATGGTCAATGCCGACGCTTCGTGGTGGGGTCCTTGATCGTTTTCGAAGGTCAAGGTGCCGGTCTCAAGATCGACGTCAAGGCAGCGTTCGCCAAAGTGAGCTACGGCGCCGGCTTCTTCCGCTGCGCCGAGCAAGCGCTCGTTGAGCGATCGGCGAGACACCGAATGGATCGCCTGACCTTCTTGACCGTAGGCTTGATAGGACGTGGAGCCGTCTTGTGCGTGGATCAAACGACCCGGCATGGCGACCGCTTCGGCGAGCACGGTTTCGCGCATCCCCACACGATCAAGGGCGGTGAGGCCACGCATCGAGATCGCTAAGTTGATCGATCGACCGGCCGAGATGTTCGCTTTGCGCAGGTCTGGTCGCCGGTCCCATAGATGAACACGGTGACCGCGTTGCGCTTGATACAAAGCCATCAACGAGCCTGCTAAGCCGGCTCCGACGATTTGAACGGGATTAGGCACCTCGAGTCTCCTGTAGAATTTCGGTGAATCGCACCAACTCTTCAAATCGATTGTAGAACGGCGCGACCGCTAACCGTACACAGTCGGGCTCACGAAAGTCACAGACCACGCCCGCTTGAGTCAGCGCTTCATGCAAGACCTTAGCCTCAGCGCCGAAGCGAAGGCTTAGCTGTCCGCCTCGGTGATCGGCTTGACGCGGCGTGATGACTTGAGGTCCGCCCCCAGGTAGCTCGTCGAGCAGGGTCATCAAGAACTCGGTTTGAGCGAGCGATTTGGTCCGCAGCGCCTTCATCGTCGCTCGATCGAACTGATCCAACGACACACGATACGGCGCCATCAACATGACGGGCGCATTCGAGAGCTGCCAGGCGCCAGCTCCGGGTTGAGGAGCGAACTCATCGGGCATCGTAAAGCGCTCGCTAGGATCAACGCCCCACCAACCGCAAAATCTCGGTAAGTCCGAGGATCCTGCGTCATGGCGCTCGTGCACAAAGAGACCCGAGACCCCACCGGGTCCGCTGTTCATGTATTTGTAGCTGCACCATGCGGCGAAATCGACGCCCCAATCGTGCAGAGCCAGCTCCAGATTTCCAGCGGCGTGCGCCAGATCAAAACCGACGGTGCATCCTGCTGCATGACCAAGCCGGGTGATCTCTTTCATCTCAAAGGCTTGCCCGGTGTAATAGTTCACACCACCAAACAGGATCAATGCGATCTCACCACCCTGGGTCGCAATCAATTCCTCGATGTCTTCAAGGCGAAGACAGTCCTCGCCAGCCCGAGGTTGCATCTCGATCACGGCTTCTTTGGGGTCAAAGCCATGAAAGCGCGTCTGGCTCGCCACGGCGTACCGATCGGAAGGAAAGGCAGACCCCTCGATGAGGATCTTGTAGCGTGTGCTCGTCGGGCGATAAAAACTGACCATCAGGAGGTGCAAGTTGGTGGTCAAGCTGTTCATCAGCGCAATCTCGCCGGGCTTGGCTCCGACGACTCTTGCCGCTGGCGCCAGCAGGGGCTCGTGGTAGCTATACCAAGGGTTCTTGCCCTTGAAGTGCCCTTCCACGCCGAGCTGTTCCCAGTCCAAAAGCTCTTGCTCAATCGCTGCTCGGACCCCTTTGGGTTGCAGCCCTAACGAGTTGCCGCACAGATAAACGACCTCATTGCCGTCATCATGTTTGGGGACATGAAACTCGTCGCGAAACGACCGCAGAGGATCGTTGGCGTCGAGCTCGCGTGCTTGTTCCAACCGCGGGTTCACTTAGTTCTCCAGTGCAGGCAGGATCATCGGACGACAGGGGACTGCGTCGGTTAGCAGGTGGGGGACTTGAAGGTTCAATAAGTACAGGCCGTCAAGCGCATGGTTGGGAATATAGGCCATTTCGGTGAGCGTCGCGTGGTCGCCAAGTGCACCCCAGAAGCGGTGGTGGTTGGGCAGCTCGCCCCCATCATCATGGCGATCAATACTCGGCAAATCGACGAGCAGATGGTCGAGTCCGTGGGCTGTCAGCCAGTCGATCGCCTCGAAGGTGAAGTAGGGCGCCCAACGCTCATCGTGATTGGCCAGTTTTTTGGCCTCATGGTTGGGCAAGCTCCTAATGATCAAGGCTTCGGGTTGAGCTTCATCACCGGCGGCTTCGATGAGTGCGCGTCGAGACACCACGCGATCGCCGGGCTCAGCAAAGCTCGAGTACGTCTCTCCACTTTCGGCAAAGGTCGTGATCTCAACGCTGATCACTCGAGCCGGCATCAGCGGTTGTTGAATGACCTGTGCTGGAGCGGGGCCATCGCTGCGCAGATGCTGCAAGCTCTCGGTGTGGGTCCCGTTCCCGTGAGGACAAAGAATTAGGCGGTGGCAATTGCAGCCACCTCCTTGGTCCGTATCGCCGACAAACCCGCCCTCGATGATCGGCTCTTGCTCGGCTCTGGGTAAGCCAAAGAACGTGGGTTGCTCGCCGCTAAAGTCGACCGGAAAACTCAGGTCGACCGCGGCTCGAACATCTGCCCAGAAGCGGCGATTGTTCCATTCAAATGCGATGCGCATTAGATTTTCCCGCTCAGCCCTTGCGTGTGGGCGAGACTCGCTGCCGTCTCGAAATCACTGCGTTTACGTCCTAGAAATTCGAGCGCAGTGCCCGAGAGCATGCGCTCCTTTTCAAGGGCCGAAAACGCCGAGCTCTCGATCAGTTGACCGGGCTGCAACTCGCCGAGCGGGAAGGGGTAGTCGGTCCCCAAAGCGATCCGCTCAACGCCCATCTTCTCCACGATAAAGCGAAGCGCTCCGGGGTCGTGCACCAGCGAGTCAATGTAGATCGAATTGAGCAGCTGGCTCGGTGGCGTCTGGGTGCGCGTCTGGCAAAGGTCAGGGCGCACGTCAAAGCCATGATCGATGCGCCCGATGGTTGCCGGAAAGCTGCCACCGCCGTGCGCAAAGCAGATGCGTAGTTTGGGGTAGCGCTCAAGAACGCCGCCCATAGCGAGCGAGCAAATTGCGAGGCTTGTCTCAGCGGGCATGCTGACCAACCAAGGCAGCCAATGCCGAGGCATGCGCCCCTGACCCATCATATCCCATGGGTGAATAAAGATCGCTGCGCCGAGCTCTTCTGCGGCAGCCCAGAACGGTTCGAGTGCTTCCTCGTCCAGGTTCCAGTCATTGATGTGGGTGCCGATCTCGACGCCGTCTAAGCCGATCGCCATGCAGCGCTCGAGCTCGCGCACGGCGAGCTCGGGTGCCTGCATCGGTAAGGTCCCCAAACCGATAAAGCGCTTCGGATAACGAGCGACCACCGAGACCAGATGATCGTTGAGCATGCGCGACAGATCGAGGGTGTCTTCAGGCCGAGCCCAGTAAGAAAACATCACCGGAACCGTTGAGAGCACCTGAACGTCGACTCGGTGATGGTCGCAATCGCTCACGCGACGGTCGGGGTTCCAGCAGTCATCCTCGATCTCCCGAAAGAACTTCTCGGCGCGCATCATGCGAGCGCAGCAGGGCTTGTGGTGTTCTAAGCGAATCCACTCACCGTAGCCGTAGCGCTTATGCAGGTCCGGCCAGGTTTCGGGCAGAATGTGGGTGTGAAGATCGATTTTCATGCGGGAATCTGATGCACGTCACCGCATTTTGTGCAGCGATGTAGGCCGCTCGTCGCATAGAAATTTTGGATTGCGGGGACCAGGTCTTTGGCGATGTCTTGCAACGAAAATCGCGCCTCATGAAGCTGATGGTTGCAGCTTTCACAATACCACTGAAGCGCATCGATCTCGTCTGTTTTGCGTTTGCGCTCGATGACCAGACCCACGGTTCCTGCTGGGCGGCGCGGCGAGTGAGGAATGTTTGGCGGCAGCAGCAGGATCTCGCCCTCTTTGATGGTCACATCACGAAATTCGCCGTCTTCGATCGTTTTGAGCGTGATGTCGCCCTCGAGTTGGTAAAAGAACTCCTCGCCCGCATTGACGTGATAATCGGTGCGGGTGTTGGGCCCACCGATGACCATCACGATGAAGTCTGAGTTTGGATAGACTTCGCAGTTGCCGACCGGAGGCTTAAGCTGGTCACGGTGCTCGTTGATCCATCCCATGAAGTTAATCGACGATAGACTCATAGCTTCCTCCTATTGGGTCACCGAGAAGTGAACATCGGGCAACCCCTCAACCTGAACACGGACGTGGTCACCCGCCGCGACGTGAACCGCCGCAGTGGCGGCTCCAGCTAACACGGTTTGACCCGCCACGAGACCTTCGTTGCGCGCCTCGAGCATCGCGGCCAGTCGAGCCAGCGATTTTGCCGGGTGGTCAAGGATCGCGCTGCTCGACCCGGAGCGCTGTTCTCGTCCGCCCACGTCCATCGAGATGGTGAGGTCGCCAAGGTCCAAATCGCCAAGCGGTACGCCTTCGCTCAAAACGTAGCGGCACGCCGAGGTGTTGTCCGCAATCACGTCGATCAGGGTGAACTTAAAGTCTGTGTAGCGCGAGTCGATCACTTCGATCGCTGAATGCACGCTCGCCACGGCCGCTAAGGCCTCCTCGGGCGTCGGCTGACCCGACAGATCAGAGCCCATGGTGAAGGCGATTTCAGGCTCAACGCGAGGGTGAACCAGACCGGTTAAACTCAAGACGCCACCGACCGGGAGGATCATGGTGTCGGTCAGGTGACCATAAATCGGATCATGAACACCCATCTGTTGCATCTTGGCAAAGCTGGTGAGCCCCATCTTCATACCCACCAAACGTTCGTTTCGCTCGAACCTTCGAGCTATGCTGTGACGCTGAACCGTGTACGCAGTCTGCAGATCCAAATCAGGATGGCTCGCAGTGAGCATGGTCAGTGTCTTGCCGCTCGCCGCCGCCCGATCGACCTGCTCCGCTAAATGTTCGATTTGCGTCGTGTTCATTCGAGTCTCCTCAACGCACCTTGGACAGTGCGCAAACACTTGTCGAGTCGATGCTGCTCGATAGGGGTTGTGGATCGATTCTGATCTCAAACTGGTAAACTGATCCAAATCAAGGCAAAATACATTTCGTCATTAGAGGGGATCCCCATGCGTCAACTTGCTCTAGCCTCGTGTTTTGTCCTCTTCGCCTGCGGCGGAGAAGCCGTCGATGATGGCGGCGGAGGTGCTGGAACTGCTGACGTGGGAAACGTAACCCCTGACGCTGGACAGGTGATTGCGGATACCGGTGCTGAGCCGTCCGACTCAGGCATGACCCCTACTGAAGATGCAGGCTCTGAGCCTGCTGACGCGGGTGAGGCGACGCCAGACGATGCTGGCGCACCTCCTCCTCCCCCTCGGGACTCGGGTCCGACGCCTGGACGCCCTGACGCTGGTCAAGGTGGCGGCGGCGGTGGTGGCTCCTGCATCGATGCCATGCAATGTGCGCTGAACTGCGCCAATGATGCGGAGTGCATAGCCGGTTGCTTAGCCGCCGTGGCTCCGGAGCATCGTCAGGTCACTCAAGCCATGCTCGAGTGTGGACAGCGCAACAACTGCGCCGATCCGAATTGCTTGATGCAACGGTGTCAGGAAGAGGCTCAAGCCTGCGGGCGCGCCGGCGGCGGCGGTGGTGGTGGAAACCCACCGGGTGGGGCTGACGGCGGTCGCCCCCCGAATCCAGGCGACATGGATGGTGGCGGTGGTCCGCCGAATCCCGGCGGCAACGGAACCGACAGCTGCGCTGACTTCTTGCAATGCGCCATGGCCTGTCCGCCGAACGATCAGCAATGTGGTGGCGGCTGCACTCGCAATGTCCGCGCCCAGAGCACAGAGCTCATGAACGCAGTGATGATGTGCATGATGCGTGCTGGCTGCCGTGACTTCAACTGCGGTCGGACCTCATGCCCGAACCAGTTCCAAGCGTGCATGGCGGATCGCTAAAGCCCTAGCGGCGAAAAGCGGAAGGATGTTCCTTTAAGGTGCGCGACGGGTTGCCGACCATCGCAACCGCGGCGAGCGGATTGTCGGTGGGGCAGATGTCGCTCTCCTTTTTGGGGCAAGACCCACAGAGCATGGGCAGACCATCAGGTCCACGGACGGTCTCTCCGCCGCAGGTTCCCTTGAGGGTTCGCTCGGACAAAATGATGCCGATGCTCATGCCGGCCATGATCAGCGCGAACAGAACTAGAGCAGCTAAAATCGTGGCCATGACCGCTCTCCTCTTGGGGATGAGCTAACACGAGTTAGTCGCCAACGCTATGATGCTCTTGGCGGGAGTGGCCAAAGGGTCCGGTTTTGGGTAAGCGAAGGCCCAGTACGAGGGGGACGTTTATGGTCAACGAAAACGTGGTGGCGACTTGGTGTTTAGAGCAGGGATGCGGCGACGCTGAGGTGACCTGTTTGGGGAGCCAGGCGAGCGGTAGAACCTACTATCGCGCCCGCTTTGGCGGCGAGAGCCGTGTCATTATGCACACCCCGCTCGAAGATAAACCCGCCGAGATCGGTGGAGATACTGGCGGCGATGAGCTCCCGTTTCGTCGCGTGCGCAGCTGGCTTGAAGCGCAAGATATTCCGGTCCCGATAGAGTATGTTTGGGATCCCCAAGAGCGCCTGTTGATGATCGAAGATCTGGGCGATGAGACGCTCGAAGATGCGCTCGCTCATCGCACACAAGCCGATATCTACGGCGAGGCGGTCGACCTATTAGCCCGCTTGCATGAGCGCACTAAAGACGCTGGGCCTGATGACCTGCCCGGTCTCGCCAAGCGGTTTGATGCCGAGTTCTTGCGCTGGGAGTTGGACCATTTTCGTGAGTACCTGATCGACGCAAGGCAGGGGCCCATGCCCGCAGATCAAAGGGCTGAACTCGACCCCATTTTGCAGCGACTTGCTGAGGAGGTCGCCGCCATCCCGGTTGGCTTTGTGCACCGGGATTACCAGAGCCGGAATTTGATGGCGGCGCCGCGCGGGTTGGTCGTGATCGATTTCCAGGATGCGCTGCGCGGTCCGTTTTTGTACGATTTAGTGGCGCTGTTGCGCGACTCTTATGTCGAGGTGCCTGAGCCCTTACTTAGCGAGCTTCTTGAGCGTTATCGGAGCCAGCGGTCGGGCATGCCCGATGCGGACACATTTAGGCGTTGGTTTGATCTTCAATCGCTGCAACGCAAGCTCAAGGACTCCGGTCGGTTTGTCTACATCGACCAGGTGCGAAAGAACCCGAGTTTTCTCGAACATATCCCCTTGAGTTTGGCCTACGTTGACGAGGCCTTTGATCGCCTGCCTGAGTATGCTGATTTGCGCCGTTTGGTGGCACCTTTAGTTCCTGAATTAAGGTCTGTGTAATATGGATGTGATGATCCTAGCCGCCGGTTTTGGTTCACGTTTAGAGCCGCTGACGAAACGCCTGCCCAAGCCCTTGGTTGCGTGCGCAGGTCGTCGGTTGATCGACTGGAGCTTTGATCTGGTCGACCAGGCTGGGGCTGACCGTGTCGTGATCAACGCTCATCATCTGGGCGACGAGCTCCAGCGTCGTGTCGCACACCGCCATGGCGACCGATTAACAATAGATTGGGTCTTTGAGGATGAGATCCGTGGGACCGGTGGCGGGATCAAGGGTGCCGCCCATTTGTTCTCGGGGACCTTACTGGTCGCCAATGCCGACATTCTGATCGAGCTCAATGTGCGGGATATGAAAGCCGAGCATATTTACACTCAAGCGGAAGCGACCATGGCCGTTCACCCTGCGAGAACAGAAGGCTATGGCGTCGTACGCCGAGACGCCGAGGGCCGGGTTAGAGACCTGCGCGGCGGCGTGACTCGGCTGGAACATGGTCTCTCGCCATCACCGGTTCCGGGTGAGTCTTTAGTACCTGGCGTGAGCCCCGAGACCAAAGGGGAGCCCTACTTGTTTCGTGGGATCCACTTGCTTGAATCGAGCTTCATTGAGGCTATTCCAGAGGACAACTTTAGTTGTATCGTCGGGCAGACCTATATCCCGCGCATTCATCAAGGTTCGCTCGTTCAAGGCTATGAAACCGCAGGTAAGTGGGCTGATGCCGGTACCCCTGAGCGACTCTTTGCAGCCCACGAACTGTTCTGGCGTTTTGACGCCCCTGTGGTCGAGCCAGGAGCGGATATTGGGTTAAAGTCCGAATTGGTTGGGCGCACACAAATTGCCGCCGGCGCACAGGTAGGCCACAGTTGCTACCTAGAGGATGTGATCGTTCAGCCGGATGCGGTGGTGCCTGCGCGCACGTCGCTTCGGCGAGCGATCGTCTACGGCAAGCGCGGCCAATTTTGGCAGATGGACGACTAACTCATGAATTCGATGGCTGGATTAGCATCTCTATCGATCGATCTCGACGGAGTGCGCCATTATCGAGCTATTCACGGACTAGAGCCACAGCAAGGCGATGACCCCTTCTTGACCGCTGGGCTGGATTGCTTCCTCGATTTTTGTGCTGAGTTTGGTTTGGCTTCGACGATCTTTGTGGTGACCGAAGACCTTGAGCACGAGGCGATCGCTCAGCGTGTGCGCCGTGCCGTCTCTGAAGGGCACGAGATCGCTTGCCACTCGCACCGCCACGATTACGCCATGAGCCGATGGAGTCCGGCGCAGTTGGGTGATGAGCTGGCACGCTCGATCGCTGCGATCGAAGCCTTGACCGGTCACCCCCCTCAGGGGTTTCGCGCGCCAGGTTATAACCTGAGCGAGCCCTTGCTGGACGCGATCGAAACCGCTGGCTTTGCCTACGACTCAAGCCTGTTGCCTTCGCCCGCCTATTGGGGAGCGCGCGGGCTGGTGATTGCGCTCAAGTCGGTGGGCGAGAGACCCTCGGCCTCTTTAGTGGGCGATCCCAAAGCGTTTATGCCCCAGCGCGGACCTTTTCGGCCCAAACGAAAGGGAAGCGGTTGGCGCGGGGAGCGTCGGCGTCTCGTCGAGCTGCCCATGACCGCGCCGATGGGGTTGCCGTGGATCGGTACGACCATCGTCGGGAGTGAGCACTTGGGTTGGAACCTGACGCGACTCGCTTTGCGAAGCGGCAAACCGATCGATCTGGAGTTGCACCCGATCGATGTGACCCCTGAGGACGCTGTCGATGCTGACTTGCGGCGGGTGCGGCGGGATCTGCAGGTGCCCTTTAGAGATCGGATGAACCGGCTCAGACGTACGGTGGAGCGCGTCGCCGGTGCGCGGCGGTTTGTGCCCTTAGCTGAAGTGGCTAACCGAGCAGGCGCAGGGGCAAGCCGATGAGTATTTTTGAGCGAGCGTTAGCCTGGTCGAGCTCATGGGCGACGATGAAGTCTGAGGTTGAAGAGGCTTTTAGTAAGCTAGAGTTCCCTGACCTCAACGAGTTCGGTCAGGATCCCTTTGGGCTTCAACCCGAGCTGCTTCCAAAGGCTGCGCTGCCGCTTTACTGGGCTTATACTCAGTATTTTAGAGTTCAAAATTACCACATCGATCGCCTGCCCGACGAGCCCTATCTAGTGGTGTCTAATCACACCGGTCAGATACCACTTGATGCGGCGATGATCACCGGCGCGGTGATGAACGATGCTCCTCACCCTCGCTTCTTGAGGGCGATGGTTGATCACTTTGTAGCGAGGCTTCCTTTTATCGGCAGTTTCTTTGAAAAGTGCGGTCAGGTCACCGGGACACCGGAAAACTGTTTGTATCTTTTGAGCCGTGGCTACTCCGTTCTGGTCTTCCCCGAAGGGGCAAAAGGAATCACCAAACCCTTTCACCGTGCCTACGAGTTGCAAGCCTTTGGGCAAGGGTTTTTGCGCCTTGCGCTGCAAGCTGATGTGCCGATTATCCCGGTCGCAGTGATCGGCGCTGAAGAGTCGCTTCCGAGCCTAGGAACCTTAGACGTGTTCAGTCGCATGGGCGGACCGCCTTTACCGATTCTGGCCACACCGCTGCCTCTGCCGACCCAGTTTCATATTCACTGGGGCGAGCCGCTTCGCTTTGACGCCAAGCACGACGATGATGACCAAGTGATCTCGGCGCTCGTTGAAGACGTCCGCGAAACGATTCGTGTGATGATCGAGGAGGGCCTCGCTGCTCGGGACGGCGTGTTTTGACCAAAGAACGAATCTTGATCACCGGCGCTCGAAGTCCGATGGCGAGAACCTTGGTGCGACGTTTGCATCGACATCATCAAGTCACCGCAGTCGACACCAAAGAGCCCTCACGGTTTCCGAGCGATGTTCAAACCGCCGCTGTCGACTTGAGACGTCGCGCTTTAGACCGGCTGATGCGTCGTCGTCGCTTTGATGTGGTGATTCATACCGGGGTGATGATCGACCTGCGCGCCGGCGATGCGGTGCATCACGCGTACAACGTGGTGGCGGTCACGCGCCTGCTTGATTTGTGTCGCAAGCGCGGCGTTCGAAAAGTCATCATTATGAGCTCGGCGCGCCTCTACGGTCACCGACCAAGCAATACCGTGTTCTTGAATGAGGATGCGCCTTTGCTCGCAGGTGAGCGCTTCTCAAGTTTACGTGATCGAGTTCAGCTTGATCTGCGTGCCTGCGCGACGGCCTGGCGCGAGCCGGGCATGGAAGTCGTCATTGTCCGCTCGGTCCCCGCCGTGGGGCCAGGCTTGACCAATGGCACTCAGCGCTACTTTGAGCGAAAGCGTGTACCGGTCGTTCTCGGCTTTGATCCTTCGATCCAGCTGATCCATGCCGAAGATCTCGGTCGAGCGCTCGAGCATCTGATGAAGCCAGGCTTTAGGGGGCCTTATAACGTCGCAGGTCCGCCACCTGTGTCGTTGCGTACGGTGCTGGAAACCCTCAAAAGAACCACGATTCCGCTGCCTCGTACGGTGCTTGGCCCGCTCCTGGTTCCCGCGTGGAATTTAGGGGTGACCCAGTTCCGGCCCGAAGAGCTCGACTTGATCCAGTACAGCTGCATTGTCAGCGACGATCGGCTCCGACAAGAGACTGGCTTTGAGCCTCATTACGGCTTGAAAGATACCATTCTAGGGGTGGACGCCCTCTTTTGAGGGCGCCTAAAGCTTGCGGCCGCAATCGGCATGGCTTACGTTGGACTCGGCGCCGGAATAATCCGGCAGCAGGGAGGCCAACACAAGTTGACCGACCAACCTCCGCCTATCGGGGCGGCTACAGCGCCGCCGAACCGGGCCGATGAGAACTCCTCATGAGCGCCGGCGAACTACTAATATTTGCAGTATGCTTTGTACTAAGCGGGTTTTTCTCGGGCTCAGAGTCCGCGTTGCAGTCCCTTAATGAAGCGCGAACGAAGCATCTCATTGACGAGGGGCATGAGCGGCTGCGCTTATGGCTCGATCGGCCCCACTTCGTGCGCAACACCATTTTAGTGGGCAACAACATCGCCAACATCTTAGCCTCGGCGTTAGCCGGCTCGATCGCCGCGCGGGTGTTTGCCGACATCGGCTTAGGTGTTGCGGTCGCCGTCATGACCGTACTGATCCTGATCTTTGGTGAGGTGATCCCCAAAAATTATGCTTCGGTCCACGCGGACCGTTTGGCGCCTGGGTTGATGCTCGCGCTTCGGCCTTGGATTCTGTTGTTCTGGCCCGCCTCCTTTATTCTCGGGATTCTCACGCACAAAGCCGTCGAGCTCGCAGGGGGCTCGATGGACAGTGAGCGCGCAATCTCTGAGAGCGAGCTCGAGTTGTACATCGAACAAAGCACGAAAGATGGCAGCATCGATGCGCATGCTCACCGTCTTTTGACCCAAGTCCTCGAGCTCGATGACACCTCGGTTCGCGAGGCGATGGTTCCGCGCACCGAGCTGGTGACCGTTGAAGGTGATATGAGCCGTGACGGTCTTTTGATGCTCTACGGTAAGCACGGGCACAGTCGCTTTCCGGTCGAGGGTGACTCGATCGATGACATCGTGGGCATCGTACACATCCGCGATTTGTTTCGTGACCCGAATCTCGCCACCGCTGCGCAAGCGATGCGAGAGCCTATCTTTGTTTCGGAACTTCAGCGGACCAATGAGGTCCTTAAAGACTTCCAAAAGAAACGCATCCCCTTTGCGATCGTCGTGGATGAACACGGCGGCACCTCAGGCTGCATTGCGATCGAGGATGTGATCGAGGTGATCGTTGGCGAGATCCGCGATGAGTATGAGGACGCTGAAGAAGACATTCAAGAGCTTGGCCAAGGCCTCTGGCGGGTCGATGGCGGTTGCAACGTGGGTGACTTGGCTGACCAGGTTGGTCATGAGTTCGAAGAGAGCGATGAATACGACACCGTTGCGGGGCTGGTGACGAGTCATCTTGGACGCTTACCTGAGCTAGAGGATGAGGTTCAAGTTGGCGACTATGCGTTCACGGTCAAGGCGACCGACGGCAAGCGAGTCGAGTCGGTCAACGTCTTGTACACGCCGCCACCCGAAGAGCCGACCGGTGAGTTAGAGGCTGTCGCCTCGCTGGCAGAAGCTTAGGTAAAGACTGCCGGGTTCAACCCCTTTAGCGGCGGAGCCTTATCGAGCTTACCTACATCGCCGTGGGTTGCTTGCACCCGAGTTGAGATCCCCCCTCGGATGTTGAAGACGGCTTCGACCACCATGGCGCGTGGCGATACAGCCGCCACGAAGTCATCTAGCACTTGGTTGGTCACCGCCTCATGAAAGCAGCCGACGTTTCGAAAGCTGCCGAAATACAGCTTCAAGCCTTTGAGCTCTAAGCACGCTTCGTCGGCGATATAACGCAGACGAAAGATCGCAAAGTCGGGTTGGCCAGTGACCGGACAAAGACAGGTGAATTCGGGATTGATAATCTCGATCTCGAAATCACGCTCGGGCTTTGGGTTGGCAAAAGTGATGAGGTGACTGCTGTGCTGATCCGACATGGTGGCCTCTCTCGCTTGGCGCGCCAACGAGGATTTGAACCTCGGACCTACGGCTTAGAAGGCCGTTGCTCTATCCAGCTGAGCTATTGGCGCATAAAAGGGTGCCCGCTGGTCGGGGCGGCAGGATTCGAACCTGCGGCCCCCTGCTCCCAAAGCAGGTGCGCTAACCAGACTGCGCTACGCCCCGACGAGAGCGGGCGAAGCTCCCCTAATGAAGTTTTGCCGAGGATGCCAGCATCTCTTTTAGAGAATTAACTTAAGGAGTCGGCGGATCTGGGAATTCGGCGTCGAGGCCATTGCGAAAACCGATGGCTCCGTTGCGCATTTTATCCAGCGCCATGCTCAAGCCCATTTCGATCGAGACCGGCGCTCCAGCAAAACCTGCGAGCATCCAAGTGGCCTCAGTACGCTCCACCAAATTCGGCGCTTTCTCGACGATAACCGCCAAATAATAGCTCAGATCAAGGGTCAGCCATTCCCAATTAAAGGCGCTCGGTGCGGTCATCCAGTTGCGCGCAACGACCGCTGTTCCTGACGCCGTTTGGACGCGTCTTAGCTCCGAATGAAACTTAACCGTCGCTTCAATTCCTAAGGGATAGTTTTGGATGGCCTCTGTTTCATAAGAGACAAAGTCGCAGGTGCCCGCGATGAAGCACTCGCGATCCGAGTTGTACGTTCGCTTGTTGGTGAGCCTGCCCTCTTCATCGAAGCTTGGGTCGGTTCGATCGTGAAGGATACGTGCGAGGACCCGCTCTAGGGAGTGGTCGTATTCCATCGCGAAGGCGACCCCTAAAAGATCCATCAGATCGTACGGTTTGCCCTCATGCTCTTCGACCCAAACTGGGTCCAAGTTGTTCACCACGTAGCCTTCTTCGACGTCGCCTCGGTTTTGATCGAGCCAACTCTGCAGGTTGCTAATTCCCGCAGCTAAGGCTTCGGGATCTTCATCGCTGCCGTGCTCAAAAACAAAGGCGCATAGGTCATCAAACTCAACGGGAGCCTCGACCGGGGTAGAGCAGGAAAGGGCGAGCAGTAAGCCGCTCAGAGTAATGCTACGCATAGCCCGACTCTAGTCGTTTACGTCCTTCGCCACAATACACCGCAAAAGTAGACCGCTTTCGTCGAGTGCTTTAGCCATGAGGGCGAGCGCTTGACCGCGGTGGGAGCGTCGTCGTTTGTCCTGGGCATCGAGTTCTGCCGAACTCTTTCCTTCAGGCAGCATGAAGAGGGGGTCGTAGCCAAACCCGCCTTCGCCTCGTCGCTCAAACCCCACCTGTCCTTCAAAGCGCCCCTCAAAGGCGGCGATTTCACCCTGCGGTGTGGCTAGGGATAAGGCGCAGATAAAGCGCGCACCTCGCTCGCCAACGGGGACGTCCGCTAGCTCAAGCAGCAAGCGATCATTATTCGCCTCATCGTCGCCCTCTTCGCCGGCGTAGCGAGCCGAAAAGATACCCGGCGCGCCGTCGAGGTAATCGACACAGATACCCGAATCGTCAGCGAGGCACAGCGCATGGAGACGCTTCGCCGCCGTCTCCGACTTGATCCGAGCGTTGGCGTGGAAACTGTCCCCATCTTCGATGGGAGATTCGTACGACGTGGGTAAGCCTTGGACGTTGAACCAGGCGCCGAGCTGATCACGCATCTCTTCGACTTTATGGAGATTACCGGTGGCGATGATTAGATCAGGTCGTGGCATGGGTTACTCCTTGGTGCAGAAGCCTTGGAGGACATCGGCCAAGCAGGTCAAGGCGCGCTGAATTGCAGCTCACAGACTTGAGTGCGTGGAAGGTCAAAAGATGGAGCGCCTCGTCCCGTCGCTAGGGTTTGGCCCGCACATTCTACGCTCCAGTTGCGGTCGCGAAGTGCAGGATCCATGATCGAAGCTTCGACGCTGCGCGTCGCCTCGCCAGCGAAAGCATACAACTCGATGCGAAGGCCGCCTTGCGGGCTGCGCCGCACCCAAACCGCGAGGTCATCGACGGGAAGGTTCCAGCGCATCGGCCCATTACCGAGCAGCGTCGGTCCGGTGACTGCGCCGGTGAGCATACCGTAGAGTAAGTCGAGGTCTAAGCGAGCGAGCGCTTGGTCTCGAAACTGGTCGGCATAGTTGCGATGAAATTTCAGGAACCGGTCGGTGAACAAAACCTCACGAGTTTGCGCTGCGTAATCGACGCTCAATGCAGCGACAGCGTCACGAAGTCCTTGGAGAACGGCTGCGTCTTCGCCGAGACGATTTGAGCGCGCATAGGTCGACTCTGAATGATCCAGCAGGTCATCAAATTGCGAATCATCTGTAGCGGCGCGCCAATGCGATAAGGCAGCCGAGACGAGACCAGGGATGCGTGCAGTGAGTCTGGCTTCGCTGCCTTTCGCCGCATTTCGATCCGCTAGATGTTGTCGCTGACGCCAAAATTCAACCATGGCGGTCAGCGGCTCCAAGAAGCGCAGGTCGCCGGTCTCTTGCGCCGCCACGACCATCGTTTGAGCGATCATTGACACGGCGCGAGGCCAGGCGAAGGTTTTGGTGGTGATGTGACAGCCTGGGTTCCACCAATCGCTGCCGCTGCCACCGGCTTCACCGCTTGGATAGCGTATCGAGCTTGGGATGATCCCCGCAGGCTTTCCGTTGCTTGCGTTCAGGCTGACCGAGCGCCAGGTCTCAAGCCATTCGCTCAGCAGGTTACCGGCCGCCACGTCGCCTTGACGCCAAAGATGGACCAAGGGCTGGAGTGCGCGAACATGATACGCCGTATCGCAAGCACGGTTCGAGCTGTCGTCTACTCGAGTCGCCGTGAAATAACTCGACCGAAACTGAAGCTGGTTTTGCACGTTGGGCGCCATCCACAAGGCGCGTGCGAGCACACCAAGACGCGCCGCTTTGGGACGAGCGAACGCGCTTTGAGGGTCGATCAGGAGCGCCAGGGTGAGCGTGTCGCCGGTGTCCTCAGCGCTGTGTTCGACGTCGCTCATGACCTCGGTGTAGCCATTCGCCAGCCGCTCGAGGGCAAAGATACCTTGGGTCAGCAGCGCTTGAGCGTCTTGAAGACGCTTGTGTTTGAAGCCAAGCAAAAGCGGAGTCCACCGTCTCCACAGCTCCACATCGTCGCCCCATCCGCCGCCAAATTGGCCATCAGGTGCTTGACGTTCCTCGACCCAAAATCGGAGAATTTCGTCGAGTCGAACCAAGGCTTCGCGCTGCAGCAGTGCCCACTCGGGCGCCTGCGCATCGGAGGGGAGATCAAGGACCCAAGGAATTCCTTGGCCAAGGTACAAAAGGGCGTCAGGATGGTTGGGGTGAGCTTGCGCAAAGGCTTCGATTAGCGTGCGCCCTTCGGCGAATAATTCATCGACTGCGATGCCGTGTTCTAGCCCTTGCCAAATCATCAGCCGGCCACGAAACAGGGACCACAAAGCTCTCGTTGGGCTATCGAGTCGCGGCTCAGCCGGATAGATGTCGCCGTAGGACGCCGGCCAGACGCGATCGGTGAAGAAGGCGCACAGATAACCCCCTTCACCGGCACGTTCTTGCTCTCCAGGAACCCAAAACTGGCTTCGACCTAAAGCCAGATGCTCCGCAACCTCGATCAGATCGAGCACCTCAAAACGCATCGGATCGCCGCTTGGGATCGCCGATAAAGCGATCCTAAGGTGCTCGAGTCGCTCACTCTCGGAGCGCGACTCACCCGCTTGATGCAGGGCGATGACAGGGTCGATAGGAGGCTCAATAGGCTCTGAGGCATCACAGCCTGTCCAGAGCATGACCAACCACAGCGAGCGTTTCTTCATAGCTTAGCTATGCCAAGTCTCGCTCAAGGTCGCAAAACGATTGGGGCTATGAGCCTGGATCAAGACCTGGTCCTCATCACTTAGCGTACGCCTAGTCAGCGACTGAACGGCAAGACGAGCCGCAGGCACACTGCAGGTCACGCCGTGTCCGCCGAGCCCTGCACACCAAAGGACCTTTGGATAACGGGGGTCCGCCCCCAACACCAGCCCATCGTCTGGAGTCAGGACGCGCAGGCCGCTCCATGACGAGCGCAGTCTAAGCGGCAGCAGGCTCGGCCAGCTTCTCGCCAGTTTCTCGTTAAGGTTCGCTTCTTCATCGGTTGCCACCGAAGGCCACTGGCTTGGGTTCGGATGATGCACCACGCGTTCGTCGCAAGCGCTGAGCAAGGTCTCGGAGCCTTGGCGACGCCAATACAATTCTTCATCGAGATCCCAAACCCATGGGCTACCCGTGGGTTGCTCGGTTTGGCTGACAAACAGGTGGCGAGCAAAAGACTGGACCGGGAGCTCGAGCAGATCTCGAGACCAAGCTCCGGCTGCGATAACTAGCGCTTGGTAGGGTTGCTCTTCATCGTTCAAATAGAGCGTCTCACCCACGAGATGTGCGCGGCAGTTTAGGCGCAGTTCCATGCCTATTTTTTGGCTATTAGTGAGCAGGGCTTCGAGCAACTCATCGGGCGCTGCGATGCCATCGAGCCCGTTAAAGAATGCTCGCTGACCGAAAGGTAGGGGGTGACCTATGTGTTCGAGCACCTCTTGGGGTTTGAGCCAGCGGTGGTCCCGTGGGCGAAACCCAGCGACCAGCTCGCCCGAGCGTCCGCCCACGAGAATGGACCCGCAGGGGTCAAAGCTCGCTAGGTTTTGCTGAGCCCACCAACGTGCGCCTTGGCGAGCGAGCGCTGCGGTATAGGGATTCGACGCATGGCTTCGAACCAGCGCTGCATTTTGCGCGCTGCCGTGCCCACCGGGCTGGTTGGTTTGCTCAACCAGGATGAGCGGCGCGTTGTGGTGTTGAATCAGCTCATGCGCGCACGCTACGCCGGCTAAGCCTGCGCCAATGATGACGACGGGCTGCGCTGAGTTCACTCGGCGAACCGGTCGCGCAACATGGCAAAGTTGCAAGGCCGTGTGCGGCTGTCGAGTTGGGGCAGCAAGATCGCCTCAAGCGCGAGGCGACAGGCGCCGGTTGAGCCGGGCAAAACAAAGACCAAAGTCTGTCCGCAAAGACCCGCCGTGGCGCGGCTTTGAATCGTGCTTGCGCCGATGTCGGCATAACTAAGTTGACGAAACAATTCGCCGAAACCGGGCAGGGCTTTGTCGAACAAAACCTCGACAGATTCCGGCGCGATGTCACGACCCGTTATGCCGGTGCTTCCGGTGGTAATCACGACGTCGACTTGTTCGGCGATCCAGCGACACACCTGAGCACGTACGGCCCATCGGTCGTCGCCGCAGATCACCTTATCGACGATCTGGTGACCCGCTTGAATGAGCTCGCTCGCCAGCAGCGCGCCAGATCGATCGCTTGCTTCATCGCGACTGTCTGACAGGGTCAGCAGCGCGATGCGTAGAGGGTCGATCGAGGGTCCGGAGGTCACGTTTAGATCGAGAGCGGAACGAAGGGGACGTCGCAAGCAACCGACACCGGCTGGTAGACGCAGTCACCGTTGTAGATGTTGATACCCTTCGCGAGCGCAAGGTCGTCGCGAGCCGCCTGCTCCAAGCCCTTGCCCGCTAACGCAAGCGCGTACGCAAGAGTGGTGTTGGTCAAGGCAACGGTTGAGGTTCGCGGCACGGCGCCGGGCATGTTCGCCACGCAATAATGCACGACATCGCCGACGATGAAGGTCGGGTCGTCGTGGGTCGTAGGCCGGCAGGTGGCGATGCAGCCGCCTTGGTCCACAGCCACATCGACGATCACGCTGCCTTCGGTCATCCGGTTGATGACTTGGTCCTTGCTGACCAGGTGCGGCGCTTTGGCTCCAGGCACTAAGACGGCGCCGATGACGACGTCGGATTGAGCAATTTGTTGATCGATGACCATGGGGCTCGAGTACAGCGTTTGGATCTGTCCGCGAAAGACATCATCCAAGTAGATCATTCGATCCAAGCTGCGCTCAAGGATGGTCACGCGCGCGCCCATGCCCAAGCAGATACGTGCCGCAGCCAAGCCGACGATACCACCGCCGATGACCACTACATTCGCCTGATTGGTTCCGGGGACGCCGCCCATCAAGAGACCTTTCCCGCCGCGCTCTTTTTCAAGGCAGCGAGCCGCCGCTTGGGCGCTCAGTCGCCCAGCGACTTCGGACATGGGACGAAGCAAAGGCAGGCTGCGGTCGGTGAGCTCTACGGTCTCGTAAGCGACCGACTGAATGCCCTTTTTCATGAGCTCATGCGTCAGCGGGGTGTCCGCGGCCAGGTGAAGGTAGGTGAACAAGAGTTGACCCGGTTGCATCCGGTGCCACTCCGCCGAGATCGGCTCTTTCACCTTGATCACCATCTCTGAATTCCAGGCTTCATCGGCGGTAGCAACAATCCGTGCACCTGCCGCAATATAGGCCTGATCTTCAAATCCGGCGCCGACGCCAGCACCGGCTTCGACTTTGACGTCGTGTCCAGCTCCGACCAGCGAAGCCACGCCTGCTGGGCTTTGTCCGACACGATATTCACGGACTTTGATCTCTTTGGGGATACCGATTTCCATGATTAAACCTCGCATGTTTTTTGCGCTTGCGGCCCCGGTGCCTTGAACTGTGGTTATGTTGCAAGCGCAGTTTATCACGATCCTTCTCGCGGCTCACTCCGCGACGCTAGATACCGATTCGGCTTTAGCTGATGCTGCGCGTGCTCAGGCGACCTTCGGTGCCTTTGCTGCACGCCACCAACTCGCTCTGCATGGCTTTCACCCCTTCGCACTTGGCCGGGTCAGTGGCCATCTGCAGGCGAAAGCCGAAGGTTTGAGTCATTGCGCGCCGATTCCGAATTCTGAGGATTTATTCTGCGCACGTTTGAGCGCACGGCTGATCGATCAAAGCCCGGTTCATCTGCGCGTCCAAGCGCTGCCGGGCTTCACCGTACTCTACGCTCATTGGGTTGGGCACGATGGTCGAGTTCGGCAGCTCAAACCGGACACCGCAGGGATTTTTGATCTGCCCTCGAAAGACGACTCGGTCGCTCTAGGGGTTACGGTTCGAGGGCCTTTAGGACCTGAGACCGGGTTGTATCTGCGCTTTCAGCCCAACGACTCGTTGACGGACCCGTGTGGTAGCGAAGCCAATCTGGACGATCTGTTGGGCGCCATCAATACGCTGCGGATCGAGCAGGGTAACTCGCCGCTGCGCTTTGCGATGGCACCGAAAGCGTACGCTCATGCGCGCGGCCAGGAGCTCGATCGCCAGTTTGGGCACAGCCCGCTTGGCTTGGGGCGCTTGCTTCGAAACCAAGGTCTGCGCCTGCGTCACGCCGCAGAGGTCGTCGCTCAAGACAGCAGTTTATCGGCGATCTGTCGGGGGTGGATGCTGAGCCCATCGCATCGAGCCGCGCTGCTCGACGCTCGACGCGACCAGATTGCGTTTGTCCAGCGAGGTGATCGAATCAGCGCTTTGCTTTGGCGCCGCAAACTTTAGGGCGTCGACGCTCCGAATTTCTCGATCATGCGCTCCCGGTGCTGCTCGGCACCTTCTTTGACCGTGTCGAGCGCTAGCGAAAGCGCAACGTCTGGTGGCACTGGTGAGTCCCCCATATTGGCCAGCATCCAGCTCGCCTCAGTCCGCTCTAGGGTGCCGTCTTCCCGCTCGACCGTGACGCCGAGGTAGAAGTTCAGGTCCACTTTGATCCAGTCCCAGTTGAACTGGTTGGGTCCATTGAGCCAGCTTCGCCAGATCACCGCCTCGCCAGAGTCGGTCATGACCCGGCGGACACGAGTGTGGTAGCGAACGGTCGACTCTAAGCCGAGTGGATAGTATTGCTCAGCGACGACGTCGTAATCCAGCGTGTCGCAGGTTTTCTCTAAAAAACACGCTACATTGACTTCGTTTTGTCGGCTGTACGATTTCCACAGGTCAGGCTCGTGGGTTGCCGGGTCATCATTGAGGCTGACGTCCATGCTTTGATCCATCGTGGCGTCAAAGGTGGTCGCGAAGGCAACACCCAACAAGTCGGTCAGGTCATGATCTTTACCGTCGAGCGTCTTGACCACTTCGGCCGACAGGTTGTCGACCATATAACCTTCTTCAACCTCGGCGCGTCGTGTGGCGAGCCAGTTTTGAAGATTAACCACCCCATCGGCTAGCGCATCCGACTCTTCATCGTCCGCATGTTTGAAGATGAATGAGCACAACTCATCGAACTGAGTGGGCGCTTCGACGGGGGGCGAACAGCCCATCGAACCGGTCATCAATACGCCGGCTACGATCAGCTTGCTCAGGGCATGTTGGAGTCGCGAGGAAATCGTCATGAGTCTAGTGTGCCCGAAAATGGCCTTGTCAGACCATCCGTTTTCCGAAAAAGAGAGCCCGCGCTGAATATGTGGTGGCTGTAGCTCAGTTGGTAGAGCTCCGGGTTGTGATCCTGGCGGTCGTGGGTTCAAGCCCCATCAGTCACCCCAAAGGGCGCATAGCTCAGTTGGTAGAGCATCGGACTCTTAATCCGCTGGTCCAAGGTTCGAATCCTTGTGCGCCTACCACAACGACCCGCCAGCAAGGGCGGGTCGTTGTTTTTTTCTAAGGAGTACGATTTTGAAGATCGTCAGTTGGAATGTGAACGGCATTCGCGCCGCAGCAAAAAAGGGCTTTCTTGAATGGCTTGAGCAGGTTCAGCCCGATATCCTAATGCTCCAAGAGACCAAGGCTTGGCCCGAGCAACTTGAGGCGAGCCTCCTGCTGGATCATGGCTACAGTTGTGTGTGGGCTCAGGCTGAAAAGAAGGGATACTCAGGCGTCTCGACCTGGTCGCGTGAACCGGCTGATGCTCAGCAGGTTGGGCTTGGGATCGAACGCTTTGATCGCGAAGGACGAACGGTGGTGACCGACCATGGCCGCCTGCGCGTCTTTAATGGCTATTTTCCCAATGGCCAGCGTGACCATGGTCGAGTGCCTTATAAGCTCGATTATTATGCTGCGATGCTCGACGCCGCCGAGTTGGCTCGAGCTGAGGATCGCTTGGTCTTGGTCAGCGGCGATTGGAATACAGCGCACCGAGCGGTTGATCTGGCTCGCCCCAAAGCGAACCGGAACACGACCGGATTTTTGCCTCAAGAGTGCGCTTGGATGGATCGCTGGTTTGATGCGGGTTATCACGACAGCTTCCGAGCCATGCACCCCGAGACCGTAGACGCTTACTCTTGGTGGAGTTTTCGCAGCGGCGCTCGTGAGCGTAACGTCGGCTGGCGGATCGATTACCACGTGGTGTCTGACGAGTTGTTACCGATGGTCACGTCGGCAAGTATCGAAGCCGATATCTTGGGTTCAGACCACTGCCCAGTCACTATCGAACTGGACAAAGGTCGCTTTTGATTCGCTGATCCCGCTATGGTCTGATCGTCTGCACAAGCGATGGGTACACTCAGCGACTGACTCAAAAGGGTGGTTAATGGCATGAGCCGAGCTCATGATGAATTGATTGAAGTCACCGATTGGGATCGCCAAACCGAGCGGCGAGCGCTTCTAATTTACGACGGAGCATGCGGATTTTGCCGGCGCTGCGCGACCTATGCTCAAACCCTCGTTGGTGAGGACCGCTTGGCGGCAGCAGCCGGTGGCGTCGTAGGGCATCGCTTCGATGAGTTGAGCGACGAGGACCTAGAAGCCTCGGTGTGGTCAACGGACGAACACGGTACCTTGCGCGGTGGCGCCGCGGCCGTATTTTCAGTCCTGGCGATGGCGCCAGGTTATGGTTTGTTTTGGGCACTTTATCGCTGGCTTCCGGGGTTTGCTGCGCTGACCGAGTTCGGCTACCGGCTGGTGGCGAGGCATCGTCATCACGCGTCCGGCGCAGCCACGTTGCTCTTCGGTCAGCGGCTCTTGCCGTCCTCGTATCAGGTCAGCGCGACGGTCGTTGTTCGTCTGCTTGGCTTGGTCTACGTCTTCGCCTTTGGCTCGCTCGCTGTTCAACTGCCCGGTTTGGTGGGCGAGCAGGGGATTATGCCGCTGCAGGACTACCTCTCTCGAGCCCAATCGCATTGGGGCTTGTGGGCGCTGTGGAAGGTGCCAACGCATGGCTGGCTGTCGGCTTCGGCGAGCAGTCTGACGGGCGCTGCTTGGCTTGGCGTTTTGGCTGGGGCGGGGCTGATCTTTGGCCGCTATCCCAGAGCGTTGGCGGTGCTGTGTTGGGCGGTGCATCTGTCGTTGGTCACCGCTGGGCAGAGCTTCTTATATTATCAATGGGACAGCTTGCTTTGTGAGGTAGGGTTCTTGGCGATCTTCTTGGCGCCGTGGGGCTCAAAGTTAAAGATTCAGCCGCTGACCGGCGTCCAAACGTTAGCCCGTTGGCTCATCCTCTGGCTGGTGTGGCGATTGGTCTTTATGTCGGCTTACGTCAAGCTGGCGAGCGGCGATCCAGCGTGGGCGACCTGCTCGGCGCTCGAGGTCCATTACCAGACGCAGCCCCTGCCCAACGCGCTCGCATTTTATGCTCATTACCTGCCGGCATGGCTTCATCAGATCAGCTGCTCAGGTTTGCTGCTGATTGAGTTTCTTGCCCCTTGTCTTTTGATCGGACCCCGCCGGCTTCGTCATCTCGGTGCGTTTGCCATCATCATCCTCATGTCGGCGATCGCTTTGACCGGCAATTATGGCTATTTTAATCTGCTGACCGCTGCGCTTGCTTTGCTTGCGCTCGATGACCGATTGTGGGCTCGGCGAGTGTCTGCGGTCGAATTCAGACCGGGTCAACGCGGGCGCTGGACCCCTCGAATTTTAGCGCTGATCTTGGTTCTTCTGAGTCTGTCAGAGGTGATTGAGCGTCAACGAGGCGCTACGCTGGCGTTGGCGCCGGTTCGACCGGTTCGTCAGCTGCTAGCGCCTTTGAGATTGACCTCAAGTTATGGCTTGTTTGCGGTGATGACCATGGACAGACCCGAGCTAATCCTTGAGGGCTCTCTCGACGGAAAAACTTGGAGAGCGTACGAATTACCGTTCAAGCCGGGGCGCTTGGATCGGCGGCCAGCCCAAGTTGCGCCGCATATGCCACGTCTGGACTGGCAGCTATGGTTTGCAGCGCTCGGTCAAGCCGAGCGCAACACCTGGTTGGTTGGCTTGCTACGCGGGTTGATGCTCGATCATCAGCCGGTTCGTGCTTTGTTTGCTCAATCGCCCTTTAAAGGGCCGCCGACTCAGTTGCGCATTTTACGCTACCGATACAATTTTGGCACCGACGAGGGCGCCAACTGGTGGCGACGTGAGCCGATGGGTGTCTACCTAAAGCCGGTCAAACTTAGCCGCGAGAATAAAGTCATTTTCGCTCAGCCCGTCGATCGCGTGCGTCCAAACCCGTAGATCGACCCGGCCCCAGTTGAGCGTGATTTCTGGGTGATGAAATTCGGCTTCGCTCACGGCGCCGACCTGGTTAGTAAAAGCGAGCGCTTGTTCGAAGTTTTCAAAAGCAAACTGACGGGTCAAAACCTCGCCGTCTAAGCTCCATTTGGGTATCTCTACCATCAGCGCATCGATCTCACCGGTGGTTAATTTGTCGACGCCACCCTCACAGGGAACGCATCTTTTTTCGCTTAGGTTACACTCAGTCATTTGGTACCTCCTCCGGCGCCAGACCTTGCGTCGGACGCTGGCGGATGAAAAGGGTCGCAGAAGGAGGCTGGGAGCATGCTTTATCTTGATCACGCAGCAACGACTCCAATTGATGAGTCCATTCGAGCGGGTATGCTGAAGCGTTTTGAGACAAGTTTTGCGAACCCCTCTTCGGCGCATGCATTAGGCCGCAAGGCGCGCAAGGAGCTCGAGCGTGCCCGGCATCGCATCGCTCAATTGATCAGTGCTCAGTCCGATCAAATTGTGTTTACAGGCGGCGGGACCGAGTCGCTCGGGTTGGCGGTCTTGGGCAGCGCCGGCGATGCGCCGGCGCGGATCGCGATCAGCGCGGTCGAACATTCAGCGATCTCAGAGTCAGCTTATCGGCTCAAGGAGCGGTTTGGCTGGCAGCTGGATGAGATGCCGGTTGATGAGTTGGGTGTGCTGCGACCGCAAACGGTCGCGCGGATGGTGACCTCACAGACGCGCATTGTGGCGGTGATGATGGTCAACAATGAAGTGGGCGCGCTCAATGACCTGGCGTCGATTGCACAGATCGTTCGGCGGCAAGCCCCGCGTGCGAAAATCATCGTCGATGCGGTCCAAGCCTTCGCTAAAGTCCCGCTCGATATGGGCGCCCTTGACGTCGACTTGATGGCTTTTACCAGCCACAAAATTCATGGACCCAAGGGGATCGGTGGGCTGTGGGCGCGCAACCTCTCGGCGCTGCGGCCGGTGTTTCTCGGCGGAGGTCAAGAAGCCGGTCTGCGCGGTGGGACGCAGTGCGCCGTCTTGGCGTGGGGGTTCGCCGAGGCTGCTGATCTGCAAAGCCAAGCTCCAACCCATCAGCTGGGACGCCGGTGTTTCGAGGTGCTCAAGTCGGCCGTACCCGATCTCGAGTTGATCGGCCCTGACTTTGGTGCCTCGAGGGCTGCTCATATATGCAGCGTCCATGTCCCAGGTATCCCCACAGGGCCTTTGCTCAACTCGCTCGCTGAAGCGGGCGTATGTTGCAGCGCGGGCAGCGCCTGCACTCGCTCATCGCGACAGGACTTCTCAAAGGTTTTGTTGGCGATGCAGCGCAGCCCCGAGGAGGGCGCCTTCTTACGCTTCAGCGTCGGCCGCACCACGGTCGAATCTGAGTTAGCTCAAGCCGCTACGATTTTTGGGCGATGCGTCGCCGATCTAAGAGCCGTTTATGCGACCTGATCTGCTGATCCTGCGCTTCGGTGAGTTGTGGCTCAAGGGCGGAAACCGGCAAGACTTCGTGCGCATTCTTGCCAAGCGATTACGCCACGGTCTTAAGGCTGCAGCGCCCGATGCTGAGGTGGCGGTCCGCCACGACCGGATCGAGATTCGCCTGGGTGATGGGCCTTGGGCCGGCGCCTTGGAGTTGGCTCGTCGAACCCCAGGAATTGCCCGAGTGGTTTGCGCCCACCATGTGGAGCGTGATGTCGACGCCATGAAGATGATGGCGCCTCGCCTGATTCAAGCGGCGCTCGAATCACCTGCGCACCGCAACAACCCCTCGTCAACGTTTCGGGTGATGGCTCGACGCAATGATAAGCGCTTTGAGATGGGATCACCGGAGCTGGGTCGAGTGTTAGCTGAAGCCGTACTCGCTGAGTTTCCGATGCCTGTTGATCTGCGCGGCGCATCGCTGACCTTGGGGTGTGAGGTGGCAGCTCATGGTTCGGCCTTATGGACGGAAGATTATGTCGGCTGCGGCGGGTTGCCGGTAGGCAGCGCGGGGAAGACCTTACTGCTGCTCTCCGGAGGGATTGATTCACCGGTCGCTGGACACTTCGCACAGCGACGCGGCTGTGAGCTCGAGAGCATCTATTTTCATTCGCCTCCCTTCGTCCCTGAGGACACTCGTGACAAGGTCCGCGAGCTCGGCTCGGTGCTCGCAGGTGCTCAAGGGCACATGATCCTCCACAGCGTTCACTTCACAGAGATCCAAAAAGCGATCAAAGCCCATTGTGAGGCTAAGCATACCGTCCTTTTGTATCGTCGTTTCATGTATCGGATCGCCGACCGCGTGGCGAAGGCGCGTCGCTGTCTAGCCTTGGTGACCGGTGAGAGCCTTGGGCAGGTGGCAAGCCAGACGCTTGAGAACCTCAACATCGTGGATGGCCTATCCGAGCGCTTTGTCATGCGGCCCTTGCTCACCGTCGATAAAACCGAGGTGATGGACCGTGCGCGTGCGCTCGGAACCTACGACATCTCGATCCGCCCCTTCGACGATTGCTGCACCTTGTTTGTCCCTAAAAGTCCTACGACTAGGGGTAAAAATCATATTCTTGAAGCTCAAGAATGGCGTCTGGATGTCGAGGGTTTGATCGACGAAGCCATCGAGCGTACCGAGTTGATCGAGCTCAGCCCAGGAAAGATAACGCCTTAGAACGCGGCATCAGAGGCGCTCCTGTCTCAAGGGTTTTCGTAGCGTATAAGCTTGCTCCTCGTGCGCGCGAGGGCTACGCCGCTACGCGGCGGCGTTGAGTCGTCCAAAAGGTGGCGTCTTGAAGAGCAGGGTGAGTCAGCATTCGAATCTGCCATGGGCGTATCTCGTGCGGCGAGCGATGCAAGCCGGCTTGCCTGCGTTGTTTTGGCGTCGCCCTCAAGATCAGACCCGCTTGTTGAGTATTGGTTGCGTTGAAAACTTCGCCGGGTCCGGGCCTGGTGCCATGGCTAATGCTCAGCAATGGCTGGAGCGCATCGATTGGGAGCAGCCTGCTCAAGACGGTCTGCCCCGCGCTTGGTTCACGAGTACTTTTGACCAAGATCCAGGACAGGATCAATGGGCGGGTTGGCCTGGTTTTTACCTTGTTTTACCGCAGCTTGTGCTGAGCGAGCGAGCGGGTCAGACCGAAGTTTTGATTCAAGGGCCCACCCACGCCGACCTGGAACTCGGTCAAGGGCTCTTGAGCGATCTGTTGAAGGGTTCAGTTGAAGCCTCGAAGCTGGGCGTGCCCGTTTCCGATGAATGCTTCTGGGCTGAGCCGCCCAGCGCCTTTGCGGCGCGTGTGGCAGCGACCACGCAGGCATTAGGTGATGACCTCCACAAAGTCGTCCTCGCGAATTGTCGGCACCATCACTACGCTACCAGCCCACTCGAGTCGGTGCTTGAGAATCTTTTGACGAACCCTCGAGATGGGATTCACTTTGCCTACACCCACGGGACGGACGCTGTTCTTGCAGGGTGTACCCCTGAGACGCTGGTGCGCCAAAACGGGAACAAACTCAGCGCTCATGTGCTCGCCGGGACGCGGCGACGCGGCCCGAAAGGAGCCGCTCAAGATCTCCTGAGCAGCGCTAAGGATCGACGAGAGCACGACCTGGTGGCGACCGGAATGGTCGAGGCGCTTAATCCCCTCGTTGATTCCTTGAGCATCCCTGAGGAGCCGACGGTTCGAAGCCTCACTCATCTGCATCATTTAGAGCGCCACCTCAAAGGCGCTACCCGCCCGAGCACTGGGTTTTTGGATTTGGTCAGCGCCTTGCATCCGACGCCAGCCCTAGGGGGTTACCCTCAAGCCTCAGCGCTGGAGTTCCTTCGCCAATCTGAAGGCCTGGAGCGCGGCGGCTTTGGAGCGCCATTTGGTTGGATCGGTGGACCACGACAAGGCCACGCTGCGGTCGCAATCCGCTCAGCCCTTTTACGGGGTGATGCCGCCTCGGTCTTCGCAGGCGCCGGGATCGTTGCGCAAAGTGTTCCTCACCTTGAGCGCGCAGAGATTGATGCTAAGGTCGCCTCTATTGAGACCGAATTACTGGGGCTGACTCCATGATGCAGCACCAAGCACAAGCAGCTCGTGACCTGATCGAAGCGTTGGTAGCCGGCGGTGTGCGCGAGGCGGTGATCAGCCCGGGAAGCCGAAACACGCCCTTAGTCCTGGCTGCCCAAGCGTGCGCTAAGCTTCGCTGCAGCGTCGCGATCGATGAGCGAGTTGCTGGCTTTATGGCCTTAGGTATGAGCCGAGTGAGCGGGCGGCCACCCCTGCTTATCTGCACTAGCGGCTCGGCTATAGCGCACTATCTACCTGCTTTACTTGAAGCCGATGAGGCGCGGGTGCCGATCATTGTCTTGAGCGCCGCTCGACCTGACGAAATGACCGATTGCGGAGCACCCCAGGCTCTAGACCAACGGCATCTTTTAGACCCCGCCGTTCGCTGGTTCAAGCAGCTGCCGCTAGCGGATGAACACGGGGCGAAAGCTTGGGCGCCAGCAGCGCTTGCAGCGCTCGCTGCCTGCTGGGGCTCACCCGAAGGCCCGGTTCATTTGAATTGCCCCTTTCGTGAGCCGCTTTGGGCTGAAGGGCTCGAGACCCAAGCGCGTCCAGCCGCCTCTTTGGTTCCCTCTTTACCCAACGCAGACCTTGACGCGCTCGACGGGCTTGCGCGGCGGCTCAGCGAGAAAAGAGGCTGGTTAGTTTGTGGTCCGATGCATGGCAGCGCAGCTTATGACGAGCGCTTCCTCGAAGCCGTTCATGCCTTTGCGCAGCGCTTAGGGTGGCCGGTCTTCGCTGAGCCCGCCTCGCGCTTGCGCGGTCGATCCGGAGACAACGAAGCGGGCTACCTGGACCGTTTGCTCGGAGTTGGTTTTGTGGGTCAACATGAGCCTGAAGTCGTGGTTCAGATCGGCTCAGGTTTGACCAGTAAACGGGTCCGTCAGTGGCTCTCAAGTTGGTCCGGCGATCATCTGATTTTGGATCGAGATGGACTTTGGCGTGATCCGACGCTCGGCGCTGGGTTGTTGGTGGCGGGCGATGAAGCTGGAACGCTCGAGCACCTGTCCAAACAGCAACTGGTAGCTGCCCCGAGCGATTGGCTAAGGACGTGGCGAGACGCTGCACAGGCTGCTGAATCGAGCTTGAACGTCGAGGGTTGGAGTGAGGCGAGCGCTTTGCGTCGTGTGATCGAACATTTTGATTGCATGCAGGTGGCGAGCAGTCTCCCTATTCGCCACCTTGAAGGCTGGGTTCCTCGATCAAAGATGCCAAGGACGATCCTGAGTAATCGGGGGCTCAACGGCATTGATGGGACGCTATCCACAGCCCTCGGTGTGGCGACATCGAGCGGTCAAAAAACCTTGGTCGTCATCGGTGATGTCGCGTGTGTACACGATCTGGGCGCCTTAGCTCAGATCGTCGCAGATCAACCGGACCTTGCGGTGCTGGTGATCGACAACTCGGGTGGAGGGATCTTTCGCCGCTTACCGATCGCAGCGCACCCTTCAGCGTTTGAGTCGTGCTTTGAGACGCCTCCCGCCGTCGATTTACTCAGCGCTGCGCGTGGGCTCGGTCTCTGGGCGGAGCGAGTTCAAGACCATGAAGCGCTAAGCCAGGTGGTGCCGGTCTGGGTTCGAGCGTCTGGACCTCGGGTGCTGATCGCCGACGTGAGTCATGACCAAGATCAGGACTGGCGAGCGCTGGTTGATCAGGCACTGATCGATTTGCTTGGAGGGCTAGGATGACTCTGACCCCCTCCATATGGACGATCACGCTGGCAGCGATTCGGCCGCAGACTTTGCCCGCCGCCGCCGCACCAGTTGCGGTGGGGGCTGCTTTGGCGATGGCGCATGGCGCAAAAGATTTCATGGTGACGATCGCTGCGTTACTCGGCGCGCTCTTCATCCAAATCTTTGCGAATTTGTACAATGATGTGGCTGACTTTCGCCGCGGCGCGGATACCGAAGAGCGTTTAGGTCCAGACCGAGTGACTCAGAAGGGTTGGATGAGCGAAAGACAAGTTCTTTGGGCTTGTGCGCTGAGCATCTTCTTAGCCCTGCTGATGGGCGCTTACCTGACCCAGGTTGGCGGCTTACCTATCCTTGCTGTTGGCGTGGTCAGCCTGGTCTTTGCGTATCTTTATACAGGAGGTCCGGCGCCATTAGCCTACACCGGTTTAGGTGATATTTTCGTGCTGATCTTCTTTGGTGAGGTCGCGGTTTGCGGAACCTATTACCTGATTACAGGGGACGTACAGCCGGCAGCTTATCTAGCCGGTTTAGTGGTGGGTTTACCGACCACGGCGATCTTAGTGGTCAACAACCTGCGTGATGAGCACACCGATGCACGGGTCGGTAAACGCACCCTGGTGGTTCGCTTTGGGGCGGGCTTCGGTCGTCTGGAATACGCGTTGTGTTTGTTGGGTGCTCAAGCCGCTGTGGGGTTCGGCCTTTGGCTCGAGATTTTCCCCCTTGGCGCGGCGATTGCGCTGATCGGTTTGCCCCTAGCGATTCGCCGAATCGTCCAAGTTCGCGCGCTGCAAGGAGCGAGCCTTAACCCCTTGCTCGGACAAACGGCTCGACACGGCTTGATCGTTTCGGTCTTGCTGAGCGTGGGGGTGTTGTTGTGAACGACTGGAATCAGTTGATTCCTCATCCTCTGAGCACCGCTCGAGCGAGCCATGGGCGCTCGCTCGCCTTGGTGGCTGATGACGCGCAGTGGACCTATGAGCGTTTGAGCCAAGCGGTGCTTCGCCGGGCTGCGGGTTTAGTCGCTGATGGGGTCACGCCTGGTGAGCGGGTCGCATGGACCATGACTCGGTGCGGCGAGGATGTTGTGTCCGTGCACGCTTTAGGTTGGGTCGGTGCTTGTGCGGTTCCGGTTCCTGCTGATGATCCAGACCCTAAGCGTTATGCCGAACAGCTCGGAGCGCAGCGTTTTGTGGATGGCTTCGCCGATGGGTTGGCACACGACGCCCCCCCGGCGCGCCCATGGCCCCTTGATGAGGCGCGTTTCGTGGTCGCCACATCCGGCTCTACAGGGCGGCCGAAAGCTGTCGTCATCACCACAGGTCAGTTGGTTTTTTCCGCCTTTGGCTCGGCGATGCGGTTAGGTCATTTGCCCGGTGATCGATGGCTCGCTGTCCTGCCGATGCATCATGTGGGCGGGCTCAGTATTTTGATGCGCTGCGTGTTCGCAGCGACGACCGTCGAGCTGCACGCTCGCTTTGACGCAGAGCGCGTCGCTCAAGCGCTCAGCCAGGGTTTAGTCACTCAGCTGTCGGTGGTCCCGACGATGCTCGATGCTGTACTGGAACATTTGTCGCCCTCAGGTGCGCACGCCAACCTCCGAACGGTGCTCGTCGGCGGCGCCAAGCCGAGCGTTGAATTGATTCAGCGGGCCACCGCCTATGGTCTGCCGGTTGCGGTGAGTTGGGGCATGAGTGAAACCGCCTCTCAGGCGGCGACCCTATCGGTTGGAGAAGCGCTCGGTGCTGCTGCACCTTTGGTCGGTCTCGAGGTGGTCAGTGAGGCGGAACGCTTAATCGTCAGAGGGCCCGCTGCTGGCGGCGTTTGTGTGACCGGAGACCTTGGGCAGGTCGACGCACTCGGGCGTGTCAGCGTCACGGGCCGAGCCGATGCCGTGATCATCTCAGGCGGCGAAAATATTGATCCGAGTGAAATCGTGAAGGTGCTTTGTGAGCATCCGGACGTCGCCCGAGCGCATGTGGTGGGAATCGCCGATTCGACCTATGGCGAACGACCAGCGGCTGCGTTGATCGCTGCGGGTGATCGGCGACCTTCTGCGGCTGAGTTGCGCGCATTTTGTCAGCAGCGTTTAGCTGCTTTTAAAGCGCCAGACCGAATTTTATGGCTCAATGAGGAGCCGTTGAATGCGATGGGCAAGGTTCGCTCTGCCGATCTTAGAGAATGGCTGAGTAGAGTCGAATCTACCGACTATAATGGAGAGTCGCGATGAATGCGCCCGCCATGGAAACTGCAGTGCTTGAACCGTTAGCTGAAGTGGCGAGCGAGGTCGGCGCAACCGATCTGGCTAGCCAGCTCTTGTCCATGAGGCAGTGGATGGCTGTTGATCTCCAGGAGCTCGAGGGGCAGCTCCGCAGCCTTGAAGGGCTCAGTCGAGAGCCCGAGGCGGCAAAGTCGGCTGCTCAATACCTGCTTGAAAGCGGTGGGAAGAGGGTCCGGCCCTTGATCGTTTTGCTCGCTTCAAGGCTAGGCGCTCCGGTCTCGGGTGATCAGGTGCGTGATCTCGCGGTCACCTGCGAGCTGATCCATGCAGCGACGCTGCTGCATGATGACGTGATCGATGAAGGCGACGAACGCCGAGGGCAGCCGACGGCTCGCCGGGTCTACTCGAACAGCGCCTCGATCCTAGGTGGTGATCACCTGCTCATCGAAGCTCTGCGCCTGGTCCAGCAAAGCGGTCCACCTCAGCTGCTCGAGAGTTTACTCGATACCATCTCCGATATTATCACCGCCGAAGCCCTTCAACTTGAGTGGCGTGGAAGATTTGAGCCGAACCGATCGTTGTATTTGCAAGTGATCAGAGGAAAGACAGCGGTCTTGTTTCGTTGGGGCTTTGAAGCGGGTTCGACCTTGGCTGGATTATCGGCCGAGCAGATCGGGAACCTTAAAGAGGCTGGGATGGCTCTAGGTGAGGCGTTTCAATTGATTGACGATGTGCTCGATCTCGAGGGTGAGTCGAGTCAGACGGGCAAAGCATTGTTCACCGATTTACGTGAAGGCAAGCTCACTTGGCCTCTGATTTTAGCGGCTGAGCAAGACCCAGGTTTTGTCGATCAAGTCCGAGAATGCATGTCCGATGAAGGCGGCCTTGATTCACAGACTGCGGTGGTGCAGACGCTCCGACGTTGCGGAGCGCTTGAAGCCACGCGACGGTTGGCTGGTGAGCGGGTAGCGTTTGCGCAAGACCAGCTGCGAACGCTGCCACGGAGTCGAGCGCGAGAAGCGCTTGAATTGCTGGCTCAAACGGTTGTGGAGCGGAAGGGATAATCATGTGGATTCGCTTAGAAAACGAAGCTGATGCATCGGTTGTTGCTGCCCAACTGCAAGGCATGGGTCTGTGGACACGCGCCCTGGAAGGCGATCAAGGCGAAACCACAGGTTTCGCGGTAGAGCCGTTCTCTGCGGCGATCGATTGGGAGCGCTTGCGTCAGGTAGAAGGGGTCGCTGAGGTCCAGCGCCCACGCAGCGCCCACCCTCGGGTTGATGCCCAGTCAGGGCAGCCGGTCGCGGTAGGGGATGTCGCCTTTGCCGTGGGTGGTCAGCCGCTCTTAATGGCTGGACCTTGCGCCATCGAATCTGCTGAGCAAGTCGATGCGATCGCCGCTTCTGTAGCCGCAGCGGGTGCGAGCATCTTACGAGGTGGCGCCTTCAAGCCGCGCAGCTCACCCTACAGCTTCTCGGGGCATGGAGCCGAGGCGCTGGGCTGGATGCGCAAAGCCGCTGACCGACATGGACTTGCGGTCGTGACGGAGGTCATGAGCGAGGCGGAGGTCGAGCTTGTGAGTGCTCACGCTGACATGCTCCAAATTGGTAGCCGCAACATGCAGAATTTTGCTCTGCTCCGAGCGGTCGGTGCGATGGGTAAGCCGATTTTACTCAAGCGCGGCATGGCAGCCACGGTTGAGGAGTGGTTACTCGCAGGTGAGCATTTGCTCGCAGCGGGAGCCGCTGGGGTGGTGTACTGCGAGCGGGGTATCTCTGGATTTGATCCCCACACACGCAACCTTTTGGACCTCGGCGCGGTCGCCTTGCTGACGAGCGTTCTTCGTTTGCCGGTCGTGGTGGACCCATCGCATGCCGTGGGGCGCCGTGATCTGATCTCTGCGCTCGCCAAAGCGGCTGTAGCCGCTGGAGCTAGCGGTTTGATGATCGAAGCGCACGGTGATCCTTCAGCAGCTTTGAGCGATGGCGCTCAGGCGCTCAGTCCGGACGCCTTGTACGAGTTAGGTTTTAAACGATGACGACACGCGCAGCAGCCTTGGCCGATGGTAGCGGCAAAATGTTTGATCAGATCGCTCAGCGCTATGATCTTTTGAATCGTATTTTGAGCATGGGGATGGATCGCGGCTGGCGCCGAGACCTTGTCGATGCGCTCAACGCCGAAGAGGGCGAGATTCTTGACGTCGCAACGGGTACCGCGGACGTCGCCTTGTCGATCGCCAAACGGTACGAGCAGGCTCATGTCGTGGGCTTGGATCCGAGCACCGGCATGTTGGCGGTCGGGCACGATAAGGTGAACGCAGCGGATTTGGGGCAGCGTATCGAGTTGATCGAGGGCGACGCCCAAGCCATGCCCTTTAAAGACGACCAGTTTGCAGCCAGCTGCATCGCCTTTGGAATTCGTAACGTACCCAATCGGCGCCTCGGCTTGTCGGAGATGGTTCGATGCACGCAGCCGGGCGGCGCGATCGTGGTGCTCGAGCTTGGTGAGCCACGCCAAGGTGTGTTGGCGCCCTTCGCCCGCTTCCACGTGCACCACATCGTGCCGCGTTTGGGTGCTCTGCTGAGTGGGTCCAAAGAGTATCGCTATCTCCAAGAGTCGGTCGCCGCGTTTCCGCCAAGCGATGAGTTCGCCACGATGATGCGTGAGGCGGGCTGCAGCAGCGTTGAGGTGAAGCCCTTCTTAGCGGGCGTCGCCCACCTTTATATAGGCAAAAAATAACGACGGCGGGCTTGGAGCCCGCCGCCGGTACATGATCAGGTGAGGTGATCTAAAGCGAGGTTAGGTAGGCTTCGAGGGCCTGCATCTGAGCCTCACTCAGATCTCGAGTGTTGCCCATCGATCCATCACGAGAGCGTTCAAGCACTTCACGAAGCGTGCTCGAGCTTCCGTTGTGGAAGTAAGGCGCCGTCGCCGCGATGCCGCGCAGAGTTGGCGTGCGTACATCCAAACCTCGGACCCGATGCATTTCGGAGTCGGTGAACTGCTCGCCGGTGTGGCAGGTGCTGCACGCCGCTGTTTCGCTCATGAAGATCTCGCGGCCTTCAGCGATGATCGCATTGTCCATGCCTTTATTCGGCAGGTCCAGGTGCGGGCGCCAGTTGACGTAGTCGGTCACCGCAGCTTGGGTCGCGCCGCTCAAGCCTGCGCCGCCCATGCGTCCTTGCGAGGTGAGTCGAACTTCATCACCAACCGTGGCGACATCATCACGCCAGGTCACCGGCTCGGTCAATGAGACGTTTCCAGCTAAGCTTGGCGTTTGGCGAGCGCCGTCACTAAAGGTCCAAGTCAGGCCATCATTGCGACCGTCGAAGTGGCAGCTCGAGCAGCTGACGTTGATGTTGTGACCGCTGACCTCAGGGTTGAGGTTCGAGAAGAAGATACCCAGCCCGGTCTGAACTCGAGCGTCGAGTTTGCTGTCCTCAAGTGCGCTGGTCTGCACCGCTTGGCTGTTGTTCCAGCTTCCCATGTCATGATGATCTTGTTCCCGAGGCGCCATCTCACCGACCGCTACGCTCTCAAGCGTTCGAGCTAGGCGAGAATGAACTACGGCTACGTTGCCTGAAAAGGCGATCCCACTCGGGCCTCGCTGCGTACCAAACCCTCGCTGATCCACGCGACCGACGTGTTGTCCCATCGGCTCTGGCATCGCCATATCCTCCATCGATGGTCTGGTGCTAAAGCCACCGCCGCCTTGATCACCCGGGGTGCCGTAGGTGCACTTGTCTGAAGTCGACGACAGGTCAAAGGCGATCATGGTGTCGCTCGCCTCCATCGTCGCAAAGCCAAGGTCCTGCGTGGGATGAACTGCGAGGCTTGAGATGTAGCCACCTCGCATCTCGCCAGAGTGATGCATCGCCTCAAGTTCTTGCACTTTGCCATCACCCGTCGGCTTGCCCGAGGCGTCCACTTGGACGGTGGCGACGGCGGCGATAAAGCGTTTGCCGCTGCCGCTGTTTCCGTAGCCGTCGCCGCTCGCCTCTTCATTCGGCTCAGGGCTACCCTCGATGGTGTTGAGGTTGTCGATGTAGAGCGCGGGGATCAGCAGCTCGCGCCCGTTGCTGCGCACTGCGAGATCGCCGGTGATGCGGCGCGCTCGGTCCGTCGGCTGAAAGCCTTCATCCTCGGCAAAGACCGTGACGCTCGGAAGTTCGAGTTCCTTGGACGATCCGTTGATCAAATCCACCACGTGCACGTGTCCGCCCATTCCCGTGGCGACGTACAAGGTCTGGCCGCTCGGGTGGAGCGCTACCCAGCGGGGCTCGTTGGCGATTGGAAAGCTTCTAACCAGCTCGAGGGTGACGCCATCGCGCTCCTCAACCATCCCGCTTTGCGATACGGCGACATAGACCTTAGCTCCGTCTTCTGAAGCAACAATCCCGATCGGCTCAGCGCCGGTATCCACCCGGTTGATCACCCTAAGGCGGTTGTTTTCAATGCTAACTTTAGCGATGCCTCGCTCGCCGCGTAAGGTGACCACAAAATGATCGCCCACCGGCGCCACGCGCTCTGGGGTCGCTCCGACCTCGAGTCGGTCAAGCCGGCTCAGGTCTGAACTGCGCACCAGCGTGATGCTGTTTTCAGAGGCGTTGGTAGCCACCATGAACTGAGCGTCTGTGCTGGCAGCGACCGTCTGGCTACCCGTGGGGTGCAGCGCGTTATCGAGCCCACCCTCGGTGACGTTACAAGGGTCGTTATTACAGCTAGCGCCCGAGACGCTCAGACCGAATACAATAGAGAGAACAAGACGCGACATGGTCGACTCCTTTGCTCGGCTACACATTCACACAACCGTGACACTAGAAGGAGTCGGCCTTACCCGCAAGTGATTGAGATCACTCGTCGATCGATAAATTCAAATGCACCGCCTCACGACCGAGGCTCACCGCCTCGTCAAGCTGGTCAAAGTCGAGCGTATTGATGTGCGAAACCAATGGCCTGATCGATTGATCTGCGCGGTAATGCATCTCTGCGGTCCGGCGCGCCGATCCGAGGATAGCGCTTCGGTATAAAAGATCGATCATATGTGGAGTTTCCACCTCAGACGAGGCGGTGATCCGACGCCACAAACTGGTTCCCGAAGCCGGCAGCTTTTCCCAGTCATCGGGTACCCTAAGGGCGCGGTCTTGGCCGACGTCACAGGCGATGCAGTGGCCAGGGTAGCGCTCGGCGAGCGTATCGACCGGGAGATTGTTCAACGCGCCGCCATCGACCAGTAAATCGCCGTGCCAAGGCACCGGAGGAAGCACGCCAGGGATCGCTAAACTCGCCCGAACGGCGCGCCGGATTAGACCGCGATCATGAACGACGCGCTCGGCGTCGCTGAGGTTGGATGAGGTGCATAAGAACGGGATCAGCAAGTCTTCGATACGCCGGGTACCAAAGTTCTCCTCGAGCCCTTTATCCACTTTGCCGCCAGCGACTAGGCTGACGATCGGTACCGTGTACTCTTTCATCGGTTGGCGCTGAACGAAAAACTCTCGAGCCAATGCGATCATCGCGTCGGGCGGGTGCCCGTCAGCAAACCAGGCGGCGATCACCGCGCCCATGCTGGTCCCGGCGATGGCATCGACGGTCACTCCAGCCTCTGCCAAGCCCATCAACACACCAATATGCGCCAAGCCCCGAGCGCCGCCGCCGCTCAGCACCAACGACGTGCTCTCGCCGGTCAAGAGTCGGGCTAAACGAGCGAAGTCCTCGGGATGACGCCTTCTGGCGTGAAAGTGACCCGCTACTTTTCGCCGAGCGAGCCAGCTCTCGGTCCCGACAAAGGGTGGCTCTTGCTCATGGACCAATACGAGGTCCCGTGGAGCCAGCCCGCTGGGTGCTTCGTCCGAATCCAGCCAACGCTCGACCGCGTTCGGGTTCTCATCACCTTGGCTGTTACCGACCGCTAAAATTCGATCGGCTTGGCGAAGACAGCGCCGAGTCCAAGGGCAGATCTCGGGCTCGGCCTCAAAAACCACGAAGCGATGCTCGAGTTCTTGTTCGTGAAGCCAATCGACGAGCTTGCGCTCATTGGGGTCTTTGCCGAGCAAGTGACGATCACGCAGCGCTAAGTGATTGACCGATCCGAAGTCGCTCAAAGCGCGGGCTAAGTCTTTGGCGAAGCCGCGCAGGTGAGCGCCTTCGCCAGCAGGGATCACGGCGATGGTTCGCAGGGGCGGTTGGTTCGCCGCTCCTTTGGACTCGGCTCGGCGCACGGCGTCTCGAACCACCGACATGACCGCCTCTGGAGCCTGCCTGAACAGCTCAAGAACCACTGGAGAGGGTAAGAAGATCAGCCTGCTGTCACGTAAGGCACGTACCGTCGCTGTGCGTCGCCTTTGCATCAAAATACTCAACTCACCGACGACCTCACCAGGGATGATATCGCCTAGAATCCTTGTGGAACCGTCGGGTTGGGTGCGCGTGGCGCGCAAGCGCCCCCGATCCAAAACGTAGACACCGAGAGGCATATCGCCCTCGGTCATCAGCTCTCGACCCCCCGGGAGGTGATGCCAGCGCACTCGTCCACGCAGACCCTCAATAACCGCCTCATCAGCGCCTTTGAGTAAGGGGTGTGCTGCAAGTGCTGCGAGCGCGTCCATGAATCTCCTTGGCGACTCACCATGGAGGCGGTGGCTCGCGTCGAGCAAGGCCATACCTTGATGTTGCACACGAAAACCGGGAAAAAGAGGGCGGGGAAGACGATGCGGTTTGATGAGCGAGTCTATGCGTTGGTGGTCCAGATTCCAGCTGGACGAGTTTGCGCTTACGGCGACATCGCAGCGGCTTTAGGCAGCCCGCGAGCTGCTCGTCAGGTGGGCTTTGCGCTGGCTCGGCTGACACACGACCGCGCCGAAGCGGTGCCTTGGCACCGTGTGATCAACGCTCGGGGGATGATCTCAGGTCAGGACGATTTGATGCGCCCTGAGCTGCAGCGTGAGCTGCTCAGGAGCGAGGGCGTTGTCTTCAATTCGACGCATCGTTGTGCGCTCGATCGGTTGCGGTTCTTGGACTTTGTACCTGTGGATGAAGCAGGTGCTAGTTGAGGGCACGCGGCGGTTGCCCTTGGATGATCTCATAGCGATAGCCGCTTTGAAGGGTCACACGTTGCGTCGATAAGGTCTCATCGGGCCAGCGGATCTCGACCTCAGCCGTACAGGCGATGCCTAAGCCGAAGTGCAGCAAACGATCGTTTTGGTTGCCGTAATGCCCGCGCCCAGCGCTGAGCTCTTGGAGCTGGGTGCTGCCATCGGCGGTGACTTTGACCTGAGCGCCAATACCCCAACGGTTGGTGTTGGCGCCGCCTACCAATCGAATCTGAATCCAGTTGCTGCGCTCCGCGAGCTGGTTTTCAAAGAATCCGACCACCGGTGGGCTGAGGCATTCGCCGGTTTGTCCGCAGCGCATTCTGCTGTGACCGACGACCAGATCGAGATCCCCATCACGGTCGAAATCCGCCACCGCTGAGCCGTGGGCTCGCATGAAGTCGACGCCTTTGTTGCTGGGCACCTTTTGAAATTGGCGAGGACGCTCTTGGCGGTAGAGTAAGCCGCGATTGGTCGGGTAATCGGTGCCGCCGAGGTAGACGTCAAGCCAGCCGTCGTTGTCGAAATCGATCAGGTTGCCGGTGATGATCCCTTCGTCCCAGGCGCCGTTCGCTTTGCGCCGCGCTAACCCGGTTGCGGTGTTGCCAGGGCGTTCAAATCGTAGCGGTGATTCACCGGTATTAAAGAGCAGCTCGGCTTCATCCGAGTTGCGCCCGACGTCCCAGTGCACGATCTCGCTGGTCAACAGATCAAGTCGTCCATCGTTGTCGATGTCACCGCAGACGGTGCCGCCGCTGTTACCGCCCAGGCGCCATGGCTCTTGGTCGGTGCTGTGGCGCCAGCGAAAGGCGTCGCTGGATTGTTGGCAGTTGATTCGAGGTTGTGGAACTGAGGGTCCACAGCCCGGATCGCTTGGGTTGATCTTACACCAGCAGCGCGCCGATTCGTTGTCGCTCCAGTCCTCGATTTGATCGTAGGCATACCCCGAAGCCACCGAGTGGTTGGTGTAGCGCACGGTCCCGTCGACTTGCTCGCCAAGCCATAGGTGATTGGGTGACCGACCATAAGCAGGAGACATGAGCTCGGGGACTCCATTCCCATCGAGATCACAAGCGGTAGCACCCCAACTCCAGGAGTGACCCTCGGCATTGTTGAGCTGCTCAACCGTCGCCGAGCCCCAGGCGCGGCTCTGGATCCCCGAGGCGATACTGAAGTCAGCAAATCCACCCTGACCGTCACCAAAGTATAAGCCATCGGCCATGGGTGATTGCTGGTTACCGGTCTTGTTTTGGGTCATCCAGAGGTCGACCCTGCCGTCGCGGTCCGCATCGATTAGGCTCAAACCCGAGGGGACGCTGGTCTTTCCTTCGCGGCGGGCGTCACTCGCTCGGTCCGCAAAGATAAATCCACCTCCACTTTGCCCAAGCCTGAGTTCACTCGCTGTGGTTCCGGTGTCGCTTGAGGTGGCGATAAAGACGTCGGTGAAGCCATCGTTGTTGACATCACCAGCCACCATGACGTCCCCAAGAAGCGCACCCTCCACGCCTTCGCGATCAGTGAACAGACCGCTCGCTTGTGTGACATCGATGAACTGACCGGCGCCGTTGTTGCGCAACAGCCAACGAGTTCTTGTCCCTTCGGCGCCAAAGTCGTCTGGACCTGCGCCGTTGCGCACCAACAGATCAGGGAAGCCATCGCCGTCGTAATCGAGCACATTCAACCGGGTGCCTTTGACCACTAAATCGGTCAGTCCCCAATCGGTTGATGCGTTCACAAACGCCGCTTGATCTCCGATCCATTCATCTCCCGCCTGACAGCGCGCCGGCAGCACGACCCCGGCGTCAGGGGTTGGCTCAGGATCTTTCGGACAGGCGCTGCAGATGAGCACCAGCAAGGTTAGGGGAGCGATCTGTTTCACATCAGTCCTCAAAGCGCCTGCTAGGGGGTTCCCAGCCACCGGCTACGTTCAGATTGGCGCCATTGATATAGGCAGCATTCGCGCTGGCAAGGAAGGCCACGGCGGATGCGATCTCGGAGACCTCACCTGGGCGCCCTGTCGGTAAATCACCCGCTTGATCCAAATCGATGCTGTTGGCGAGTTGACCCGGGCTCACCGTGTTGGCGGTCAGACCTTTGTGGGCAAACCGCTGCGCGTAACTCAAGGTCAGGACATGGACCCCAGTTTTGGCGATTTGGTACGCCGGCCATTGAGCTTGAGCTCTGACTTGGTCGCAGGTGACATAACCCATCTGAATCAGCCGCCCTCGTCCGCTGTTGAGCAGCTGATCGAGAAAGGCTTGCGCCATATAAAAGCTCGAGTCGAGATTTCCAGCGATCGTCCATCGCCAATGTTCGGCGGTGGTTTGAGCGAGGTCGGTGGGGCGGTAGACGCCCACGTTGTTGACCAGGATATCGATACCCTCAGCCTCTTGCGCTAGACGTTCACAAACCGCCGGATCGGTGATGTCGCCAAAGACCACCTGCGGTTCTCGACCGATGAGCGCTTTGATCTGGTTTTGCGCAGTGACTCGGCGGGCATCGTCTCCTCGACCGTGAAGCACAACCTCAGCGCCGAGACGCGCCAGCTCTTCGGCGACACCTAAGCCGGTTCGCTCAAAAGATCCTGTGACCAGCGCTTTGCGTCCAGACAGATCGATCATGGGCGGGTTCGGTGCACCTGAATACCTACCCAGTCCGCCTCAGGAACCGCCTCGGGTTTTTCGATGGTCATTTGAATAGCCGACACGGCGTAGCCCTCAAAGATCTGCGCACAGGCGTCGTCGGCGAGGGTTTCAAGTAAGAGATACTCCCCCTCTAAGCAGAGCGTTCTGAGGAGCTTGGAGACGGCTCCATAGTCGACGATATGATCATAGTCCTGCGGGTGTTCGATCAAACTAAAATCGACATCGAGCTCGAGGTTGAGGCGTAGCTCTTGAGTGCGCGTCCTCTCGTCGGGGAGGATGCCGACGACGCACTCGACTTCGAGGCCATAGATTAACACTTTGTCACGGCTCATGAAGCCTCCTTGGGTTCGTATTCCGCCTCAGCGGTGGGAAGATTGAGATAGGTTCGAAGCTGGCTGACCAGCAGGTAGACTAAGGGGGTATCGATCGCTGCGATGAGCAGCTTAAAGACATAGACTGCGACCATGATCTCACCGACCACCGGCCAGGGGAGTCCGAGGCCAAAGCCTAAGAAGATGGAGTTCACGATCACCGTATCAGCTGCTTGGGAGACCATGGTGGATGCGTTGTTGCGCAACCAGAGATGTCTGCCCTTGGTTTTGCGCTTCCAGAAGTGGAACATCCGGTTGTCGAGGAGCTGGGCGCACAGATACGCGGTCATCGAACCAAAGACTAAGGTACCCGGGAGCGTAAAGACGGACTCAAATGCTGTCTGCATCCCCGCGACATCTGTATAGCCGAGGTCTTTGTTAACCCACGCCGGCGAGCCCGGTAGCGCCAGAACGATTTGGACCAAGACGACCATGACTAACGACATGGCAAAGCCGATAAAGACCATGAAATCAGCGCGTTTGCGCCCGTAAAGCTCCGAGACCGTGTCGGTGATCAAGAAGGTGATCGGGTAGGTGACGATCCCGCTTGTTAGGGTGCAGGCGGCGCCGAAACACGCAGTGCTCATGCTGTAAGGAAAGGCGAGGAACAGCTTAACGCCGATAATGTTGGTGAGCACCAAGATGACCACAAAGACCGAGAGCAAAATGGCGTAGACTCGCTCATGGCGAACCACGGTTTGAATTTGACTGGGGGTCATCGGAAGATCTCCTGCCTTCTCATTCGCATCGGCGCCTTGGACCTTGCAAGCTGTGATCGTCAAAGGCACAGACCGGGCGCGTCTTTTACGGGGGCTCACTATGAGCGCTGATGATCGTTACTCAAGCCCTCTCGCCAAGCGTTATGCGTCGGCCGAGATGAGCTATATCTTTTCACCTCGCTTCAAGTTCACCACCTGGCGCCGTTTGTGGATCGCTTTAGCCGAGGCAGAAGCTGAGCTTGGACTCTCGATTACTCCAGAGCAAATCGAAGAGATGAAAACGCACCGCGACACCCTCGATCTCGAAGCCGCGGCGGCCTACGAAAAGCAGTTTAGGCATGACGTCATGGCCCATGTGCACCACTTTGGTGATTTATGTCCTAAGGCGAAGCCGGTGATTCACCTGGGGGCCACCAGCTGCTTCGTGGGCGACAACACCGAGCTGATCCAGCTGCGAGATGGCTTGGATCTTCTCAGGCCAAAGCTCGCCGCGGTGATCGATACCCTGGGACGCTTTGCGCAGCAGTATGCGGCGCTGCCGACCTTGGGTTTTACCCACTACCAGCCCGCACAACTGACCACGGTCGGCAAACGCGCATGTCTATGGTTGTCCGATCTACTCACTGACTTACGCCAGCTTGAACGAGCACAAACTGACCTGCGCTTTCGAGGCGTTAAGGGCACCACCGGAACCCAGGCTTCCTTCCTAACGCTCTTTGATGGTGATCACGACAAGGTTGAAGCTCTTGATCACGCCGTGAGCCAAGCCATGGGTTTTGATCAGCAGCTGATCATCTGTGGGCAAACCTACAGCCGCAAAGTCGATTTCGACGTTCTGTCGGTGCTCGCGTCCTTGGGCGTATCGGCTCATAAAATGGCGACCGATATTCGGTTGCTAGCGAACCTCAAGGAGCTCGAGGAGCCCTTTGGTAAGCAGCAGATTGGTTCGTCTGCGATGGCGTATAAGCGCAACCCGATGCGCTCAGAGCGCGTCTGCAGCCTGGCGCGCTTCTTGAGCAACCTGCCGGCAAACGCAGCGCAGACCGCCTCGGTTCAGTGGATGGAGCGGACCTTGGATGATTCGGCGAACCGCCGGTTGGTTCTTGCCGAAGCCTTCTTGACCGCTGATTCGGTGCTCTCGATTCTGCACAATATCGTCGACGGTTTGGTGGTCTATGATGCGGTGATCGCACGCCGTATTGCTGGCGAGCTTCCCTTTATGGCGACTGAGAATATTATCATGGCGATGGTGCAGCGGGGCGCTGATCGCCAAGAGGTTCATGAGGTGATTCGTGTCCACAGTCAGGCTGCTGCGCAGCAGGTTAAGATGCGCGGTTTGGATAACGATTTGATCGACCGCATCCGCGGTGATCAGTTCTTCGCTTCGGTCCATGCGGACCTCGACGAGTTGCTGGATCCATCGACCTTTACCGGACGTGCCGAGCAGCAGGTGGGACGTTTTCTTGAGCTCGAACTCAAGCCCGCCGTTGCGCCCTACGCAGACCGCTTAGGCGAGGTCGCCGAACTCTCCGTATAGCCTCAGGGGGCTTGCTCAGGTAAAGAGCTCCTCCAACCTTGAGGTGATCTCATGTTTATTCTGGCGCTCAATTTGATGCTCGGAGCCCCTTCGGCTGCGGTTTTGTCCGAAGCTGATGCGCTTTGGGCGAACCGGACTCCGGCGAACTTCTCGAAGAACGCTCAGGCGGTGGTCACCAAGCTCAAGCCACATGCCAAAGACTTCGAGGGAGCCTGGCGCTTAGCTCGAGCCTATTGTTGGCTCTCCGAGCGCAAGCCCTACTTTAAAGACAGCAAATACAAGGCGCGACTCGGCAGTCTCGCGATGAAGCATGCGCAGACGGCGATGAAGACCCAACCGAAACGCGTGGAGGGTCACTACTATTATGCCTGGGCGGTGGGGCAGTGGAGCTTGGGCGTCTCGATCCCGACCGCGCTTTGGAAAGGTGCTGAGGGGAAACTGCGTAAGAGCATGAAGAGCGCTGAATCGATGAACAGCGCTTATGACTATTACGGTGTTTATCGGATGTGGGGGCGCTTCTTTCATTCGTTGCCTTGGCCAAAGCACGACGGCGCTAAGGCGCTTAAGTATTTGTCCAAAGCCAACGCACGCACGCCCAAGAACTTGCGCGGCTACTTCTATCTCGCCGAGGCACAGATCGCTGCCGAGCAGCCGCAGAAGGCTTGCGCCACCGTGACCAAAGCGCTCGCCGTCAAGGCGAGCTCATCCCAAGAGCCGGATTGGAAAAACTGGCGCCGGGATTTGGGGAAGCTTAAAGCCGCGCAATGTAAGAAGACCTTGGACGCCCTGTGATGCTGTCAGCGGGTCTGATCCTACTCGGCGGTTTGAACACATCGCCTGCCTCGCTTCCGCCTCGAGCCGCTGACTTTGCGGCGCTTGAGCGCGGAGAGGTGATCAAGCGTATCGAGCCGGTCAAAGGGGCTCCAGTACCTAGGGTC
>JBDQPD010000091.1:0-14192 GCA_040260805.1 Myxococcota bacterium | reverse complement strand
CTCCTAGAATTCGAGCCCGGCTTCGCGGGCTCCCTTAGCCACCGCAGCCACCCGGCCGTGATAGATAAATCCGTTGCGGTCGAAGACGACCTTGTTGATGCCCGCTTCTTTAGCTGCGGCTGCGATCGCCTTACCCACCTCGATCGAGGTTGCGGTCTTGTCTTCCGCGCCCGAGATCTTCTGAGAGGAGGCTGAACCGAGCGTCACACCAACGGTGTCGTCGATCAGTTGAGCGTAAATATGTTTTGCAGAACGAAAGACCGAGAGCCGAGGGCGCTCGGAGGTTCCACTGATGCGCTTGCGCAAGCCCTGCTTGCGGCGCGCACGCACCTGTTGTTTGGTTTTTTGAGCCATGATCTTTTCCTTTCAGCGGTGAGGAGTCCGGCCGAACCGGGTACCCACCTAATAGCTCTGAATCAGCCGGATTTACCTTCTTTGCTACGGACATACTCGCCGACGTAGCGCACACCCTTACCCTTGTAGGGCTCCGGTGGGTAAAATGAACGAATCTTTGCGGCAAAGGCGCCAACCTTTTGCTTGTCGATCCCCGAGATGGTGACGGCACGCTGGTCTTTAGCGATCTCAACTTTGATCCCGGAGGGGATCTCCAAGTTGATCGGATGCGACTTACCCAAACTCAGCTCAAGGTTCGAACCCTTGAGGATCGCACGAAAACCAACCCCACGAATCTCGAGATCCTTCTTAAAGCCGTTGGTTACGCCTTCGACCATGTTCGAGGCGATACTGCGAACCATGCCATGAAGCGATCGATGCTGGCGGTGATCGCTTGCACGGGTGAAAACCATTTCACCTTCGCCAATCTCAACACCAATATCAGCGTTCATACTCATCTCAAGCTGCCCTTTCGGACCCCTGACTGCGAGCATGCCGCCATCAACCGACACCTTGACATCTTTTCCAAAGCTCACTGGAGCTCTACCGATGCGGGACATAATCTACTCCTCTACCAGACCGCGAAGAGGACTTCGCCGCCGACACCGGCTCGGCGAGCGTCCTTGTTGGTCATGATACCGCGCGACGTCGAGACGACGGCGACACCCAGACCACTCCGGACTTCCGGGATATCGTCACGCCCAGCGTAGACACGACACCCAGGCCTTGAGATGCGCTTGAGACCGTCAATGACGGGATCACGACCATCCCACTTAAGTTTAATATCAATACGACCCTGGGGCGAACCCTTAGCCGGCTCAACCCAAACAGCCGTGCTCACAAAACCCTCTGCTTCAAGGATTTCTGCGATGCGGCGCTTGATGCCGCTTCCAGGAATGGAGACGTGCTCATGCCGTGCAAGCATCGCGTTACGGATGCGTGCCAACATATCAGCGATAGGATCAGTGACTAACATGATGTTCTCCTTTACCAGCTCGCCTTGACTACACCTGGGATCTCACCTCGAAGGGCGCGTTCCCGGAAGCAGATCCGGCACATGGCAAACTTGCGCAAGTAGGCGCGCGAGCGACCGCAGATGCGGCAACGATTCTTTTGCCGAACGGCAAATTTCGGCTTCTTGTCAATCGTGACGAGGTCGACTTTTTTAGACATCGTAGTGTCCTTACTTACGGAAGGGCATGCCGAGATGACGAAGCAGGGCGCGGCCCTCTTCATCACTCGATGCCGTGGTCACAAAAGTGACGTTCATACCCTTGATCTTGTCGATCTTATCGTAGTCGATCTCAGGAAAGATAATCTGCTCTCGGATTCCCAGGGTGTAGTTCCCACGACCATCAAAGGCCTTCGGGCTGACCCCGCGAAAGTCACGGACTCGGGGCAACGCAACGTTGCACAAGCGATCCACGAAGTCCCACATGTTCTGGGCACGTAAAGTCACGCAAACGCCGATCGGCATCCCCTCACGGAGCTTGAAACCAGCGATCGAGCGCCGAGCCCGAGTCACCACAGCCTTTTGGCCCGTGATCGAAGCCAGCTCCTCTTGAGCGCTGTCGAGCACCTTGGTGTTCTTGTTGGTCGCCACGTCGCGACCGAGGCCCATGTTGACCACCACCTTAGTCAGACGCGGCATCTGCATGGGGTTCGCGTACGTGAACTCCTCCTGCAGCTTAGCGCAAACCTCGCTTTTGTATTTCTCGTGCAGCCGTGCTGCCATGATAACTCCTTCGGTCGCTTACCCGCCCGCAATAAGGCGCCGACCTCAAGTGGAGGCTCAGTCGATGACTGCGCCGCCGTGCTTAGAACCCCGAGCAACCCGCTGACGCTTTCCGTCTTCGGCGTGTTGACGCCCAAGGCGGACCGCACCGAGCTCTTCGGTGTAGAACATTACATTGCTGATATCCATCAAACCGACCCGCTCGACGATGCCGCCGTCTGGGTGCAGAGCGGAACGCCCTGGTTTAATGTGCTTCTTTTGAATCCGGGCACCCTCGACACGCAACTTGCCTTCAGCAGGAAGCACCTCGAGCACCTCGCCCACATGACCCCGGTCAGAACCAGAGATCACTTTGACGGTATCACCCTTACGAATCTTACGCTTGCTCATCATGACCTCACAGAACCTCAGGAGCCAGGGACACGATCTTCATGAACCGCTTGCCGCGAAGCTCGCGAGCAACAGGACCGAAGATTCGGGTGCCGATGGGCTCGTGCGCCTTATTGAGGAGCACAGCAGAGTTGGTATCAAATCGAATACGGGAGCCGTCGGCTCGGTTCAAAGGATAAGCCGTACGCACCACCACAGCGCGACTGACCTGACCCTTCTTCACGCGGCTGTGAGGCTGGGCCTCACGAACCGAAACGACGATGATGTCGCCAACGGAAGCATAGCGACGCTTTGAGCCGCCAAGCACCTTGAGGCACATCACCTTACGAGCGCCGCTGTTGTCGGCAACATCGAGGATGGTTTGCATTTGAATCATGGCTAGTGCCTTTCCTGACCGCTACTGGACCGCGCGCAGAGTCTCAAGGACCCGCCAGCGCTTGCGACGGCTCATCGGACGAGTCTCAATGATCTTGACCTCATCACCAATGCCGCAGGTGTTCTCAGCATCGTGCGCCAGGTATTTCACCCGACGACGAATGTACTTTTTGTACAGCGGATGACGGACATAACGAACCACCTCTACCACGGCGGTTTTGTCCATCTTGTTGCTGCGTACGATCCCGACACGGGTTCGAGGATTCGCTCGCTCGTTCATTATTCACTCCACTCCCAGAGGGGCGCTCTCCTAGGGACAGCAACCCACTGTGTCAATCTAAAGCGCCGCTAGTTAGCGGCTTCCTTTTGCGCCAGAATCGTTCTTGCTCGAGCGATGGCACGCCGAGTCCGGCGCAACCCATCAGTGTCTTGCAAAGATGCCGAGGCATGATTCAGACGATCCTCAAAGAGCTTGCGCTCCATGTCCTTGATAAAGCCGGTGATCTCTTCCGAGTTCATGGCGTCTAGTTCACGGCTTTGCATGGCTAAATCTCCTGGTCACGGGTGACGAAACGGGTGTTGATCGCCAGCTTACGGCCCGCAAGGCGCATGGCCTCTTTGGCCGTCTCAACGTCGACTCCGTCCATCTCGTAAAGGATCGTACCGGGGCGAACCTGAGCGACCCAGTGGTCCACGCCGCCCTTACCTTTACCCATTCGAACTTCGAGTGGCTTCTTGGTGATAGAGCGCTGCGGGAAGATACGAATCCAAATGTTACCACCACGCTTGATGTGACGGGTCATCGCGATACGAGCTGCCTCGATCTGACGACTGGTCACGCGACCTGCGCTGGTGGCCTGCATGGCGAAATCGCCAAACGCAATATGCGTACCACGCGTCGCTTTACCGCGCAGCGGCAGGCGATGCATCTTACGGAACTTGACTCTGTTGGGTAGCAACATGGCTTTGAGTCCTTTCTAAACCGCCGGATTACCGACGAGCCGTAGCGTTACGCTGCGGCAGAATCTCACCTTTGTAGATCCAAGCCTTGCAGCCGATGATCCCATAGGTGGTGAGCGCTTCAGCGTGACCGTAATCGATATCAGCACGCAGGGTGTGCAACGGCACGCGCCCCTCAAGGTAACGTTCGAAGCGACCCATCTCAGCACCGCCGAGACGACCCGAGCACTCAAGGCGGATACCGCGAGCACCAAACTTCATTGTGGTCTGAACCGTACGCTTCATCGCACGACGAAAAGCCACGCGATTTTCAAGCTGGCGGCAGACCGCCTCAGCGACAAGCTGCGCATCAAGCTCCGGGCGGCGGATCTCGATGATCTTCAGGCTGATGCGGTTCTTGGTCTTCGCCTGAAGGCGCTTCTCAAGACGCTCGATGCCTGCGCCGCCCTTACCGATGACGGTACCCGGGCGACCGGCATGAATCGAGATCGTCATCGTCTCACGAAGACGCTCGATCTCCACGCGGCTCACCATCGCCGCATCCAGGTCCTTCTTGATGAAGTTACGGATCTTGATGTCTTCATGAAGCCACTCGGCGTATTGACGACCGGCGAACCAGCGCGAGTCATGGCTACGAATGTAACCGAGACGGAATCCAGTAGGTTGAACTTTTTGACCCATGATTACTCTCCCGCCTCGACTTCACCGAGCACGATAGTGGTGTGGCAGCTGCGCTTGCGAATGCGGGTCGCTCGACCCTGAGCACGCGGGCGCCACCGGTTGAGGGTACGACCCTCGTTGACGAACGCCTGACTCACCGTCAAACGCTCAACGTCGAAGCCGAGCTCGTCAGCATTCGCCATCGCGCTGCGGAGCAGCTTAAGCAGCGCTTCACTCGCACGCTTGTTCGAGAAGTGAAGAACCCGAACAGCCTCTTGCACGTCCTTGCCGCGGATCAAGTCCACAACCAGCCGCATCTTGCTTGCGCTCGAGCGGTAGTCCCTCAGCGTTGCTTGAGGATGGGTCTTCTTAGCCTCTTTGCGAATCCGAGCGCGTTCGCTCTTCTTCACACGGCGACCTTCAGTCTTTTCGATAGCCATGACCTACTCCTACCGACGCTTGTCCGCGGCGTGACCATGGAACGTGCGGGTCGGGGCGAACTCGCCCAGCTTATGACCCACCATATTCTCAGTGACGAACACGGGAATAAACTTACGACCGTCGTGCACCGCAAAAGTGACACCGACGAAATCAGGAAGAATCAACGAACGCCGCGACCAAGTCTTGATCACCTTGCGGTCGTTACTTTCCTTGGCATTGATCACCTTCTTCATCAGATGGTCATCAACGAAAGGACCTTTTTTAACACTCCGAGGCATAGTTCAGCCCCCCCTAGCGACGCTTGTTGCGGCGACGAACAATGAACTTGTCCGTGCGCTTGTTGTTACGGGTCTTGTGACCACGGGTGGGAACGCCCCACGGGGTGACCGGATTACGACCACCAGAAGTACGACCTTCGCCACCGCCGTGCGGGTGATCGATCGGGTTCATGGCAACACCACGAACCTTCGGACGACGACCCTTCCAACGACCGACACCGGCCTTACCCTCTTTACGATTCTCGTGCTGCGTGTTGCCGACTTGACCGATGGTCGCCGAGCAGACCGCAAGGATCATGCGCTGCTCACCCGAAGGCAAACGAACCTGCGCATAGCGACCCTCTTTAGCCATCAACCGAGCTGCGGTGCCTGCGCTGCGGACCAGCTGACCACCCTTACCGGGACGCATCTCGATGTTGTGGATCAAAGAGCCCAGCGGGATCTTGATGATCGGCATGTGGTTACCGGGTGCCACCTCGGGCGTTTCGGCGTCGGTCGAGTAACTGACCACCGTCGAACCTTGGGTCAAACCCACCGGCGCTAGGATGTAACGCTTCTCACCGTCTGCGTAATGCAGAAGGGCGATCCGCGCCGTGCGACCGGGATCATACTCAATGTGAGCGACCGTAGCCGGCACACCGATCTTCTCACGGCGAAAGTCGACGGTACGAAGCCGGCGCTTATGACCACCTCCACGCCGACGCACCGTAATGCGACCGTGGTTATTACGCCCCGCCTTCGCAGAACGCTTCTTCAGCAAACTCTTTTCGGGGGTCGAACGCGTGATCTCGTCGAAGTTTGCACTCGTCGCATCGCGCCGCCCCGGGCTCGTAGCCCGGTATACTTTGATGCCCATCGGCACCTCCTGCCCGCCTTAATTCCTGGGGCTGTTCCAGGTTCTCGGCGTGCGGAATCTTTCCGTTACAGCCAGGGCGCCTTAGCGCCCCCTTAGAATCAGCTTTCGGCTTCTTCTAAAGCTTCCTCACTAAAGTCCTGAGCGGTCTCTAGTGCTTCAATCACTTGGTCACCAGAAACCTTGACGTAAGCTTTCTTCCAGTTCGCTTTGCGACCTGCAATCGTGCCCACGCGCTTGTTCTTACCGCGTACCACCGCCGTGCGTACCTCATCGACATCGACGCCGAAGGCAGCTTGGACAGCGGCGGCGATCTGCCGCTTATTGGCGCTGATTGCAACCGCAAAAGTGTAGACGTTCTCCGTATCCCGAAGGGTCTCTGCTTTTTCCGTTACAATCGGCTTATCAATCAACCGAAGAAGGGCGCTCATGCGAGCCTCCTCTCGATGTCCTTGACCGCTGCCTCGCTGATCACGAGCTTCTCGTGACCAAGAACCGAGTAGACGTTCAAGCCATCAGCGCTAAGCGTCTCGACACCCTGCAGGTTGCGAGCACTCAAGCGTAGATTCTCATCAGTGGACTCACCAACCAGCACCGCATTGTCGGCACCGATTTGACCGAGCACCGCAACCAGCTGCTTCGTTTTAGGCGTCTCCAGATCGAAAGCCTTGACCACCATCAGCTTGTTGTCCGCAAGGCACTGCGAGAGCACCGAGCGAAGCGCAGCGCGGCGTGCCTTCTTGTTGACCGAGAAACCATAATCACGCTGCTGCGGACCATGGACACGACCACCGCCGACGAACTGTACCGAGCGACGCGAACCTTGACGGGCGTTACCGGTGCCTTTCTGACGGTAAGGCTTTGCGCCTGTACCTGAACGCTCAGACTTAGTTTTTACCAAGTGCGTTCCGGAGCGCGCCTTCGCACGCTGCCAACGAACCACTTCCCAATGCAGGTGTGGTTTGACTTCAGCTCCAAAGATGGCGTCGTCGAGCTCGATCGAGCCGACGGTCTCACCTTGGAGGTTAATCACGTCAATAGTTGCCATGATCAGCTCCTAGCTCTTGATCTCGACGTCAACGCCGGCTGCGAGTTCAAGCTTCATCAGCGCATCTAGCGTTTGCTGACTGGGCTCGACGATGTCCAAAAGCCGCTTATGGGTGCGGATTTCAAACTGTTCGCGGCTCTTCTTGTTGACGTGCGGAGAACGCAAGACGGTGTAGCGCGAGATACGGGTCGGCAGCGGGATAGGTCCAGCAACCTGCGCACCGGACCGCCGGACGGTCTCAGTGATTTCTTGGGTCGACTTGTCGAGCAGACGTGCGTCATAGGCTCGAAGTCGGATACGAATGCGGTTAGCAGCCATTGGATTAAATCCGTTCGTTACAAATCAGTCGAGAATCTCAGCCACGCGACCAGAACCGATCGTGCGACCACCCTCACGAATAGCGAAGGTCAAACCCTGCTCCATCGCCACCGGCACGATCAGCTTGATCTGCATACCGATGTTGTCGCCCGGAAGGACGGCGCGCTCGGTCTGCTCTTCAGCCGACAGACCGTCGCCGTTCACCGAGGTGATCTTTTCGACGGTACCCGTCACGTCCGTGGTGCGGAAGTAGAACTGAGGGCGGTAGTTCGCCTTGAAGGGCTTATGACGACCACCTTCGTCCTTGGTCAGGATATACACCTCAGCGGTGAAGTGACCGTGCGGCGTGACGCTGCCCGGAGCCACCAAGCACTGGCCGCGCTCGATGTCTTCACGCTTGGTGCCACGAAGCAGCACACCCACGTTGTCGCCAGCGCGACCTTCGTCGAGCAGCTTACGGAACATCTCAACACCGGTGCAGGTGGTTTTGACGGTCTCTTTGATGCCGACGATCTCGACCTCTTCCGAGACACGGACAATACCACGCTCAACGCGACCGGTTGCCACGGTACCACGACCCTGAATCGAGAACACGTCTTCGACGGGCATCAAGAAGGGCTGGTCAATCGCACGGTCAGGCTGAGGGATGACGTCATCGACGGCCTTCATCAGCGCTTGGACCGACTGAGCGCCGAGCGCCGAGTCTTCGCCTTCGAGCGCCTTGAGCGCCGAGCCACGAACCATCGGGATGCCGTCGTAACCGTTGGCGTCGATCAGCGCCTGCTGACCGTCCCGCGGGAACTCGTACTTCTCAAGCAGCTCAGCGACTTCCATCTCGACCAGCTCAAGGAGCTCTTCGTCGTCGACCATGTCGCACTTGTTGAGAAAGACCACCAACGCCGGGACGCCAACCTGACGAGCGAGCAGGATGTGCTCACGGGTCTGAGGCATCGGGCCGTCGGTCGCCGAGCACACCAAAATCGCGCCGTCCATCTGGGCAGCACCGGTGATCATGTTCTTCACATAATCGGCGTGACCTGGGCAGTCGACGTGGGCGTAGTGACGAGCTTCGGTCGAGTACTCGACGTGCGCCGTCGAGATGGTGATACCACGCTCGCGCTCTTCGGGAGCCTTATCGATCTGGTCGAAGGCCTGGAAATCAGCCGAGCCAGCGTCAGCCAGCACGCGGGTAATCGCCGCCGTTAAGGTGGTCTTACCGTGATCAACGTGACCGATGGTGCCGATGTTGCAATGCGGCTTGGACCGATCAAACTTTTCTTTAGCCATTGTCTGTTTCCTTGATTCTTCTAAAAGTTGGAAATCGTTAGATTAATGAGTTGAGCTAATTTCAGCCGCCCGCTTTGGCGACAATCTCTTTAGCGACGCTACCTGGGACCTCGTCGTAATGACCGAACTCCATGGAGTAGCTTGCGCGACCCTGAGTCTTTGAACGCAACGAGGTGGAGTAACCGAACATATTCGCCAGCGGCACTTCGCCGACGACCACCTTGGCGGCGCCGCGATCAACCGTTTCACCGGTCACCTTCCCACGTCGGGACATCAAATCGCCAATCACGTCACCCATGTAATCGGGCGGGAAGACGATCTCGACCTTCATCACCGGCTCGAGAATGACCGGGCTCGCCTTGGCTGCGGCGTTCTTGTACGCCATCGATCCGGCGATCTTGAACGCCATCTCACTCGAGTCCACATCGTGGTAGCTTCCGTCATACAAGGTGACCTTGAAGTCGACCATCGGGTAGCCAGCGAGCACACCATTGGATGAAGCCTCTTGGATACCCTGATCCACGGAGGAGATGAATTCACGAGGAATCGTACCACCGACGATCTTATTGATAAACTCGTAGCCTTCGCCAGGCTCTTGCGGCGCCATCTCGATCCAGACGTGACCATACTGACCACGACCACCCGACTGACGCACGAACTTACCTTCGGCTTTCGTCGCGCTGCGCACCGTCTCGCGGTAGGCAACCTGAGGCGCGCCGACATTGCACTCGACCTTGAACTCACGACGCAAGCGATCGACGAGCACCTCAAGGTGCAGCTCGCCCATACCCGCCATGATGACCTGTCCGGTCTCTTCATCGGTGTGAACACGGAAGGACGGATCTTCCATCGACAAGCGCTGAAGGCCTAGACCCAGCTTGTCACTGGCTTCTTTGGTCTTTGCTTCCACGGCGACCGAAATCACCGGATCAGGGAAGTACATCGACTCGAGGATGACGGGCTGGTCAAGGTCGGTCAGGCTATCACCTGTCGTCGTCACCTTGAGACCCACCGCAGCTGCGATGTTGCCAGCATAGACGGTCTTGATCTCTTCACGCTTGTCAGCGTGCATCAACAAAATACGACCGACGCGCTCTTTCTGACCCTTGGACGCATTGAGCACGTAGCTACCTGCGTCGAGCGTACCCGAGTACGCCCGGAAGAAGGTCAGCGATCCCACAAACGGATCGTTCATGATCTTGAAGGCAAGCGCCGAGAACGGCGCGGTGTCGTCCGCTGGGCGCTCGATCTGAATCTCTTCGTCATCAGGGTCCGTGCCGACGACCGGAGGAATATCCACCGGGCTAGGCAGGTAATCGATCACCGCGTCAAGCAAAGGCTGAACACCCTTGTTCTTGAACGCTGTCCCCAAGAAGACCGGAATCGCAGAGCCATCAAGGCACGTGGCTCGCACGGCGTCTTTGAGGCTCTCCATATCGATGTCGCCCTCTTCGAGGTACCGCTCCATGGTCGCATCATCCATAGCACCAGAGACGGCATCGATCAGCTTCTCACGGTACTCGTCGGCTTGGTCTGCGTACTCGGCGGGAATGTCCACTTCGTCGTACGCCGCGCCAAGGTCTTCGCCCGTCCAGATCAAGGCTTTCATCTTGACCAAGTCGACCATACCCACGAAGTCAGACTCTTTACCGATCGGCAGCTGCATCACCGCCGGGTTGGCACCCAAACGATCGATGATGGTGTCGACACAGAAGAAGAAGTCGGCGCCAGTGCGATCCAACTTGTTGATGAAGCAGAAGCGCGGGACACCGTAACGGTCAGCCTGACGCCAGACCGTTTCCGACTGAGGCTCCACACCCGCCACGCCATCAAACACACACACAGCGCCATCGAGGACACGCAGCGAACGCTCGACTTCAATCGTGAAGTCAACGTGTCCAGGCGTATCGATGATGTTCACTCGATGATCATTCCAGAAACAGGTGGTCGCAGCCGAGGTGATGGTAATACCCCGCTCTTGCTCTTGCTCCATCCAATCCATGGTCGCAGCGCCGTCATGAACCTCACCAATTTTATGCGACTTACCCGTGTAGTACAGGATACGCTCAGTGGTGGTGGTTTTACCGGCATCGATGTGAGCCATGATGCCAATATTACGTGTGCGTTCTAAGGGAATGTCGCGTGCCATGACGGTTCTCATCGCCCAGCGAACCGGGCAGCAAAAGGTTAGTTTCTACCAGCGGTAGTGAGCGAAAGCCTTGTTGGCTTCTGCCATACGGTGGGTGTCGTCTTTCTTCTTCACCGATCCGCCTTTTTCTTCGAAGGCTTCGATCAACTCGAACGCCAGACGTTGACGCATGGTGCGTTCGTTGCGCTTGCGAGAGAAAGAGATCAACCAGCGAAGCGCCAACGCGGTGCGACGACCAGGACGAACCTCAACGGGCACCTGATACGATGCACCACCGACTCGGCGGCTTTTGACTTCGTAGTTGGGACGAATGTTCTCAAGGGCTTGCTTGAAGACGCCGACAGGCTCCTCACCAAGCTTGTCTTGAATGATATCAAAGGCCCCGTAGACAATCCCCTCGGCTACGGACTTCTTACCATCAAGCATCATGTAGGAGATCAGGCGGGCAACCAGCTTATCGCGGTAGCGTGCGTCTGGGATAACCTCGCGTTTTTGAATTCCACCTCGGCGACTCATGTCGTCTCCTTATTTCTTCGGGCGCTTGGCGCCGTACTTCGAACGACCTTGACGACGATCGTCAACACCGGTTGCATCGAGCTTGCCGCGGATGATGTGGTAGCGAACACCAGGCAAATCCTTCACACGACCGCCACGGATCAGGACCACGGAGTGCTCCTGCAAGTTATGCCCCTCACCGGGGATATAACTGGTGACTTCCAAGCCACTGGTCAGACGGACACGAGCTACTTTACGCAGCGCCGAGTTCGGCTTCTTGGGGGTGGTCGTGTACACGCGGGTGCAGACTCCACGCCGCTGAGGACATTTTTTGAGTGCAGGGCTAGCGCTTTTTTCCACGCGCTTCTTGCGACCCTTGCGCACCAACTGGTTAATCGTCGGCATCTTTGCTCCGTTCACTACCATTACAGTCGCCCGCTCGCACGGGCACCACTGCCGGGTTCACCCCAGTCAGCGGGCGGTCCTGTTACGGAGGGGGTAAAGTGGTGTCAAAGGGAAACCACCGCGATCGCACATTTGTCCGAGCGGCCACGGCCACTGGCCAAGGCCTTTCAAGCGACTTGTATTGCATTGAGGGACTTGCGCCTTGGTGGTTGCGTGCACAGTTTGGTGACGACCAAGGAGCGCGGCGTGCACGACGAATTCCACAACGATGATGACCTTGAGATTCTCGAACAGATTGAGGACGCATGGTCGGATGCTTCGCTCACCTCGCTGGCAGACGACGCCCCGGACAACCTGATCTTATACCCGTTAGATGATGCGGTGATCTTTCCCGGGATGCTCGTTCCCGTCGATGTCCCGCCGACCGGAGACGCGCGCACGGTGGCTGACCAAGTGCTCGATGGTGGGCGCACCTTGGGTTTTGTTACGATCAAAGAAGACCGCAGCAGCGATGACCACCCGGAACAAGCCTTACCGGATCAGCTGTACCGGATGGGCGTGCTCGCCCGAGTGGTGCGGGTGTTGCGCCTGCCCGACGATGGGCTGCGTCTGTTGTGCCAAACCGGACGTCGCTTCTACCTGGAGCGCTTTCGTCGCTCCGACACGCTGCTGGTCGCCAAGGTCGACTATCCGCCTGAGGTGGGCGCACGCGACGAGGTCGAGACCAAAGAGCTCGAGGTCCTCAGGCAGCGGCTGATGCACGAGGTGCAAGAGCTGATCCGCATGCGGCCTGATCTGCCCGACGAGGCTGGCGATTTTGTCGCCCAACTCGAAGGCGCTGGACCGCTCGCTGACTTCGCCGGCGCCAACTTTTTGAAAAAGAAAGCGGAGCGGCAGCGCCTGCTCGAGACCACCGAGGTCCGCAACCGGGTCGAGCTCGCGCTCATCTACCTCGGTCGGGAGCGCGAGATGGCTGAGCTCGGCGAGCGCCTTCACCGCGAGATCCACGAGAAGATTGAGCAGAGCCAGCGCGAGTACATGATCCGCGAGCAGATCAAATTGATGCGCCGTGAGCTTGGCGAAGAGCGTGACGAACGCGAGGTCGAACTCGAACGCCTCGGCGAAGCGCTCGCCGCCGAAGGGGTCCCCGAAGAGGTTCGTGAAAAGGGCAAGCAAGAGCTCGGGCGCTTAGCGCAGCTCAGCCCCGAGGCGACCGAGTACAACATGCTGCGCAACTACCTTGAGTGGCTGACCGATGTGCCGTGGGGCGTCGAGACCCAAGACCATCTGGACCTCAAGCGGACCCGTAAGATCCTCGATAAACACCACTACGGTCTGGAGCGGATCAAAGAGCGTCTGCTCGAGTTCTTAGCGGTTCGGATTCGCAACCCCGAGCATAAAGGCTCGATCCTTTGCCTGGCAGGGCCCCCGGGCACGGGCAAGACCAGCATTGCGCTGTCGGTCGCCGAAGCGCTCGGTCGCAACCTGCACCGGGTCAGCCTGGGCGGCATGCGCGACGAGGCAGAGATCAAGGGGCATCGCCGCACCTACGTGGGCGCCATGCCCGGCAAGATCATCCAGGGGCTCAAGCGAGCCGGCTCGGTCAACCCGGTGTTCGTGCTCGATGAGATCGATAAGCTCGGCTCGGACTGGCGCGGCGACCCCTCGAGCGCTATGCTTGAGGTGCTCGACCCGTCCCAGAACCACGACTTCCAGGACCACTACCTCGACGTCGCCTGCGACTTGTCCAAGGTCTTGTTCATCGCCACCGCCAACGACATCGGCAAAATCCCCAAGCCGCTCTACGACCGCATGGAGATCGTCACGCTCGATGGTTACATCCCCGAGCAAAAGCTCCAGATCGCGCGACGCTACCTGGTGCCCAAGGCGCTCAAAGAGCATGCGCTGCACCGTACCGAGCTTCAGATCCCCGCCGCCACGCTGCGCAAGGTGATCCAAGGCTACACCCGAGAGTCCGGCGTGCGCGACCTCAACCGCCACGTCCAAGCGCTGGCGCGCAAGGCGACCGCCAAGCTGGTGATGGAAGAAGCCGAGGCGCCGCTCAAGGTCGAGGCTGGCGAGCTGCACGACTGGCTCGGACCTCCTCGCTTTAGTGAGCTCACCGAGCAGCGCCTCAAGCGCCCCGGCATTGCCGTCGGTCTCGCCTGGACGCCATCAGGCGGCGACGTCTTATTGATCGAGACGACCTTAATGCCGGGCAAAGGCATGGTCCGGGTGACCGGCAACTTGCGCCAGGTCATGAAGGAGAGCGTCGAGATCGCGCTGAGCTACGTGCGCTCTCGCAACGAAGAATTAGGGATCCCGCAGGCGGTGCTCGAGCAGCACAACCTGCACGTGCACTTTCCGGCGGGCGCGGTGCCCAAAGACGGCCCGAGCGCCGGCAT
>JBDQPD010000003.1:0-72311 GCA_040260805.1 Myxococcota bacterium | reverse complement strand
GAATAATGACGCCAGACGCGCAGGGGTTTTGTGGCGGGAATCCTTCGGCAAAGGCTTCGTCGCCCGATTCCTGATCACGGCGCTTGCCGGCGGGGTTCCAGGGACCGGCGCTCGAGCGCTGCGCCGAGTCCGTGAAGAAGAGCGACTGCAGCTCGCTCATGTGAGCTGGCAGGCACCTAGAGGGGCGTATCGAGTCGACTTGAGCGCTTTACAGCGCACCCAAAAACTTGATGATCCAACCGGCGAGTTTTCAGGTCTTTTAGGTTTGCAACCACGAAGCGTAGGACAGCGAGTCTACCTCAGCGCTAGGCGCAAAAAACGAGGTGGAAAAATAGCTTATGAATGGACGGCTCGTAGCTTTATCGATCAACTAACTCGGCGCCCAGGACCGACACTTGATCCTGCAAGCGGCTACCGGGTTCAAGGTCAAGCCGGGGCAACTATTCAGCTCTGGCTCCACCCAAAATGGCGAGTGGATAGCTGGGTGATGCTCGGTCAATCTCATGAATCCAGCCAAGACCTCATCGACCAGCTCCCCGAGTCTTTGCAAAACCAGACGGTGAGTCCCTCGATGGCGATTTGGTCTCCGGGCCTGAGTCTCCATCACAGTCAAAGGATGAGGCTTCGACTCATCGCAGGTCGTCGAGCCCCCACTCTACTCGAACGCATCGGTCAACACGGCGGCTTGCGGGGCAACCCAGAGCTCAAAGCGGAGCGATCTTGGACCCTTGATTTCAAGCTCAAAAATGAAACCAAAAAATGGCGCTTTGTAGCCGATAGCTATCTTCGTCAAAGCACCGACCTCATCGACTGGACTTCGACAAGCTTTGGGCGCGCAATGCCGATCAACCGCGCCCGAGTTCAGATCGCTGGACTGCATCTAAAAAATCAGCTGATGCTCAAACAGTTACAGCTGTCAGCAGCTTATCGGTGGCAGGGCGAATGGGCTCAAGATAGTGATCTCGATACTCGATACAAGAGGCTCTCAGGAAGCCCTGAGCACCGACTTCGAGTGATCACTCAATGGCAAACAAAGCCTTGGAAATTTGGCCTGAACTTAGAGTTTAAAAGCGCTCGATTTTTAGATGCAGCGAACCTTCGAAGGATTGAAAGTTCACCGGAAGTTAACGTCCTTATCGAGCATCGCTGGGCTCAAGGTTGGTCTATAAAAACTCAGCTATTCAACGCCACCAATACCGAACAATCTAGACTGGCTATGTTGCCTGGAAACATGGTGGTTGACGTGCCAAGGCAAGACCGCTGGGGGCACCCTTTACCCGGGCGACGATTGCAGTTCGGAATTGCTTACCAGGAGCGACCATGAGACCCTTTATGATCGCTCTAATAGGCTTAGGCTGCAGCGCTCAAGAGCCTGACGTTCAACCGCAACAAAAACCCAATATAGTGGTCCTAGAGAGTGATTATGCGACCGGGATAATCAGCGGCTGGAGCGATGATTTTGAGACCACTTTAGGCTCGATTCCTAGCGGCGGAGATGCGCGCCTTATCGCGCTTCAAAACGGCTTCGCCTTGCTCGAGCGAAGCCGCAGCGACGCCGTCACCTTCTTTGACCAAAGTCTCAGCTTTCAACACCAGATCGGTTTGCCTGAGCGCAGCAACCCTCACGACCTTATCGAGGTTAATAACAGCTACTGGATCAGTCTTTATCAACAACCAGAGCTCATTCGATTTTCAAGCGCAACCTATCAGCCGCTACCTGCAATCGATGGCACGAGTTGGACCGATGAGGACAACAGACCCGAAGCCAGCGCCATGCATATTGCTGCCAGTGGTCGTCTGTTTTTACTCGTTCAAAACCTCGATTTTACAGGCGTTGAGCCCATTCCTCCTGAGCACAGTCAATTGATCGAGTTCTCCCCATCTGGCGAGCTTCTCAAACAACACCAGATTCCATCAAATCCTTTTGGTACCGTGATTGAAAGAGCGGATGGTCGCCTCAACTTTGCCTGCAATCGCAGCTGGGAGATCGACCAACAAGCTGGTCTTTGGCAGTTCGATCCGATCCAAGAAACAGGTGAATTCTTAATCGAAGAGACCCGACTAAATGGAAACATCGTGGATTTCGAGTGGTATGAGGAGACAATTTATCTGCTGGTCTCAAACGAAGATTTCTCAACATCTTTGTACCAATTTGATCCGGAAACAGACGCGCTTCACTCGATCACTGGGCCCTACACTCAAGCCCTCGGCTGTATCGAGCGTGTCGATCAAAGCCTTTTCGTTTGTGATCGTACGTTGGGACAGCACGGCATTCGACGCATCGATCAAGCTCAACTCAAACTCGATGACCAGCTGATCAAAACGACGCTAGCGCCCCTGCAGATTATCGTTCCATTGGCTGAACTTTAATCGATACGAAGCGATCGGCTTGGCGGAAAACCCTTAGGCCACTTGTTGAAAACTCTCCCAAAGCTATTTTTATTAGCTCAAGTCCTGCAAGGCGCTGCGATTAGCTAGAACTTTTCAAAAGTTAAAAAATAATACTTTTCAATAGTTTATATAGGTTTTCAAAAGGCCGGATGCACAACAAAAACAAGAGTTTTTAAAACCTGTTTTGTTCTTTGCTCAGAAGAACCGGAAAGCGCTTGTTACGGTCCAGGCTTGTGGCTAGTCTGCGATCCGCTTGAAGGAGCGTTTAGGTATGCAGTTCTCTATGGAAGCAAAGGCACTTTCAGCCGCTCTTGGGCGAGTGATTGGTGTCGTACAGCATAAATCGAGTCGTCCAATTTTGACCTGTGTTTTGATCACCGTCGAAGAGGACGGCTCACTACATCTCGAGAGCACCAACACGGACATAGCGGTCTCGGTTCATCTATCAGCGAATGTTCAAAGTGCGGGACGAATCGCTGTCCCAGCTCGTAAGTTTAGTGATTATCTAGGTACCCTTCCTGATGGGGTGATCACGCTGAAGACGAACGATGAAGGACACGTGACCGTGACCTCAAGTCGTGGGCAAGGTGAGCTGGCGGGACAACCTGGAAGCGACTTTCCGGTCATGCAAAGCTTTGATGATGCAAACTTCGCCGAAGTCGCAACCTCCGAGATGAAGCGAGTATTGACCCAAACCATCCGTTGCGCATCGACGGACGATAGCCGGTTTGCGCTCGTGGGTGTGTACGTCCACAGCAAGCCAGATGGTTTGAGGTTTGTAGCGACGGACGGTCATCGCCTAGCGGTGGCGCGACCAGGCTCAGGATTTTCGTGGTCTGTCCCCAGCGACGGAATGATCATGCCAAGTCGAGGTGTCGACGAACTGCGTAAGCTGATGGACGGACAAGACAACATTTCGATCGCAGTGGTTGGAAACCACGCTGTGGCTCGAAGTGATGATCAAACGCTGTGCATGCGGCTGACGGATGGCACCTTCCCGAACTATGAGCAGGTGATCCCTAAGGCGAATGATCGTCACGCCGTCGTCGATCGAGGACAGCTGCTTGCGGCGCTTAGAACCGTCGCTGTGTTCTCATCACTCAAGACCGGACAGGTTGAGATTACCTTTAATTCGGGAACCTTGGTGATCTCTTCGGTCTCGGATTCAGGGACCGCTCGTGAGGAGCTACCTTGCGATTATGATGGGCAAGAATTGCGCATCGGATTTAATCATAAGTATCTGCGAGATGCGCTCGAATCGGTCGGCGGCTCCGCCGTACTGTTCCGTATGGGTGATCATCTAGCACCAGCCGTCGTGATGCCTGAAGGTGATGATCATTACCTCTGTGTGATCATGCCGATGCGTCTGTAATACCAAAGGAAAAATCAATGGCTCGTCAAGCGAGTGCCTGGCGTGAGACGCTTCAATTACCGCAAACTGAGTTCGCAATGCGCGCCAATTTGGCGAAGCGCGAACCTGAGTTTTTAGCGCGCTGGAGCGAGCTCGACATCTTCGGTCTACGTATGGCGAAGAATGCGGCGAATCCCGCGTTTGTGCTGCATGATGGTCCGCCCTACGCCAACGGTGATCTCCACCATGGTCACATGCTCAACAAAACCCTCAAGGACGTGGTGCTTCGCTACGTTCGAATGAAGGGTTACAACGCCGATTATATTCCGGGTTGGGATTGTCATGGTCTGCCTATCGAGCTCGCTGTTGATAAGCGTTTAGGCAAAAAGAAACGTGACCTGACCACCGCCGAATTTCGGCGAGCATGTCGGGCCTATGCGCAAGAGTTCATCGATCGCCAACGCGAAGGGTTCATGCGTCTGGGTATTGAAGGTCGATGGGATGATCCTTACGTCACAATGAACGCCTCTTACGAAGCAACGATCACTCGAGAATTTGGTCAGTTGGTTCGCTCTGGCGGTGTCGTACGTGGGCTAAGACCGGTTCACTGGTGTCCTCATTGCGTGTCCTCGGTAGCTGATACCGAGGTGGAATATCATGATCATGTAAGCCCCTCTATTTACGTCGCTTTTGATCAAGTTGGTGATGACCTTATCACCGACGCATCGTTGGTTATTTGGACCACGACGCCGTGGACCTTACCTGCAAATCGAGCGGTCTGTGTTCATGCTGAACTTGATTATGTGGGTCTACGGGTTGGCGATCGAGTATTGATCGTTGCCGAAGCGCTCAAGGAGTCCTTCTTAGCGGCGATCCAGAAGCACGGTGAGGTGGTTGACCGCTGGAAAGGGAGTGAACTTGAAGGGATTCGATTAAAACATCCGTTTATGGATTTCGATGTCCCTGTCCTTCTCGGTGAGCACGTCACGACCGAAGCAGGAACCGGTTGCGTTCACACTGCTCCAGGGCATGGTGAGGATGATTTTCATGTCGGTCGAGCCCATGGATTAGAGATCGCCGTGCCTGTCGACCGATACGGTCGCTTTACGGATGAAGCGGGGCCTTACGCAAAGCAAAAAGCGGTCGCTAGTAATCCGCAAATCGTCGCTGATCTAGCCGCTTCAGGTCATTTGATTAACGCTGAAGGCGAGACGATCAACCACAGCTATCCGCACAACAGCCGAAACGGTAAGCCCTTGATGTTTCGTGCCACGGAACAATGGTTCTTGAGCATGGAGCACAAGGAGTTAAGACAACGTTGTCTCGACGCAATCAATAAGGTCGAGTGGGTCCCTAAGTGGGGACAACGCCGAATTTACGCGATGCTCGAGGCGCGCCCTGATTGGTGTTTATCTCGCCAGCGTGTCTGGGGCGTACCGATTCCGGCTTTTCACTGTCGATCGTGCTCTGATGTCATCGTCAATCCGGATTGGATTGATCATTTAGCTGACCTTTTTGACGAGCATACCAGTGATATTTGGTATGAGTGGTCCGTCGATCAATTACTCCCTAAAGGCGCGTGTTGTGCGTCCTGCGGTAGCCAAGACCTAGATAAAGATTCCGACATCCTTGATGTCTGGTTTGATTCGGGTGTCTCGTATGCTGCTACTGGACATGATTCGGCGCCGGTTGATCTGTATTTAGAAGGATCGGATCAGCATCGAGGTTGGTTTCATACCACGTTGCTTGAGTCCGTAGCGACTCGAGGTGCTCCGCCCTACAAGCGAGTCCTTACTCATGGATTTGTGGTTGATGGTCAGGGCAAAAAGCTCAGCAAGTCAAAGAAGAATTTTACTCCGGTTTCCCAAGAGATTAACCGCTCTGGTGCTGAGCTGATTCGGCTTTGGGCAGCTTCAGCCGATTATCGTGAAGACATCCGAGTCTCAGATGAGATCCTCAAGCGAACGTCCGATAGTTATCGAAAACTTCGCAACACGATGAAGTTCTTATTGGGGAACTTGGACGACTTTGACCCGAGTCAACATGCGGTCTCGATCGAGGGATTAAGTTGGCTTGATGCAGCAGTCATGGGTGAATTAGACCAGTTGGTCGCTCAGGTTGATTATCATTTAGGTTGCTTTGCTTTTCACAGCGCAATGCAGGCGATCAACGAATATTGCTCAAAGCTCTCATCGCGGTACCTCGATATCGCAAAAGATCGATTATACTGTGACGCAAAGGATGGTTTGAGACGACGCGGGACGCAAACGGTCGTTTATCATCACGCGCACACCTTGATCCGATTAATCGCTCCGGTGATGCCTTTTACGGCAGAAGACGCGTACGATCATCTCCCCGGACCACGCCAAGATTCAGTACATTTAGACGATTATCCAGTCTCTGTTGGTCTAGGTAATGAGGTCTCAAAACCGCTCGAATTGTTGTGGTCTTTGCGTGAGCGAATCGCACCAGAACTCGAGCAATTTCGCCGTGAAAAACACCATACTTATGAAGCGCGTGTGCGTTTACCTATGGCTCCTGAGGAATTAGAATGCTCGGAGATTTATGGGAATGAACTCCCTGAGCTTTTGTTGGTTGGAGCGGTTGAGTTTGTTGAGTTGGATCAATCGGTTGTGATCACTGCGGTATCCCAAGCGGCATGTCCACGATGTTGGCGCCCTGATCCACTTGAAGAAGACGGTTTGTGCAAGCGCTGTAGCGTTGCTGTGGAGTCCTGATGTTACCTGTTTTGCTTCAATTTGGTGAAACGCTAAAGCTGCACACCTATGGCCTGATGATCTTCCTTGGTTTTATCATCGGGCTCAATCTTGCGCAGCGCTACGCTCGTCAGATCGGTGAAGATGATGAGCTGATCGGGGACATGGGATTTTGGCTCCTGGCTTGGGGGCTTGTCGGCGCTCGCATTTTGTTCATTATGGTCAACTGGGGGACCTACTCCAGCGACCCGGTTAAGATCTTTAAAATCTGGGAAGGCGGGCTGGTATTTTATGGCGGATTTATCGGCGCCTTTGGTTACTTTATCTGGGCAGTAAGGCACCACAAAATCAACCCATGGTTGACCGGTGATATCCTCATACCCAGCTTGGCCTTAGGGCACGCTTTTGGTCGCCTTGGGTGTTTCGCTGCGGGTTGCTGTTGGGGGCGTCCGGTTGATCATCACTTAGGCGCCAACTTTCCGGCGGGGACAGAGCCCTTGATCGGTTCAGGGAACCCTACAGGCTCTTTAGCTTATCAAGGGATGGCTGCTGGCGGTGAAATTCCTTTAGCTGAGGGCGGGGGATTGCTGCAGCATACTCCTGATCTGCATCCGGTTCAGTTGTATGAGAGCTTTGGCGAGCTCAGCATCTTCTTTATCTTGGTGCTTTGGCGTTATCGAAAAGCCTTTCATGGTCAGATCTTTCTCGCTTGGTTGATGTTTTATCCTTTGCTTCGGTCGATCGTTGAGACCTTTCGAGGCGATAAGGCACGCGGGGTCGACTTGGTCTTTGGCTTGAGCACCTCGCAGCTGATCTCGGTCTTGGTTGCGGTCTTTGCGATGATCGCGATTTTGACCACATGGAAACGGCGCCAAGAGGCGCCAGCTGAATCGCCGGAGAATGTAGCTTGAGGCGATTTGTGGTGTGGGCATTAGCTGCTTGTGCGACCCCACCATCCGCCGCTGTGGTTGTGGTCGCTCAAGCTCCATCCCAACCCCAAGTTCAGCGAGTCAGCGCAACCCCTTCGCCGCAAGAGCCGGTAGCTGTCGATCGATTCAAGCAAAGCTATAGCCAGACGGTTATCGACTCGAAAGAGCCTCCTCAATGGATGGCGCAGGGCGCAGGGTGCGCTCTAGGTCAGATGACCGCCATGCAAGAAGGTCAAGCCAGCGTTGTCCCTGCTCATCTTTGTGTGGGCGTGCACAGCGCTGCAAAGGTGACCAACGCAACCTGCGAACAAGCTGAGGCCAAAGCCTGGTCCGGAATTGCAAAGCTTTTTGGGGTTAAAGAAGGGGTGAGATCTCAGGGTGAAAAAATCACCTTAGGGAGCCAGACTGTCGTCATTCAAGGGGCTCGAATTGACGCCACATGGAGGGGTCATTTTTCGAGTTCACCAGTCTGCGCTATTCAAATCGCTTGGCCGGTCGGCGAGTTTGATAAGCTACAAATCAGCTGGTCAGAGCGAGGTACTCAAGCCCAAAATCTGTACCAAAAAGCTTTGAATGAAGGGGGCTCAGTAGGCGATCAATGTGAACAACTCAAACGCGCACAAGAGCTCTTATCAAGCATCCCTGGGGATCGGCGGTTGAGCGGAAAGGTCAAAAGCTCAACCTTGCTCAATGACTTAGTTTTACAAGCCATTGGCAGGAATTGTACCTCTGAAAAAACAGTGGTGATGGGGCTCCATTGCACCATGGATGACGACAGTAAATCGTGTGATCGAAGGCTCCGCTCAGGCTTCGCTGATGCTTTGAATCGAGCTGGCTGGAAGGTCGTGGGTAGCGGCTTGTCCGGATCGGCTCTGGATCAGGTGATGCGGGGCGATCAAGCCGCCCTTCGTCAAGAGACGGCTCAACAGGGCGCCCGCTATATGGCGATGGCTCAAGTGAGCGTTGAGAAGGTGGGTCAGCGCGGACAGATTATGTTTTGTCGAGCTAATTTAGACTTTCGTTTGCTGGATAGTCGCTCAGGCTCGGCGGTGAAAACCTTCGAACACGGCATTAAGTCAGGCGGACTCAACGCCAAACAGTGTTTTAAGAAGTCCTCGGTTGTGCTGAGTCAAAAGATTATGAGCCCTTTGACTGAGGCGTTAAAAGTAAGCCCATGATTTGTGCTGAGCAGTTAAGTCGAAGCTTTGCCTCTCGGCGTGCCGTTCACCGCCTGAACTTTGAGTTAAAACCAGGCTCTGTGGTCGCCTTTGTCGGACCCAATGGAGCAGGAAAAACCACCACGCTTCGGATGATCACGGGCGCGCTGGCGCCGAGCTCAGGCCGGGTTTTGGTCGATGGGTTTGATACTTTTGAGGCGCCTTATCAAGCGCGAGCCCAGATCGGTTTCTTACCTGAAGCGCCGCCGTTGTATCCTGAACTCAAAGTGATCGAGAACCTTCGCTTTGTCTCAGCGATTAAAGGGCTCGATAAAACGGCGATCGACGCCGTGGTCGAACGCTGTGAACTCGGTGAGGTCCTCAAGCAGCTGCAGAGTCAGCTATCCAAAGGCTTTCGACAGCGCGTAGGGCTAGCGCTAGCGCTACTTGGGGATCCACCCTTGCTCATTTTAGATGAGCCGACATCCGGTTTAGATCCTGCTCAAATTGAGGGGATGCGAGGATTGATTCGATCCCTTGGCAGCGATCACACGGTGTTGTTGTCGACACACATCCTGAGCGAGGTTGAGGCTGTCTGCGATCACGTCCTTATGATCGATCAAGGGGAGCTGGTCGCCGATGCAAGCGCCCAAGAATTGATCGATGAGCACGGGGATCTTCAAGCCGCTTTCCTGAGTCGTTGTGCGGCGCACCGCAAGGAGCGCTCATGAGGCAACGCATCGTCGCGATTATGAAGGTCGAGCTGCTGCGCCAGTTTACGACGCCCTTGGTGTACGTCATGGGATTTTTCTTGTCGGCGTTGAGCGGTTACTTTCTGATCGTTTTGGGTCGAAGCTTTATCGAGCTCACCCTAAAATTTGGGGCGAACCCCGAGGCCGCAAACCTACATTTTCACGAGCGCATCATCGCACCCTTGGTGCTCAATATTGAGTACTTGTTTGTCTTGATGATTCCCTTGCTGTGCATGCGGACCTTAGCCTCTGAGCGCGCTCAAGGGAGCTTTGAGTTGCTCGCTGCTTCTTTAGTCCGCCCATGGGAGCTGATCTTAGGTAAGTTTTTAGCCCTGAGCGTGGTGGTCATAGCCTTGTGCGGTGTGGTGTGTTTAGAGCCGCTCATTCTAGCGGCTATTGCTGAACCAGGGTCGGCCTTTGACTTCGGCGCGTTAGCGACCGCCATGATCGGTTTAGGCTTACTTGGCTGCGCTTTTGCTGCCGTCGGACTCGCCGCCTCGGCGCTGACTGAGAGTCCAGCGCTTGCGGCAGGTGGAAGCTTCTTGTTTCTACTCTTTGCTTGGGTGCTGCGTGTAGGCGGTCAAGGTGAAGGTTTCTGGGGGCAGTTGCTCCCCGCTTTGAGCCCGCTGACACGCCTTGAAAACTTTGCGATCGGCAGATTATCTGCCGCTGATATCGGCTACTTTTTAGTGCTCATTGCGTTGGCGCTGACGGTCGCTTTAAGAGGCGTTGATCGTCATCGGTGGCAAGGATGAAACCTCGTCATTCGATGGCCGGTCTGCTCGGACTGATTCTGCTCTTATCGGCGCCGGTAACTTGGCTCACGAGTCTAGATGAGCCGAGTTTTGTGCTCGCAAAGCTCGTCTTTGGGTTAGGCGCCTTAGCGTATTGGGGAAGGGCTTTGTTTCGTCACCACGATGGTGCGCTTTCCGGTCGAGGCGGGGTTCATTTATGGGTCAGCTTTCAGTGGGTTGCTGCCTTAGCCGTAGCCGGAACCTTGGTGGTCAGCGTTCTTCATGAGCGAGCCTTGGTTTGGGATCTGACCTCAGAGCATGTCTACACGGTAGCCCCAGAGACCAAGGCGCTGCTTGAGCAGCTTGAAGAGCCACTGCGTATCGAAGCGTTCTATCCTCAAGGTCAAGGGCAGGGCCGAGTCCTGACGAAGCTTGTGGAGCAGTTTAGAAGCTCTGGAGCTAAGGTCGATCTCGACATCGTTGATCCGATGCGCAACCCGAAAAGAGCACAAATAGCGCTGATCAGTGCCGATTCACCGAAGTTGATTCTGCGTTATCAGGATCGAGAAGAGCGAGTCCGGTTGCCCACCGAGCAACAGCTGGCTCAGGGGATGAGCCGATTACTCGGGACTCAGCGTCAGGTTTTTTTGATTCGAGGGCACGGCGAAGCCGAGCTCAACGGAGAGGACTCGTCTGGCTTTGGTCGTCTGGCGCGAGAGCTTAGCGGTGAGGGCTTACAGCTCGCCTATTTGGATTTGGCAAAAGAGGGACGAATTCCCGAAGGAGCAGCTGCGCTGATATGGCTGCGACCCAAAGCACCATTGTTGAGCAAGGAATTTGAAGCGATCAATCTGTACTTAGACACAGGCGGTCGCATGCTGGTGGCGACGCAAGCCGGCTATACAGAAGCTGTTAATCCACTGCTTGAGTCTCGCGGTTTGGCGATTGAACCAGGCGTTGTGATCGACCCTTCAGTGAGCGGAACGCCAGATGTGCAAGGCCAGCCGGCTGCGATGATCGCTGCGTATACAGATCATCCCATCGTCGCTCGTTTAGCGGCGTCTGGCTTGCGTACGATGCTAACCCGAGCGGCGCCGATCGGCTTGAGGGGGACCCGTAAAGGCCGCCCCCACCCGCTCGCGGCGGCATCCCCTGAGAGCTGGATTGAGGCCGACGCGATGACCCGTGTCTGGCAGAACCCTTCTAAAAAGCAGAAGAGTCCACCTATTCTTGCAGCGGTCTGGAGTCAGGACCAGAGCAAGCTTGAGGTTCGGCGTAGCGATGAGGCGCGCCTTGCGTTGGTTGGCGATGCATCGATGATGAGCAACGGTGGATTGGTTTATGCGGGAAATCGTAACTTGGTGCTCAATATGATGACGTGGTTGACCACCGCCCAAGATGAGCTTGAGATTACCGCGTCAGAGCGTCGAGTCTCTCGACTGTTTTTGACCCGCAAGGAGCGCTCTCGTTTACGGCTCATCGTGCTCGACGCGCTTCCGCTGATGATTCTGCTTCCTGGTCTAATCGTCTGGCGAAGGCGACAGGTCTGATGCGGTTTTTTAGTGCCCCGATTGCGCGCTCTTTGCTCTTTTCTGGCGTCGCCTTAGCCCTAGCGGTCTATGCTTTTCAGCAGCATCGGGGGGGGCAAGCGCAACGCCAAGCGGATTGGGTAGAAGCCGAAGAAGACCGGTACTTCTCGGCTTTGTGTTTTGATGTCTTAACCGTCGATAACGTTCGGCTTAGCGACCCAAAGGGGTCAGTAGAGCTGCGGTTAAAGGATCGCTGGCGTCATGCAGATGGACAGCCGGTTGAGGACGCTAAGCTGCAGATTATTTTAGCCCAGCTGCGCGGTCTTCAGGTGGAGAAGATAGAACCTCGACCCAAGGACGACGCGCTCGGACTGAGTATACCCACGCAAACACTCGAGGTCAGTTCGAGCCTGAACGATAAAACCTGCCGCCTGAGTTTAGGGCAAAAGCATCCGACCAAGCCGCTTTACGTTCTGCGCCGAACCGATGGACAAGAAGACCTTGTGGGCTGGGCAAAGCTCAAGCCTTCAGGTGGACAACTGATCGATCTCAATGAGCTTGCAGCGGTGACCGTATTGCCGCTCAGAGCGGGTCAGATTGATGGGCTTTCAATTCAGCCGCAGGTTGGAAACTCTCCCTATCAAATCCGGCGCGTTCGTGGATTGTTTGTGCTCACCAAGGCTGGCGATGAGCAACGAGCGGATAAGGAGCTTGTCGAAAAACTGCTCACGAAACTTGTAGGACTCAAGGGCGCTTTAGAGCCCTCTAAGACGCAGCTGAGCGATCCTGATCTGGTGGTCGTTGTCGGGCACGCCCCGTTGAGCACACGGTTAGAATTCTACCGCCAAAACAAAGCGCTTTTGATCGCTACTCAGGGCTTTGTCTTTAGCGCAAATGAGGCGGATTTATCATGGCTGCTTCGCCCGGCGGAGGCTTGGCGTGATCGCCAGTTGATCCATTACGATCGAGGGCAAACCCACAGCGTAGAAATTCATGATGGGTCGGGTCGAGTCTTTAGTTATCGACGAGAGCTTGGCTCGGGTGGAGCGGTCGATCGATGGTTTCAAGGCGAGCGACAGATTAAAGAAGCGCACCGGCTCGCTGGACTTCAATGGGATCTACATCAGCTGCGCGGGGCGAGTATTGTCGATGAGCTTGACGCTCTTGAATGCGGCGCGCTGTGTAGCCGGGTGGTGGTGCGTGATGCGAAGAAACGAACCCTCGTTGATTTGTCACTGGATCGACAAGGCAGCGAAGTTCTAGCTCGGGCTGGAAAGAGCCTGGTGATGCGGATTGAGGCATCGCAAATAGCGCATTGGCCTTTTGAACAATTGAACTAAGTTCGTCGCTGTGACGTTTCATGGGGTGCGAGGCGAACTCGCGAGGTCACAACCCATGAGCCAGATCATCAGCGCACAAGGTAACGTTTATCGTTGTTTGACCAAAGACCAGAACCGCTTGGTCTTGGTAGGCGTCGCCGAGAGGCGAGCTGGGATCGTTCGTTTGAGCTCGCCCCTGCCTGGACGAATCAAAGAGCGCCTGAGCGGGCGTCGATGGACGCTGGCTTATGTCGATCAATCTGAAGGACTAAGTTACTATCAACGAGGATAGTTTAGGCTACTCGTCGCGCTTAGGTAATACCACCCGACGATCCGGAAAGCTTCGAGCGCCTTGCTGAAGGCTCGGCTCAAAGCCGGCCTCTCGAATCGCGCGCTCTGCGTCCAGTAGCGTCGGGAAGATAATATAGCTGTCTCCACCCGGATGGATGTGACGGTCCACTTTTCCGTGAAAGGCGTGGAGGCTTGCGGGGACGAGGTAACCGCGACCTTCGGCGCGGTGCGGATGAATCTCCACAATCGAATGCAAGATAAGCTCCTGAGTCCGGTATCGAACGTTCGGGCGATGCTCCATCACTTTGAATCCTCTGTGTCAACAAACATCGCGGTGCTCATGTCGGTTTTTTACACGACGAAATGATCGTCCAAGGTGAGCGATAGGCCGCTTCGAACCTCAGACCAGTTCAGACGCTTTTTTCCATCGAGCTGGAGGCTGTGAACCGCTAAGACACCGTCTTCACAAGAAACCCACAGCCCACTACGGTCGCAACGGATTATTTTCCCTGGTTTTTCAGCATCTAAGCCATGAACAACAGAAGCAGACCAGATCTTAAGACCGATGACTTTATCACGCTGGACTAAGGAGCAACGCAGCCCTAAGCGAGGGTCGAATGCTCTGCTTTTTTGCTCCCAAGACACTGCTTTTCCGAGAAAGTTGATATGACCTTCGCTGCGTTGAATTCGATGGGCATAACAGGCGTCATGCTCATTTTGATGTTGTGGCTCGAGCTCACCTGAAAATGCAGCGCGCAGCGATTCCGAGGTTAGCTGGGCAGCTTCGAGGGCGAGCGCATCCGCAAGGCTCCCCGCATTGTGTCCGGTCGTTGCGATCTTTCGCTCGGCGAAGACCGGCCCAGTATCAAGACCGACCTCCATTCGCATGAGTTGAACGCCGGTCGTTTGATCCCCCGCTTCGAGGCATCGCTCAATGGGCGCCGCGCCGCGCCAGCGCGGCAGCAAAGAGCCGTGCAGGTTGAACCAGCGATCGGGGCAGGCGCTCAGGTGTGGCGCTTTGATGATTTGTCCGTAGGCCATCACCAGGCAAAGGTCAGGCTGATAGCGCGCTAAAATTTCATCACCTTGATCGCCGGCAAAGCGATCAGGAATAGCGACCTCAAGGTCCATAGTTTGAGCGGCTTGATGGACAGCGCTTGGCGAGACTTTACGCCCCCTCCCCCGCCTTGAGGGGGGCTGCGATACCACACCGACTAGGTCCATATGCTCAAGCTCTAAACAAGCCTGAAGCGCAGGAACAGCGATCGGCGCGGTCCCTAAAAAGAGTAGTCTTGGATTGCTCAACTAAGCGCTCTTGATCGTTTTCATGGCTAAACGAATCTGTCGCGCCCTACCTCGGTCGTGCATTCGCTCAGGAAAGACCACACCGTTGAGGTGATCGATTTCATGTTGGATGCAGACCGCCATGAGGTCCCCAGCGCGGACCTGCACGGTTTCACCGCGCAGGTTATGGTAGACGACCTCGATCTGTTCTGCGCGCTCGACTTCACCGACTTCACCCGGAACGCTCAAGCAACCCTCTTCCCAGATTAATTCGCCCTCTCGCTCGATGATCTCGGGGTTGATCATGACATGGGGTCCCAGCGCTGGATTTCGATTCTCTCCGGGCTCTTCTTCACCGGGTAAAGGGTTGAGATCGACGACGATCATACGCTTGGTAATGCCGACTTGGTTTGCGGCGAGACCGATCCCGCGTGCGGCGACCATGGTCTCAAGCATATCGAGCGCTAGCTGTTTGATGTCCTCATCGATCTGCTCAATGGGTTCGGCTTTGGTGGCTAAGATCGGCTCAGGCCAGATCAGGATTGTTCGCAGGGCCATTAGCGCTCCACCAGTTTGGGGTTAGCGCTTCGGTATTGAGCCCGTAAATCCGGGTCAAGCAGAACCTCACGGGCTTCTTCGAGTTCTTGGTAAGCCTCAGCGAAGCGAGGGTGGTTGGTGTGCAGATGCAAGCGCAGTAAGCTCACCCGAGCCGCAAAGGCGCGGTGAACCTCTGTGGCGCTGTGCGCTTCGGCTAGACCAAGGACGGTAAAGTAATCGCCCGAGCGAATTTGCCGCAAAGCGCGCTCGAACGTTTGGTCGGGGCGGTGACTCTTCTGGATCGCTGAAACTCCGACCTTGATCAGCTCAACGTGACCGATAGCCAGCGCTGCTAGGCAGCCGGAGCGCACATCGTGAATCGAGACCCCGCTTGCCGTCGCGAGCTCAAGCAGGCTGCGCCTGCCGTCGGAGCTATGCAGCGCATCTCGCCCGGGTAAGCCATCTGGTAATGGGGTCATCATGAGGGCCGGAACCGCATCGTCTCCGCCCACTAAGGCGATCCAGATGCTCGCTTGAACCAAGCTCTCACACAGTGTGATCAAGCGCGAGATCATATCGACTTGGCTTACAGCAACAGCATGCTCCAGCCCCATCTCTGGATGAAACTCGGCATGCCCACCTGGTGCGTTGGTACAACGAAGCAAGATACGCTCGGCTGTATCTTGCGCGAGTTTCTGAATCTCTCCAGAGGCTCGAACCCCTTCACGCGACAGCACTGACGCTGCGCTAGCGTGCCGTCTTTGCATCAGGTGGCGAACGCCTGCGAGCTCCTTTTGATCAATCCAGCTTTGGGCGAACGCCGCCTGAAGCAGGTCGTGATCAAAGCTGCCGCTGTGCATCGCCTTGAGTCGCCCTTCCTCGAGATGGAGCACGATCGATTCGTGCTCACTTCGCCACGTAATTCGACCGCTGACGCGCTCCTTGCCGCATCGAGCCAGTACACCCAGTAACCCGGTCGAGCCGAGCTGCCCAAGTGAACTGACCGGCGCCCGCGGCTTGGGAGTAGCTGGCATCAACTGCTCGCCAATTTGAGTAAGCGATGATGAGCGCTTGGGCGCTTCGGCTGCTCCGCCCCACCCCTCATCCTGAGGACCGTCATCTCCCCAGGCGCTCGAAGTATCTGAGGATTCACCCCAGCCTTCATCGCTCGATGCCTGATCAGCCCACCCTTCTTCGTTGGTGTTCCAGTCGCCATCGCTTTGAGCTTCATTACCCCAAGCGCTGTCTTCCTCTTCGTCCCATCCTGCGGTTGCGGGCTCGTTCGATTCGACCGCCTCATCCAGACCCCAGGCTGCATCAGCCTCGAGATCATGATTATTTTGAGGTCGCTCTTCGGTCCAGTCTAAAGCCTCAAAGGTTTCTTTTCCGGATTTTGCGGACAAGATATCTACTTCTTCTGGTTGTTTTAGTCCGAATAAGTCCTCTGCCTGATCGGCTGGACCGTCCTCGGCGCTGAGCGCTTCAACGGGCTCGCTGTCTTCAGCCCTAGCCGCTGCTTGAATCGGCTCCTGGGTCGCCACCATCGGCTCGTCAGCGGATTCATCAGCGAGGTCCTGATGATTAGCCTCATCAGCCTGTAGGCTCTCGATGCTCATGAGCTCTGACTCACTCGAGGCTTCTTGGGCGTCGAGGCCGCCGGATTGCGCAGCTGAGCTTTGAGGCTCAATGTTGGCTTCTTCGGCAGGCGCAGAGTCGACGTCGCTTGGTGTTTCTTCTTCTTCGTTGATCTGCCCGAGCTCATCGATCTGTGGAGCTCGAGTGGCCGCCTCAAACACGTCATCGGGTTCGTCGGCTCGTGGATCAATAGGCTCCAAGAACGCATCGCCTATTGTCGAACTTTGATCATCGAACGGCGCGCCGCTGATGGGGTCTTCGGTTGCGCGTGAATCGAAGTCCTCACTGATCTGCGCTGGAGGCTCTGAGCGAGTGATCTCTGGTGTGATAAACCCGCGGCTTTGGATTAACTCACGTTCGCCATCATCAGGCGATGTGAGGTTAAGAAAGCGACGTAAGTGATCCCAGAGCTCAGCAAGAATTAGGGGAGAAGGAAGATAATGATCGGCGCCAAGCGCCAGCGCTTCGGCGCTGCTGCTCAAGCCGCCAACGATGGTGACCGGTAACAGATCATTACCGCCCCTGCGTCTAAGCTCGCCGATCCATCGGTCCAGATGTTCAGCCCCAGCAGCCCCAGCGATCAGCACCGCTTGAGCGAGTTCGCCGTCGCTTGGGACATGATCAAATGTTTCAACAGCCGGCCCGAGCAGATCCACCGCGCTGCGCATGGATTGAGCGCTGGTTGGGTCGGGATCAATGATCCACAGCAGTTGACTCATCTAAATTAACTCCGCTGGATCAACATCAATCGCAATGCGGACTCCGGCTCGACGTCCGTTTGCGCATGAGGCTGTAATTCCATCCAACCAAGCTTGCAAAGACCTTGCCGTTTTGCTCGTCGCCATCACCTGAAAACGATAACGACCGCGCAAGCGCTCGATCGCCGCCGGAATAGGACCGAAAATTTCGACACCACTTAGCCGATACGATGCCAACTCAGCGCTTAGACGTTGCGCGCTTTGGGCGTCTTCGTGCTCGCAGCGAATCATCACGGCTCGCCGAAACGGCGGGAGCCCTAGCGCCTCACGCTGTTGGAGCTCATCGGCTAAAAATCCTGGCGCATCGTAGTTGACCGCCGCTTGGATCGCACGATGATCCGGATCAAAGGTTTGAAACAGCACGCGCCCCGGACGCTCCGCTCGCCCCGCTCGCCCGGCGACCTGAGTCAAAAGCGCAAAGGAGCGCTCCGAGCAACGCGGGTCGGGGATTCTTAAGCCTTGATCGGCGCAGATCACTCCGACCAAAGTAACGCCGGGCAAATCATGACCTTTCGCCAGCATCTGTGTGCCGACGAGCAGATCGATCTCTCCGTCGGCCATGGCGCCTAAAATCTTTTCGAGTCGTTGAGTTGAGCGCGCCGTGTCACTGTCTAAACGGGCAACTCGAGCCTTTGGGAAGCGCTCACGGCATGCGGTCTCGAGCTGTTGCGTCCCCACCCCGGTATCGCTCAGCGCAGAAGAGTTGCAGTCCGGACATCGGGTGGGTGCAGGTTGCATGAGTCCGCACCAGTGGCAGATCGAGCGTCGATTGCGATGAACGACCATAGGGACCGAGCAGTCGGAGCACTGATGTCGATGACCACAGTCCAAACACATGACCGTAGGCGCCCACCCTCGACGGTTGAGCAGCAGCATAATTTGTTCGCCGCGAGCGAGCGTTTCATCGATCGCCTGGCACAGCGCTTTAGACAAAGGATATTCAGATTTATGGCGTAAATCGACGACTTGAATTGCCGGCAATGTGGCGCCGGTGGCGCGCTGGTCAAGTCGATGCAAATGGGTGGTATGCTGACCGGTCTGCGCGCGATGATAGGTCTCAAGGCTCGGCGTTGCGGAGCCCAAGACAACGGGGATGCCTTCTTGCTTTGCTCGATAGATCACCAGGTCGCGACCGTGATAACGAAAGCGGTCACTTTGCTTGTAGCTGCTGTCATGCTCTTCATCGACGACCACCAATCCCAACCTGGGCATGGAGGCAAAAACAGCCGAGCGAGCGCCGATCACGACCGCCGCCTCACCCCGCTGTGCGCGATACCAAGCGCTTCGCCTAGCGCCGTCGCTCATCGCCGAATGAAGCACCGCAATCTGGTCACCAAAACGAGCCGCAAACCGACGAACCATCTGCGGTGTTAGCGCAATCTCAGGGACCAAAACCAGTGCCTGTTTTCCTTGGTCTAAAACGGCCCTTATCGCCTGCATGTAGACTTCGGTTTTACCCGAACCGGTGATGCCGAAAATTAGGTGTTGGCTAAAGCCTTTAGCGCTCGAGATAGCGTCAACGGTGGCGCGTTGTTGGTCGTTGAGTTTGAGGGGCTGATCTCGTGTCGTTAGGCTTTGATCAACCCACGACCTCCATTCGATTTCGATGGCGTTTTTTGCTTCTAAAGCGCGCAGTAAACGCCGCGTGCCTGGGCGCCGCTCAAGGGCTGAGATCGGTTGCCAATCACCGAGTTTATACAGGGTCTCAAGCAGAGCATGTTGGGCCTTGGCTCGAGCGGGAAACTCATCGGGGTGTGTTCGCGCTCTTAGCCACTCGATACGGGGCTCTGGTTTGCTTTTTGAGGCTTTAGTTTGAGTCTCAACTGCGCCGCTTTTGAGCAACCGAACCAGGCTTTGGTCATCGAGTGATTTAGCCTCGATCTGACCCTTGTCTTCAAATTCGGGTTCGAGGTGAAAAAATTCGAGCGGTAAGGGCTCGTCGGGCCGGCGAAGCAAGGTCTTAACCATGCCGATACTCAAGCCTGCGGGAAGCGCACTACGGAGCGCGTCTGCGGGCTCACTTCGGTACCAACCGATGGCAAAACGAAGCGTCTTAACCAGGCCGGAATCGAGCACAGGGGTTTGGTCGAGAAGATCGAGTATCGGTTTGAGTTTTTGGTCTTTGGAGGGCGTTTTAATCGCTAAGATCATGCCGGTCGCTCGGCTGTTTCCTAAGGGGACCAACACGCGACAGCCGATTTGCGCTTGGACGCCTTCTGGGAGCGCATAATCCAGCAAGCGCCCAACCGGACGCTGAACGGCAACTTCAGCGCAGAGCGCTGACGTACTTTTCGAGTGATCAGCCGAGCTCATCGCTCCAGTTCATCAAGCACGCGTTGGCGCATGGATGCATTGCCGTGGTCTAACGCGCAGCGAAGACCAGCGACCAAAAGGCCTTCGGGGTCGCCGGCATCAAATCGTCTCGACTGGGGAACGACGCCGAGCATACCGTCGCCATCGGCTAAGCTTTGGAGCGCGTCGGTCAGCTGGATCTCACCGAGCGCGCCGCTGCCTTGATGGCGCAAGAGATCAAAGACTTTGGTGGGTAAAACATAGCGACCGGTAATCGCGTAGGCGCTTGGAGCGTCCGCCGGCTCGGGTTTTTCAACCAAGCGATCGATGGTCATGAACTCACCCTTCCACGATCCACCGACCATGCCATATTTACGGCTCTGTTCTTCAGGGACCTTGAGCAGGCCGATCACCCCTTGCTCAGGGAATTGGTCGCTCAAAGCGATGAGATCACCAAGCGCAGGTGGGGTTCCGAGGTAGAGATCATCAGGAAGCAGCACCGCAACTCGATCGCCTCGGCTTCCGGGTTCGCCGCACAAAACGGCGTGGCCTAGGCCGCGAGCGTCGCCCTGTCTGACCTCGATGAACTCAGCAGAGCGAGCGCGTGCAACGATCGCTTGGGCTGGAACATCTTTCCCGCCGCCGCTGAGGATCGACTCCAAATATGGGTGACGATCGAAGTGATCCATCAAGCCTGATTTACCGCGACCGCTCACCAAAACGATGCGCTGAATTCCTGCGGCGATAGCTTCTCCGACCACCCATTCGATGCTCGGACGATCGAAAACAGGCAGAAGCTCTTTAGGGACAGAGAATGACGCTGGGAGCATTCGAGTGCCCCATCCAGCCGCCGGAATGATTGCAGTAGTAACAGTCATGGACTTGACGCCTCGTGTTTCGCTGGTGATGGCAAGAGTGGAGATGACACGTGCCCCTTTATGGACTCTTGCTCGCCGCGGCAACGGCTTCTGGTTTCCCCTTCGCCGGGGGCGGCAGTTTAATGGGTGCCCAGTTCCCAAGCTCGCACGCTCATCCAGGGGCTGTGATCTGGGCGCCGCGCTATCTTTTGGTGACCAGTCTTAATCGGCGCTGGCCCTCTCCGGACTTAGACGTTGAAACGACCGCATTAGATCCTGGTCGAGGAGCCTTGGGCGCGAGCGTTGGCGCGCGTTACCGATACGAGGGCGGTGAACAACATTTGCTCGGGGGGTCGCTGGCTTTAGGTCTTCGACTAGGGGGTGGTTTTGGGCTGGGGGTAGCGGGCGCTTATGACCCCGAGATCAAGTGGTCGGATACGCTTCGATACGGCTTGAGTTATGCGGGCTGGCAGCGCGCTACATCGACCGGGACGCGACCGGGCTTAGTCGTTGCGCTCGATTACGACTCAGGTTTGGTCGCTGCAGAGCGATGGCGTGGAAGCTTAGCGCTTAACCCGATCGACAGCCTGCGTCTGGTTTGGGACCATCGGCTCGACGGCAGTAATTTGGTCGCAGCAGGGTACCGTCTCGGCAGCGCAGAGGTCCAAGCTAGCGGATCCGTTTCGAGTGATTATGCGACCGAGCATTACGGTGTGGGGTTGCGCTGGCATGACCGCGGCGGATGGTTGGGTATGAGCTGGTCAACTCAGGGAACGATTCGCCATATCGCTTTTGAGGTGACCGTTCCGATTGGCACAAACGCTGCTCGCTAAACTCGAAAAGCTGCGGCGCCCCCAAGAGGGAGTTCTCCACCTTTGCCTCAAGCACGAGGGCCTAAAGGCTCATCTGATTTTCGTGCTCGAGCCGCCGCTCAGCGGCGCCTATTTGGCGACTCAAGCGCCGATGCCAGGCGCCTCCCCCCACCCCTCTCAGGCGATGCTCAGAAAGAGCATGCCATCGACGCTCATCGGTTTTCGGGTGGCTCCAGGGCTTTGGGAGATCAGCTTTTCGGATGGGCGTATTCTGAGCGTGAGTTCTCGTCGCAAAGCGCGCGGCGTTTGGTGGTCTGATGAGGCGCGCCTCGCCGGGCCTTTGCAAACTGATTTGAGCGCTCTTGAGACCATTGAATGGGATGAGCTTGAGCAGCGCCGAGCTGATCATTTGATCGCTGACTGGCGAGCTAAAGAGCGGCGCCGGATTGAGCGCCAACAGGTTAAGTTAACGCAGGCGATGAGCGGTGATGACCCCGCAGAGCTTAGGCAGCTTGGCGAGCGCGCCAATGCGCTTCGCCGCGCGGTCTCACGTAATGAGTCGTGTTGGGAGGTTCCCCAGTATGATGGCTCCGAAGCGACCCAAATTATAGATGGTCAGGCGCAGACCGTGTCGGAGCTAGTCGATCGTTTGTTTCATCGAGCTCAGCGAGCGCATCGTCGCATTGAGTCAACGAAGCTGCGTCTCGCTGCGCTCTCTACAGAGCTTGACCAACTCGACGAGGCGTCGCCACCTCCCCAGCGAGAGCCAAAGCGATCGAGTCGACACTACGCCCTGCCGAAGGGGGTTCGGCGTTTTGGTCTGAGCGATGGGCACATCTTTTTGTTGGGACGAACGGCGTTAGGAAACCAAGCCGTAACCTTTCGATTAGCGAGAGGTCGAGACCTCTGGTTCCACCTGAGAGATGGCCCAGGAAGTCATGTTGTGTTGCCGCTTGAGCGCGGGGAGGCAGCGAGTGAGGACCTGATCTTGGCGGGCGCAGCGCTCGCTCTGCATTACTCGAGCTTGCGCGGCGAGCGAGCAGAGGTTCGCTTTGCGTTTCGTGCGGATCTGGATGCGGTTCCGGGGCAACTCGGCAAAGCGTTGGTACGCAAAGAGCGCACTATTTTTGTCGACCCAAGGGCAGGCGCTACCAAAGAAGCGCTAGCCGCTTTCGGGCTTCAGCTCACCTCGAGCGATTAGTAATCGCTAGCCGCTAGCGCTTCATGAGTTGGATGCTGGACGGCTTGTTCGCTGGGCTGTGTATTGAGCATGTGGACCACGCCATCGAGAATCACGCCTTTGGCAACCTGGAGCGAGCCAGCGTAGAGCTCGCCAACCAAGCGACCTGCCTGGAGCTCGGCGCTTTCGCGGACGTGAATCTGACCTTCAAGGTTACCATTGAGCACTAGGGTGCCGACCTGCAGGTTTCCGTACACCACAGCGCCTTCGCCGATGATCAAACGGTCATTGCTGACGATCTCACCGCGAAACCGACCATCGATGCGAACATCGCCCTCGAATTCGAGTTTACCTTCGAAGCTGGCGTCGGGGCCGAGAAGCGTATGCGTGATCTGTGTCATGATGATCCCTTCTGATCCATGCCTTGTGCACCCCGCACCATCCGCGTCAATCGGGCAAGAAAAAGACGCGCCTCTTCGCGATTGCTGGCATTGAGTGTAATTTTGCGACCGCTCAGATTGACCTCTAAGCCGATTGCGGAAGAAAGAGCCGAGTAGTCTTCGTTTGACTTGGCTTTTGTTGACTTGGTGGATTCTGAGCCGCCTGAGCGGCCTGTCTTTTGTTTTTTTGCGAAGTTTTCGGTAGCCCGAACGCTCCAGCCTTCTTTGACGCAACGCGTCACCGCCAGGTCTTGGGTTTCAGCGTCGGAGATCGCGAGCAATGCCCGCGCATGCCCTTTATCAATCAATCCATTTTTGAGTGCGTGGCGCGCGGTCTCGCCGAGACTTAAGAGTCTAAGCGCGTTGGCCACGGTCGCACGCCGCTTGCCGACCAGTTGGGCAATTCGATCCTGCGTGAGCTGGTGGTCTTCTTTGAGTCGGTGATAAGCATGCGCTTCATCGAGCGCAGTCAGATCCTCTCGCTGTAGGTTTTCAACGAGCGCTAAGATCAGGTTGCTTTGCGCGTGGGCGCTGCGGATGACCGCTGGGATCGTGCTCCAGCCGAGCTGGGTCGCAGCGCGTAAGCGGCGCTCGCCGGCGATCAGTTGATAGCTTCCGCTAGCGAGCTGGTGGACGACGACCGGCTCGAGTAAGCCGTGGGTTTGCAGCGATTCAGCTAGGCTCGCTATTTCGGTAGGAGCGAAGAATTTTCGGGGTTGGTCGGGATCCGCTTGGATCGCTTTAAGCGACAGCTCAGCAAAGGCGCCTGAGGCGCTTTGCGCAGGTGCGCTGATCGCTTCAGACTCCGAACTGGGTCGATCGCCCATTAGGGCGCTGAAGCCCTTGCCCAATCGAGACGAGCTCATGGGAATTCCTTTCAATCATTTCGGCGGCGAGTTGCAGGTATGCTTGAGCGCCAGCGCTTTTTATCGAGTAAAGAAGAGCCGGCTTACCGTGGCTTGGTGCTTCGGCTAGGCGAACGTTTCGAGGAATTTCGGTGTGGAGTACTTTCTCTCCGAAATAGCTTCGAATGTCAGCGCAGACCTGCTCAGCAAGGCGGGTTCGTCGGTCGACTAAGGTCAGGAGAATGCCAGCGAGCTGGCATGGGGCATGAAAGCCTGAGCGGACTTGATCCATCGTCTCAAGCAGGTGACTCAAGCCCTCCATCGCATAGAACTCTGCCTGAAGTGGGACCAGGACTTGGTCGCAAGCGATCAGCGCGTTGAGCGTCAGCAGACCCAGGCTTGGGGGTGAGTCGATAATGATCTCATCATACTTGCCTTTGAGCGGCGCCAGCAGACTGCGTAGGCGGTCGTGGCGACTCGGCGTGTGGACCAGCTCGACCTCTGCCCCGATGAGGTCCTGCCCCGCGGGCAGGAGGTCTAGTCCAGGCAGTTCGGTGGCCAGGATCGTGTCATGGGTTTGGAGCTCGCCCATGAGCGCATGGTAGACTTGGGGGTCCCCGAAGCGTCGCTGCAGACCAAAGGCAGAGCTGGCGTTTCCTTGGGGGTCGAAATCAACCAAAAGGACTTTGCGTTCAGCGGCTGCTAGCGAAGCCGCTAGATTGACTGCTGTCGTGGTCTTACCCACCCCGCCCTTTTGGTTGGCGATCGTTAGAATCATGGCGCCGGCTCTCCGTTCATTGGTCCCACCTCGCTACCAGCAAGAACGAGGCCAACGCGCTCGCGCCCGCGCAAGACATGATAAACGGAGCGTTGGTCTTCGCTCGCCGATTCACCGGTCATTTGGAGGCTCTTGGGTGCGAGCACCCCGACTGAGTCGCAGAAGGTTTCAGGCGGGAAAACGGCACGACTCACGACGTAATCAAAATGAGCCCATTGGGGATCCCAGCGTCGTTGAGAAACCTTAATCTTACAACCGAGTTCGGTGCTGGCAAAGCGTAGCCAGGTGCAGCGCTTCTCGCGAGGTTCAACCGCTTCAATGGTCAGATCTGGTCGGACCAGCGCAAGGGGTAAAGCGGGGATCCCAGCGCCGCTACCTAGGTCGACGATGGACGCGTTGAGAGGGAGCAGTTGCTCAAAGGCTGTGGCTTCCCAGAGTAGATCCAAGAGCTGGTCTTCGTTGAGCTGGCGACTGACTAGGTTATGGGCCTGGTTCCAGGTGCCCAGAAGCGAGGCGAGGCGCATCAGCATCGCTCGGTGATCGGTCTTTAGGGTCAGGTTCGTGACGCGCAGCATGTGTCGCTCATGCCCACAGGCCCGTAGAGGGACAAGTGCCTTCGTCCCGTGCTTCGAAAATAATATGTTCCACGTGGAACAGTTGAGCACCTGTTGAAAAGTCGCCAGACGCGGGCCGCCACGGGCCCTCTAGCTGTGGAATCTTAAGGCTTATCCATAAAGATTGTCACCGGGCCATCGTTGGTCAGGTGAACGGCCATATCGGCTCCGAAGCGACCGGTTTGAGTGCGCACGCCCAGCGCTTCACAGCGCGCAGCAAGTCGGGCGATTTGTTCTGCCGCTAGGGTGGGGGAGGTGGCGCGACCAAAGCTCGGTCTTAAGCCCTTTTTCATGTCGGCACTTAGCGTAAATTGCGGAACCAGCAGAAGGCTTCCACCAGCCGATTGGACATCTTCACTCATCTTTCCAGAGGCGTCAGGAAAGAGCCGGATGCCGCACAACCGCTTCGCCCAGGACTCTAAGTCTGCCCGTTCATTGTCCATGGCGCAGACCAAGACCATCAACCCTTTATCGATCGCTCCGACGATCTCACCATCCACCTCAACTCGAGCATGCGTGACCCGTTGAATCACGACTCTCATTGGTCGATTTGAGCACCTTCACGCAGTTTGGTTTCGGCGAGGATGGTCGGGAGCGCATCGGCATCAAAAGCGTGACCGATGACCTCTTCCATGCGCTCGACCAAATGGATCGTGAGCTGGCCCAAGACCTCGTCGGGGACATCCTTGAGATCTTTCTCATTTTGGTGAGGGATCAAAACAGTGGTCAGCCCCGCCCGATGCGCTGCCAGGATTTTTTCTTTGATTCCGCCCACCGGCAGTACACGTCCGCGCAATGAGATCTCACCGGTCATGGCGAGCCCTGAATGAACCGGGACCCCGCGCAAGAGCGACACGATCGCGCTGAGCAAGGTGACGCCTGCCGAGGGCCCATCCTTAGGGGTTGCGCCTGCCGGGAAGTGAATATGAAGATCGGTGTCATGGAGTAGGGGCTTGTCTGCGCTTTGATGCAGACCAAGGGCCACCGCATGCGCACGAACGTAAGCGATCGCTGTCTCGGCGCTTTCTTTCATCACATCGCCTAGACTGCCCGTCAGTCGGACCTTCCCTTTGCCGGGCATAGCGGTTGATTCAATGTACAGAATCTCTCCGCCTACAGCGGTCCATGCCAGACCGATAGCGATACCTGGCATGCTATTTTGTCCGCCGACCTCTGGCAGGAACTTACGCGCTCCAAGCAGGTCCACAAGGTCCTTGTCTTCGACCGATAGTTTCGAGTTTTCTCGAACTTTTGATACCGCCGACTTGCGGCAAAGGGCGCCTATCTCTCGTTCGAGTTGTCGAACGCCTGCCTCGCGAGTGTAGCGTTCGATCACGCCCTTCAGCGCCTCTTCGCTGATCACGAGGTCGTCGTCTTCGAGGCCGTGCTCTGTAACCTGGCGTGGTAGCAGGTGCTTGCGCGCAATCGCCTCTTTTTCCATCGCCGTGTACGAGCTCACCTCGATGATTTCGAGCCGGTCTTTGAGCGCCGCTGGGATGGTACTCAGCGTATTCGCTGTCCCAATAAACATGACCGAGCTTAAATCGACAGGAACATCGAGGTAGTGATCGACGAAGGCGTCATTTTGCTCGGGGTCGAGCACCTCAAGTAAGGCTGCGCAGGGGTCGCCGCGATAATCCGAGCTGAGCTTATCAAGCTCATCAAGGACGATCACAGGGTTCATGGTTCCTGCCTGGCGCAGAGACTTGATCAAGCGACCGGGTAGGGCGCCGACGTAGGTGCGACGGTGACCGCGCACTTCAGCCTCATCACGGACACCGCCAAGGCTAATTCGGATCATCTTTCGCCCGATCGCCTCAGCCATCCCGCGCGCCAAAGAGCTCTTACCCACGCCCGGCGGTCCGACCATGCACAAGATCGGCCCGCGCAGGTGCGTCTTGAGTTTGTGGACCGCAAGAAATTCGAGCAGGCGCTCTTTCGGGCGATCCATTCCGTGGTGATCGCGATCCAAGATGGCTGCCGCGCCCTCGAGATCAATCCGGTCCTCTGACATCTCATTCCACGGCACCGCGTCAAGCCACTCTAAGTACGAACGAACCACGGTATACTCAGCGCTTTGACTCGGGATCGCCCGCAGTCGATTGAGCTCACGCTTAACAGCCTCTGCGGCGGCTTCTGGGAAGTGCCCGTCGTGGAGTTTGGTTTCAATCTGATCAGCGAAGCTCTCGTCAGGGTCGTCATCCCCAAGCTCTTCACGAATCGCTCGCATTTTGTGCCGCAGGTACTGCTCTCGTTGGTGCCGGCTGCGCTCATCGTCTAAGTTTTGCTGGATCCGAGAGCTGACTTTGAGCTCTTCGCATTGCTCGTTGAGCAGTCGAAGGACGAGCTGGAGCCGCTCTTCGACATCTGCCGTAGCCAGCACTTCTTGACGCGGCTCAAGCGAAATCTCGAGGTGGGCTGCGATCACATCAGCGAGGCGCCCGGGGTTGCGGATGCCCTCAAGAACGGTGCGGGCGCGCTCGGGCAGGTCAGGCCTCAATGCGACATAGGTCAGGCTCTGTTCTCGAACCATCGCGACCAATGCATCGAGCTCTTCGCTCTCTTCTTCGCTTGAGGGCAGGTCCTCTACTTCAGCCTGCAAAAACTCTCCCGACTCATCGAGCGTCTCGAGGCGAAACCGAGTCAGCCCCTTAACCATGACCTGGAAGCGGTCGGTGTTGGTCTGCATGACCGAGATGATCGAAGCGTAGGTTCCCACTTCAAAAAGGTCTTCTCGAGTCGGCGATTCGACCGAGGCGTCGCGCTGCGAGAGCACACCGAGCTCGATCGAGCCTTCTTGGACGGCGTTGATCAGGGCGACCGACGCCGGTCGCCCGACCGTGAGCTGTAAAACGGCGCCTGGGAAGAAGACGTCGTTACGTAAAGGCAGTAGGCCGAGTTGCTTCATGATCTCATTGCCTCCTCGACAAATCCTGACACCGAACCGCCATGATGCAAGCGCGCTTGGACTGCGGTGACTAATCGACCAGCGAAAAGAGCGCCAGGTCGGTGGTTTCCAGAGTTACGCCAACCCCCAAAAGGAAGCTGCCCTGTGGCTCCAGCGGTGCCTCTGTTCCAGTTAACCACACCACAGCGCAGCCGCGATGCCAAGACATCGAAACGACTTTGGTCCTCACAAAACACGGCCGCGGCCAGACCATATTCGAGGTCGTTGATGCGCTTTAAGCCTTCGTCGTCATCTTGAATCGGAATCAACACCAGGTCGGGTCCGAAGTGTTCGTTGGTAAAATAATCGTGATCAGCCCAGTCGCCCACCCGCAATGAAGGCGTCAGAAAATTTCCAGTGCCGCCCAGGTCGGTCGCTGCGCATAGGGTCTCAACGCCTGCTGACTTTGACAATTCGTTGAGCCCTAAGAGTCGCGCCTTGGCGGAGGCATCGATGATCGGACCCATGAAGGTTGAATCGTCGAAGGGATTGCCTACGGGGAGTTTCGGAAGCGCGCGCTTGAGCAGGGCTGCGAGTTCGTCAATTTTTGAATGATGAACAAAGACCTGGCTGGTCGCTGTGCAGCGCTGACCACAGGTAATAAAAGCGGCGTGAAGCAGCTCTTTTGCGCAGCCTACAAGCTCGGCGTCCTCGCTGACAAGACTTGCGTTCTTCCCCCCCATCTCAAGACTGACGAGCTTGTTTGGGGTTTGGTTGGTAGCGGCTAGAATCATTTTACCGACCCGTGTTGAGCCGGTGAACAATAGCCCATCGACGCGCTCGTCTGCGGTCAGCTTGGCGCCAGCCCTTGCGTCTCCTTGGACCAAGTTAAAGACGCCAGGTGGTAGCTCAGCTGCAGCCATCGCCTCGGTGTATAAGGCCGCCACGCCTGCACCCTTTTCGCTGGGTTTGAGGATGACCGTGTTCCCGAGAAGCAAGGCGGGTAGGATCTGCCCGTTGGCGAGGTGCGCAGGAAAGTTGAAGGGCCCTAAGACTGCGACGACTCCTAAGGGGAGGTAACGCCCGCGCCCGGCGTCATTGGGAAGATCCCAATCGGCCACATCAGCGGAGATGCTTCCGCAGGTCAGATCAATTCTCGGGGCGAGACCTTTGGCTTCACCGCGTGCCTCCCAGAGGGGTTTGCCGATCTCTCGAGTGATCGCTTGGGCGATCGCTTCTTGACGCGCAGCGAGTTCGGTTTGGACTCGTCTAAGCGCCTGTTCTCTTTGGGCTCTGGATAGGGCTGCCCAAGCTGGCGCGGCCTTGCGGGCAGCTGCGATCGCTTGATCGGCATGATCGGGATCGTAGGGCGTAGAAAAAACGCATTGCCCATCGATCGGGCTGGTGACCTCAAGAACCGCTCGACCGCTCTGGTCCCAGCGTCCTGCGATAAAGCTACCTTTGTGCATTTTGGTGCTCCTTGCGGCGGCACTATGGGCAGTGCAATTGGCGTCGGCAACCCCAGCCGTGTCGCCTTCTTTAGATCACGGTCACGAGTAGGTCTTCGCCGGCTTCAACGCCAAGCCGATCAAGCGTTTCTTGATCGGTATCAACCTGCATACCCTGAGCGTTAACAGGCGCTAAGCAGACTCGATAATCGCGCGCATTTTTGGTCTGTACGCCAACCATCGCTTGGCCGTGGCCCTGGCCAGCTCTCGCTCGAAGCGCACGGGTTGATCGGATACAGGCGATCTCGTCAGTGTTTGCCCGGTAATGAGGACCTCCATCAAATGGGTCGATTCGCTTGGTGTAAAAGAAGCCCTGCTCGAGCAGCAGCTTGAGCGCGCCTTTAGTGTTTGGACCGACTTGTTCGATCACCGACTGGATCTTTCGACTAAACAGGCTGACATGGAGATCGGAGCGGGGAAAAAGGTCCTCAATGAATTCTTTTTCTTGCCCGCTGAGTCGATCAGCCTCTCGGTAGGTGAGTCCGGTGAAGCGCTGCCCTAAGGCGTGCCACAAAGGAGAATTGCCGTCCTCGTCAAAAGGAGGAAGCAATTCGGCTAAAACGTAGTCACAAAACCGCTCACGGTAGGCGGCTATGAACTGAAACCGGCACAGGCTTAGGAACCGGCCTAGGCCCTGACCGCGAAGGCTGGGGTCCAGCACGAGCCCGCCGATCTCTGTGCGGGGCACAAAGCTGGTTCCAAGCCGTAAAACTTTATGGTGGAACACCTGGTCAAGACGAGGAGAGTAGCGCTCTTCATCAATCACATCGAAGAAACAATGAGGCGCTTGCGGCGAACCGTGGCGAGCGATGATCGTCGCTGAGCCGCGCAGCGCACCTTGCCCATCTTCAAGCACGAAGATCATCGCTTGATCAGGAGCATCTGAACCCTCGAATTGATTGACGCTGTCCTCGAGCATCTCACTCAGGCGCTCTTCATCGGCCGGTAAGTTGACCGTGTTGAGGTGTTCCGCGAGCCCAAATAAACCGTCAAGGTCGTTGGGGTGGGCAGGGCGTATTAGGTTCATGATTCACCGCCGGATAAAGGCATTGTTTCATGGACGTTGCTCTGCAGCGGGGTGGTTTGTTGAGTTGGTGTTGTGGTCTCGGCGAGCGCAGGATCAGAAGCAACCGCTTCGGCTCGCTCGAAGGATTGGTTGAGCCGCGTGAGCAGGTCGCGAGCCACGAATCGCAGCCGAAGAGCGAGTTCAGTGTCCACGTGATCGCTGGCTTCGTGATCAATTTCCGCAACGAGATTTTGAAAGTAACGCTCAGCGCCTTCGCTGTCTTCTTGGTAAAAGGCGCGCTGAGCTGCGCTCCCATCCACCCAGGCATCACACATCCAAAAGAGCAAATAACGCAGGGCACCTTCACCGACCGGCTTGGCGGCACCGGGGAGGCTAGGGCGTTTGTAGTCGCCGAGGAGTGAACCTGCCGACTCCTCACGCGGGATTAGGTACTTCTTCCCTTGTCGAATGGCGCGCAGTCGGCCCTCGGTGATCCAGCGCCTGACGGTGCGCTCGGTGACTCGAGCTTCTTCAGCGTATTCACGAACTGTTAGCAGCGCTTTTTTGTTCATATCGGATTTTCCGGACATTTGTTCCGGACTTTGATGTATATTTATCGGTTTTGATCGTAAAGTAGCGCTTTGATTTTAGCGCCGAATTATCGACCTGTTTGTACCCTCTTGTTGCCTGAGCGCGCCCATCGTATGGGCCAGTTATGAAACCCATAGAGCAGATCCCTGACGAGTTATGGCACAGCGTGCGTGCCGTCGGTTTTGATATCGATGACACGATCACTACAGACGGTCGCGTGACCGCTGAAGCTTATGCAGCCATGTGGTCCCTTCATGAGGCGGGTTTTCGCTTGTTAGCGGTGACCGGACGCCCCGCTGGTTGGTGCGATATGATCGCGAGAACGTGGCCGGTCGATGGAGTCTTGGGCGAGAACGGCGCGCTGTTTTTCAAGCGAAGCGGTCGCTTGGTGCAGCGCCAAGATTTGGGGGTCCCGCCTGCGCCTGGGCAGCTGGACGCATTAGCGGAGCATTTGCTGCAGAAGTTTCCGGAGTTCAAAGTCGCGAGTGATCAGTTCTGTCGTCGCTTTGATCTGGCGATTGATTTTGCAGAAGAGGTCGGCCCATTCCCCATTCGTCAGGCGGAGGCGCTGGCTCATGAGTTTGCCGAGCAAGGTGCTAAAGCGAAGGTCTCATCGATTCATGTGAACGGTTGGTTTGGCGAGTGGGATAAAGCGAGCGGGTTGCAGCAGGTTTTGCGAGCGCATTATGATCTCGATACGCACCGGCTTGCCTACATCGGTGACTCACCAAATGATGGTCCTTTGTTCGCCATTGCGGCGCTCAGTGTAGGGGTGGCCAACATTCGTGACTTTTCGGAACTTCCCGAAGCCCCGGCCTATATAACGACAAAGGCACGCGGCGAGGGCTTTGCAGAGTTCGCTGCTGTCTTGCTGGAGCGACAAAGTTTGCCCTAAAGACGAGGGGTCCGTAGGGTCACCATTGTGACCAAGAGGTAAAGGTAGGTGGAGGCGCGCTGTGCACAATGTGGAACGCTCTGGCAGATCGATGCCACAGCGATCGAGTCCACACAGCCATATCAGTGCAACGCCTGTGGCTTTATCTTTACCATCGCCCTGGAAGGAGCGAGCCCAATGCAGATCCGTCATACCAACGGAAAGATCTATAAAGTTAAGGATCTCACCACCCTAGTTCGCTGGGTGGGCGAGAAGCGCGTTCCACGCCAATGCATGATCCGTGAGGATGAGGGCGAGTGGCGCCAGGCGCTGGCGATTCCAGAAGTTGCTGAAGCGTTTGCGATGCTTGATGCGCGCCGCCAGCAGATTTCAAACAGTCCTGCGGCGGTGGCACCTGAGGCGGTTGCCGCGGTGGTTGATGCCGCAGCTCAGCCCGCTGATCCGACCTCGATAACGGCTGGAGCCTTGGATGTCGCTGATCTGCCAGCGGGGCCGAGCGCTGACGATGCAGCGGCACTAGAGGCGGCCCTTGAGATGGACTTTTCCGAGCCCATTGAGGACGCCCCCGCTGATGCGGTTGAAGCAGCGAGCGACGATGAGGCGACGGAGATGATCTCTGAGCCTGCGGCTGCGGCAAGCCCTGCCGATGACGGCGAAGACCACAGCTTCGATGACGCCTTCGATCTGCTCGAAGAGATGACGCACGAACCCAGTGATGTGCCGGGTTTGAGCACCGAAGAAGACCCACTTGAGACCCCCAAAAAGAGCAAGATGCCTTTGATCGCTGCGGCGGTCGTGGTGTTGGCAGCGGTGGGTTATTTTGCGACCTCCGGGGGCGGCAGTGACGCCGTTAGCGACCCAATGACCGGCGACGACCCTGCCGCCAAAGCGCTGCGGGCGACCTATGAGCGCGGCTTAGAGGCGTTAGCGAGCGGTGAGCCGGCTCGTATGACCGAGGCGCTCGCCGGTCTTGAGCCAGCGATGTGCCTGAAGGGCTGCGAGCAAAGCCAGTGCCTCAAGGATGAAAAAGGTGGCTGCGCCATCAACCCTGACGCGGGAGCGTTTGCGCCCTTTTTCTTGCTCTATGATCGCTTGTGGCTCGAAGCCAATATGACCAATCCAAATCTTCAGTCGCACGCCGGCGCAGTGCTCAAAGCGCTGCAGGCGCAAGCCGAGAGCCCATATGGCAAAGAGCGGCTCGGTGTCGTCGCTGATTCTTGGAACGCGATTCAGCCCACCGTTGATGAGACCAGCAACAAAAGCGCTGCGGGGCTTCAAGATGTCAGCAATGCCGTCCCTCAAGCGGTGGATACGCCGGTCTACTTAGCCCTAAAAATGCTCGACGGCGACGAGGTCGGCAAAGCGGCTCCCTTGCTCGCTGGCGCGGCTCAAGACCCGACAAAGAAACCCGACGCTAGGATCATGGTGCTGACTCAGGCGCGGATGGCGCGCGGCGAAGCTGCAGCGAAAGGCTGCGGCCCGGTCAACGAAGCCTATCTCGCTGCGGTCAAAGCTGGGCTGCCCAATGCTAGTCGAGAGCTTGCGATGTTCTTAGCGACCAATGGCGACCTCAAGGGTGCGGCGTTAGCGGTCGGAAAAACGGCAGGCAACGATCCGATTCTCAAGGCGATTGTCGCGGCTGCGGCGATGGGGCCTCAGGCTACGGACGCTGAGCTCAAAGCGAAGTTTGGCGCTGCGATTAAAGCAACCTTTAGCAACCGTAAAAAGAAGAAAGACTTTGCGACCTCGCAGAAGATGCTCAAGAAAAATGCCGAGCCGACTGCGCTTCGTGGTGATCTGCTGGACTGGACTCAAGAGCTGATCCCAAGCGCTCTCGCTGAGCTGATGGAGGCCGCTTGGATCGAGGTCGCCTTGGGCCAAGCGGCGGCAGGTGAAGCCAAGGCGGGTCATGGCGCAAAAGCGCTCAAGCGATTCGAGCGCGTGCTCGCCGCCGACCCCAATCGCCGAGATGCGTTGTTGGGTCGTGCAGCGGCAGCCAGCTTGACGGGTAAAGCTGAGGCTCATCGAGCCGACGCCTTCGCCTGGTTTATGCTTCAGCCTGGTCCCGGTAAACCGGCTTGCTCAGCTCAGCCTGAGGCCGCAAAGCCGGCTGAGAAACCAGCGGAAAAACAACCGGCTAAATAGGTCTTGAAGACCCGAATCACGGACCTTTTTGGAATTCGTTACCCGATCGTCCAAGCAGGGATGATCTGGGTCTCGGGTTGGCGTCTCGCTGCGGCGGTCAGCGAGGCTGGTGGCTTGGGCCTGCTGGGTGCGGGCTCGATGCAGCCCGAAGTGCTCAGGCAGCACATCCGTAAACTTCGAGCGGTGACGGCTGAGCCCTTTGGGGTCAATTTGCCTTTGCTGTACAAGCACATGAGCGCCTGCGTTGATGTGGTGCTTGAAGAAGAGGTGCCGATTGTCTTCTCATCGGCGGGCTCTCCGGCGGTCGTTTCTGAGCAATTACGCTCGGCTGGACGTGTCCACGTCCACGTCGTCGCCGCCGTTCGCCAAGCTAAGAAATGCGAAGACCTCGGCCTGGATGCGGTCGTCTGTGAGGGGGTTGAAGCCGGCGGCCACAACGCCCCCCAAGGCACCACGAGCTTGTGTTTGATTCCGCAGATTGCTGATGCGGTCACTGTGCCGGTAATCGCTGCAGGCGGCATCGCTGATGGACGAGCTATGGCTGCTGCTTTGGCGCTCGGGGCTGAAGGTGTTCAGGTCGGCACTCGCTTCGCAGTCTGTGCAGAAAGCAGCGCCCATCAAGCGTATAAAGATGCGGTGATTCAAGCGGGAGATCGGGACACCGTTTTAGCGATGTCTCCGGTGACCCCTGTTCGTTTGATCCGAAACGCTTTTGCTGATCGAGCGATTCAAGCCGAGCGCTCAGGTCAAGATCGTGAGGCTCTAGCTGCCTTGTTAGGTCGTGGTCGTGGTCGAGCTGGAATCTTTTGCGGCGATCTCGACGAGGGGGAAATCGAGGCGGGTCAGATCTCGGGATTAATTGATGATCTACCTGGAGCTGCTGAGTTGGTTGAGCGGATGGTCAGTGAGTACCGAAGCTCAACCCAAGCTCTACCCGAGGCGTGACCCAAGGGCGTGCGCTAGATCCTGAGCGGTGTCATCAAGTCGAGACCGGTTTCGACCGTCGACGATCAAGAAGGCTGAGCCGACCAACAGCACGGCCACACAGCGACGCCCGATCAAGACGGGGCGAACCGCGAGACTTCGTAAGGGGCGAGCGTCCTCGCAAAGGTCGACCCATCCCTCGTTGACCGAATCAAAGACCTGCAGATGATCGCAGGATAAGACCTCTGAGAACCCTTCGAGCGCATCGATACTAAGTGCCCGAGACGGTGAACGAAGAACCGGACCATCGACTCGCCAAAGACCGTGAATCGGCGCCCAGTTCGCCATCTCTTGCCGCGTTTCATCAAGGCAATCTTGCCCGGTTGCACATCGAGCGAGCCGATAGCTCAAATGCGACGGCTCCAACGGTTCATGGGTTGGGTCTGTATCGATTTGTGGATCAACTGAGGCGCTAATGACCGAGAAGCGAGGGAACAAGCGCGCAGTGAGTAGAGCGAGTTGGTCTTGACTTGAGCGTTGATGAAGCCAGCGTTCAAGCAATTCAAACAAAAAGGGTGGCACCGCTCGGACAAGGAGTTCGACACCGAGTGTGCAGCGCACCTCTTCGCGCAGAGCCTCGTCCGGCTTTTGATCCGACAAAACCTGCCAACTTAGACCGATTTGCTCGACGGGGATGAATCGCCAACGTGCGGCAAGTCGGCCTGGAAAAGCGCCGCTTCTCTTGAGCGATAAGCGGTCTAAATCGAGAGGTCTAGCTGGCGGAAGATCAAGGCATTGAGCATATAAAGCGATGAGCTCGTCAGCTCCGAGAAGGCTCATCTCTAGCGCATGTCGATCGAGCTCGCCGCCCATCAGGCTTGCTCGGTGCCTTAAAAGGTCAAGTTGATCGCGCTGGAGATGACCGGTTTCGAGCAGGAGTTGCGCGAAATCGTGGATCACAGTTTACGCCAAGTTAGACGCAGCGCGAGGTCGCTTAATCCGCGACTATTTTTATCGAGCAGAGCATAGGTTCCGCCCAAGCCCAGTGGCAAAAGGCTGATGAGAAACAAAGGCGGTCGAGCGAACAGCTTCCACTTAGACGCCTCAGCCCAACTCAAGCGCGCGGCCTTCATCCCAGGGGTTACATTCCAGACAGCAATTCCAACCCAACACCAAACCAACCAAAAGATCGCTACCATCAGTAAGCCCCACGGCGTGCCGCCCGCCTCACCAAGGAGCCAAGAAGCCATGACCTCTTCAGGTGAGAGACGACTTTGGTTGAATTGAGCGCTGAGCCACAGGGTTGCTAACGTGATCGTGGGCGCGAAATCGATGAAGGTCGAAAGCAAACGGTGTTGGTCATACAAACGACAGCGCTTCTCGTCGACGACCTGCCCATCGTCTTGAACCTTTTGTTTGAGGCGCTGCGCGGTCTGGCGCAGGTTGCTCAGCGCCGTTTTCGCAGCGGCGCTTAGAAGCGGCTTAATCGATGGGTTTTCTAAGTCGCCGGGTTCCTCGATCGGCAGCGCCATTGCGGGTTGAGAAGGTTCTGTTTTGGATGCCTTTTGAGTGGGCGTCTCGAGAGCTTGTACGGACTCGGCAGGACGTCCTGGCTCCGCTTTGGGTTCGCTGATCGATGAAGCGCCCAAAGAGGGTTCCGTGTCCAGCGGCTTCAGGGGCCCAGAGTCTAGGGCGACCGGCGGTTTAGATTCGGCTGCAAGCTCGCCTTCGCCCTCGATCAAGGCAGGCATAACGGGCTCGATTGCGGTCTCGGTCGCAGGCTCGACTCGAGCAGGGGCTCGGGTCTCGATCTTTACTACAACTGGCGCTTTAGGGGTTGGAGCAGCCTTGATCGGTTGAGCCGGTTGCGGTTCGGACCCGGCGAGGACTTGAACAGGGTGCCTCGGCTCATCAAGGAATCGCTGCGCAGCGGGTTCGGCATCGGCTGGCGCGCCGCGTTCGCGAGCCGCCTGTGGTGGAGCCGGCTCTTCAGCAGGCTTAGGCTCGGGTTCTGAGCGTTGTGGGGTCAGGCTGCTTTGAGGTGGTATGCTCTCACGCACAGGGGGATCGACCTCTGGACGCCCTTTGCGGAGCTCCTCTCGTAAGCCTTGGAGTCGTGCGAGCCTGCCTTTTTCAAGCGCTGTTTTGAGCGCTGTTTCGCTGGCTGCGACGCCGCTTGGTATGCGCGGTACGACATCCACTCGGTTGGGATTGACAGAGACGCCGCGACGTTGACGAGCGCGTGTTCGCGCTCGAGTCTCGGCGATGATCTGGCGCAAGCGCGGCTTAATGGTTGCCTCACCCGAGGCCTCGTGAAGTGGCGCCGAACACGCTCGGCAGTGCTGGGCGCTCTCATCATTGGGAAAACCGCAGCGAAGACAGGCTGAGCTCATGAGCTTACCCGCCAATGACTCAAGACGACGACCGGTAGTAAGCTGGCCGCGTGCCGAGCGCGCAAGGTCCGTGAGCCGAGCTGGACGGCATAGGCGTTCGAGTCGTTTAGAAGTTGTCGCTCCTCAGCGCTAAATCCTCCCTCTGGACCGATAACCACACCGAGCGAGCTTTGGTCACAGCGGCTTACGGGACCTCCTGAAGGGTCACCATAGGCGAGCTCTGTTAGGCCCTCGATCGCTTGTCCGAGGTGATCACAAATTTGGATGTCGGTGCGCCAGTAACCACCGCTTTGTCGGCAGCTGTCGTCAGCGATACGGCGCCACCGTTGGGCTTGTTTCTCAGACCAGGGTTTATCGGTTGCATCGCGGTCAGCCCGAAAGAGGCGGATTTGCGGGAAGCCGATCGCGCACAGCGCAGCGATCGCATCATCTTCAGCGTGGCTTTTGAGGCGGGCGATGATCGGGACAGGGGCGGATCCGATGCGTCGGTCTTCTCGACGGACAGGCTCACACCAGCATCCACTGATCTCATTTTTTGCAACCGTTTCAATCTCCGCGACCCGAGCCATTCCCTGGCCGTCAAAGAACTCAATCTGGTCGCCAGGTCTCAAGCGCAGCGATCGGCCGAGATAATTGAGTGTAAAGCGGTCGCCGATCAGCGCGCGCCGCTTCGATGTTGGGTCGGTTCATTAGGCAGCGGCGAGCGCTCATCGCTCTAACCAAAGCAAGGCCCATTCCCCTTCGCAGCTCAAGCGCTTCCGGCGCAGACCAAAATCCAGAAATGGAGCCTCTACTTCATCAATTTGACTGACCAAGAGCCCGCTGAGCAGGAGGCAGCCGCTCGGAGCGACGTTGGCGCAGAGCGCTTCGGCGAGCCGGATGAGCACCGGTGCCAATATATTGGCGACCACCGTCTCGAATTGACGATTGGGTGGAGGGACGTCGCTGCAGGTCAACTCGAAGCGCTCGACCAACCCTAGATGCTCAAGGTTCTCTCGAGCCACCTCGACCGCGAGCGGGTCGTTGTCGATCATGACAATGTCTCCAGCACCCAAGAGGTGAGCACCGATCCCCAAAATGCCGGTGCCGCATCCTATATCGGCGAGGTCTCCAATTCCGCGCTCAGTCTCCAAGAGGTCAAGGGCGCGCAAGCACAACGCTGTCGTTGCGTGTTGCCCGGTGCCAAACGCCGAACCGGGGTCCACCGCAATGATCTGGACGTGACTGGGCATGCTCACCTCCTCCCAGCTCGGGACGACCGCGAGCCGAGGGCTGATACGCAACGGCTTGAAATATTCTTTCCAAGCCTCAGCCCAGTCGACGGTCTCGATTTCAAGCACCGAGGGTGGGCTAAGAACACCCGCTAAACTGGCAGCCAGCTCAGCAAATGGGGCTAGCTCCTCCTGAGTACCGTAGGTGATCAGCTGAACTTCATGACGCGGGATGGAGGCGGCGATGCTTTGATCTCGCCATTCAAACCCTTGAGCACCAGCAAGGACCAGCTTGCCCATGATCGCGTCGGTTTGATCAGCATCTGTGCGGACACAGAGCATGTAATTCATGATGGGCATCGTCCTTCGCTGCGCAGGAGTTGGCTAACCCAAGCTTGCGGCAATTGCTATTGACTCGTCCGTTGGCCAGGCGGCCACGAAACAAAGAGCCGCCGGTGGCAATGGCCTTGACACCAAAGGCGCGCATCTTTAGTCACGTGCGCCCTGTCCTGTGCAGGCATGAGGAGACACCATGTTTGCTGTGGTGCATACAGGCGCCAATCAAGAGCGCGTTGAAGTCGGCGATTTCCTTCGTATTCCGCATCACTCGGGTGCTGTGGGCGATGAAGTGCTCTTCGATAAGGTGCTTTTGCTCAAAGACGACTCAGGCATCCGTGCCGGCGCTGACCTGCTCGGTGGCGTCTCGGTCAAGGCAGTGATCGTCCGCCAAGATAACAAAGATCTCGAAGAGCGCAAAACGCCGCTGATGGGTAAGAAGTTGCTCATCGTCAAGCGCAAGCGCCGCAAGAAATATCGCCGTAAGATCGGTTTCCGTGCTCTGTATACTCAGATTCGGATTACCGAGATCAACAGCTAGAGAGGGAAGCGAACAATGGCACATAAAAAAGGTCAGGGCTCATCTCGTAACGGACGCGACTCTAACCCTCAGTACTTGGGCGTGAAGAAGTATGGCGGCGAAGCCGTTCGTGCGGGCAACATCCTCGTGCGTCAGCGCGGCACGAAAATCCGCCCTGGCAACAACGTAGGCATGGGTCGCGATTACACCCTCTTTGCTTTGATTGATGGCAAGGTTGAGTACAATTCGCACCGCAGTGGTCGCCGTCAGGTGAGCATCGAGCCTCAGGCCTGAGCTTAGCGCTCTGGGCCTGCAAGGAAACGGGAGCGGCTGAGCTGCTCCCGTTGTTGTTTTTATGAAGTTTATTGATGCGGTAAAGATCACGGTTCAGGCGGGCGATGGCGGCCCGGGTGCGTTGACCTTTAATCGCCTACCGGGTCGACCGAACGGTCCCGCAAATGGTGGAGATGGCGGCAACGGCGGCAACGTCGTGCTGCGCGGTGATCATCGTCTCAACACCTTGCTTGAGTTCCGCTTTAGGCCTCTACACAAGGCGCAGGCTGGCGCTCGTGGCGGCTCGAACCGCAAAACAGGAAAGAACGCGCCGGCGCTGGTGTTGCCGGTGCCGCTCGGGACGATCGTCTCGATCATCGATGACCAGGGCGAGCCACAAGTTCTTGGTGAGATCATACAAGAAGGCGATGAACTGATCGTCGCTCAAGGGGGTCGCTCGGGGAAAGGCAACGCTCGCTTTATCTCGCCGTCTCGGCCGCGACCTGATTTCGTTTTGGATCCTGATCCTGGTGAAGAGGTCCGGCTCAGCCTTGAGCTCAAGCTGATGGCAGATATTGGTTTGCTGGGCTTTCCAAACGCTGGAAAGTCGACCTTGGTGCAAGCGGTATCCAATGCGCGACCTGAGGTTGCAGACTATCCCTTTACGACCAAGGTTCCCAGCTTAGGGGTCGCCCGTCGCCACGGTCGAGATGTCGTGATCGCAGACATCCCTGGATTGGTTGAGGGCGCCAGCGAGGGTGTGGGGTTAGGGCATCAGTTTTTACGTCACGTTGAGCGCGTGAGCGCTCTCGCTCACCTGGTGACCTTGCCTGAGTTTTTTGAGGGCGACGGACTCGCTGCGCTTTGTGAAGCCTTTGAGGCCATCGAGAAGGAGCTCGAGCGCTACAGCCCGGAGCTCGCTCAGCGACCTCGTATCGCCGTTTTGAGTAAAGCTGACCTACCCGCTGTTCAAGAGTGCATAGCCGACTTTGAGCGTTGGTGCGGGCGCCGTAAAATGCTCTGTTTGACGATCTCGAGTCACCACCAGCGCGGGCTCGACGACCTACTCGATGCCATGGTCCGTCTCGTGCCAACGGTTGCCGACCCCGAGGAACCCGACGCGCCTGGTTTCGACCCCTTAGCGTCGTAATTTATACCAACCACCTTTGAGCTCGCTAGGCGCATCGGCGGCGACTTTAAGCGGGCGCTGTTTGGTCAGTCTAACACCAGCTTGATCAGCTGCAACTCGATGCGCCTCAGCCACATGGCGAGAAGAGATCGAGTTGATGTTGACGACGCTGAGTAGTCGCCCACCATCGGCCACGACGTCCATACTAGCCTGAAGCAGCTCAACCAAAGAACTCTTGAGGTTTCTCGACTTACCTTTGGGGGTTCGCCCGAAGGTTGGTGGGTCATGAATCACGAGATCAAAACGCTCGCCGCGCCGAGCGGCTCGTTGGCAGTAGGTTAGGGCATCCTCGCAAAGGCGCGTGGTTTGAATTTGGTTCGCCTCTTCGTTGGCGCGGATCATCGCTAAGGTACTTTTGAGCGCGTCGACCTGAATGACTCGCTCTGCTCCGGCTAGCGCTGCGTGAATCCCAAACAGGCCGCTGTAGGCGTATAGATTGAGTACGGAGCCCGGGTTGGGCTGATCGCTTAGTGTAAGTCGCTCACGCCGAAGGTCAGGAAACAAGCCATAACTCAAGCTGTCAGGGTGGATACGCAGCACCACATGCGCAAGCCCCTCGCGAAGCTCAATGCGCTCGGGCAGGGGGTCGCCCAAATGCAGCAGCTCTTCACCGCGACCGCCCTTTTGACGCTGGCGAAGGGTCAGCCCGTGCAAGCCTAGCTTAGAGACCAAGCTCTCTAAATCAGCGATCGAGACGGGCAGCTTCGCTTGACTCAGTGTCCCAAAGCCAAAGTCACCAAGGCGATCAATCACCAAGCCATCGAGATGATCAGCTCGGCCGGCGACTAAGCGACAGACTTCTTTATTTTGCCTCGCCCGCTGCGCTCGGCGCGCCAGGGCGTCTTTAAGCGGCTGGCTTTGCATCTCGCTTGATCGCGTAGAACTGGTGACCAATTCCTAAGATGGTGTTGACCAGAATATAAACGACAAGCCCCGAAGGCAGCGCGACCATGAAGACGGTCATCATCAAGGGCATGACCTTCATCATCATTTGTTGCTGCGGGTTGTCACTCATCTGCGGTTGCAGTTTTTGTTGCATGAAGAAGACGATCCCAAGCAGCACCGGCAGGATGTAGTAAGGGTCAGCTAAGGTGAGGTCATCGAGCCAGCCCGGTATGAAGGGGCTACCGTAGAGCTCAACAGCCACTCGTAAGGTCGAGTACAGAGCGAACCACACCGGAATTTGCAAGAGCATCGGAAAGCAGCCGCCAGCGGGGTTGACGCCGCGCTCTTTGAACAACTCCATCTGCTTTTGCGCGAGCATCTGCTTATCGGCCTTATACTTCTCTCGAAGCTTGCTCAGTTCTGGCTGGACCTCTTTCATCCGAGCCATCGATCGGAAACTCATATCGGTGATCGGCCAGAGCAGGAGTTTGACCGTAAAGGTCAGCAAGATGATCGCTAAGCCGTAGTTGCCCAGAAGCGAGAAGTAGAAGGTCAGCAGCCACAGCATCGGCTGAGCGATGAATTTGAAGATACCAAAGTCGATCGTGTCCCGGAGTTTCGGGTCGACCGAAGCCAGCAATTCGTCGCTCTTAGGCAGCAGGTAAAGGGTGTTGTTCCAGGTCTGGGTCTCGCCTGCTGCAAGCTCGACGGCTCGCGACGCGTTCACCACGACGATGTCCGTGGGCTTATCCTCTTCGACGCCAGGGATTTGGCGAAGATCAAGAGCGCACTCTTCGATCTCTTCACCGGTAAAGAGGACTGCAAAGAAGTTCCGATCAACCCCAAAGAAGTGAGGTTTTTGTACCTTTGGATTGGGCTCATCTTTGTCGTTGAGATCGCTCGCAAAGCTTGCGGTAAGCTCTTCGCCTGAGTGGCAAAGACTGCGCGGGAGATCGGGCGGTCCGCTAAACATTGACCCGCCTGAAAGCGGATCTTGCATGCTCAGGCTCAGATGAGCCTGGCCTTTGACCGCTTGTTTGGCGGTCATGGTCAAGCTGTGGCTCAGCCCGTACTCACCGAGGGTCCACGTTCGCCTGAGCTCGAGCGCGCCGGCTTGGGTGCCGTAGACCACGGACTTGTCGTCGGCTTTGATGACGGACCAGGTCTTTGGCTTGAGCCCGGGGAGTTTCAGCGCTCCAAAGTCCGCTCGGTTTCCAGCCAGATCAACCCGTGGCCGCTCTTCTTCGTTGCCCGGTTCTTTGTAAATTTTACCGTGCGCCTCATCGACGAGGAAGATCGCGCTGGGTCGAGCGCCTAAGTTGGATAGGGTGACTTGGCGTTTCTCATCTTGGAGTTGATGGGTCTGCTCCGGGAGCGCCGCCTTAGGAGCGACCGCTTCAGCAGGGACTTCGCCTTGAGCCTCGTTTGGTGCGGGATCGGCAGGCTGCTCCTCGGCGACGGCGACGGGCGCCTCGTCGGGTGTGGGCTGAGCCACCTGTTCGGTTTGAGGTTCAGCAGCCTCTGATTGGCTCGGCATGGGCGCCGGAAACAGACTATTCCAAAGCATGAGCACGCCCATGGAGACACCCATGGCAATCATCATTCGCTTATTTTCAGTCGCCTTTTGGGCGGGGTCCCGAAAGTCGCTCATGGTGTCCTTTGTTTGCGTTGCGCCTTTTCGGCGACGCTCAGTAAATCATGTCTGAGGCTGTCAAAGTCAGCTTGAGCGGCTTCTGGCCGCGCGATGATGACAAAGCAATGTCGTTCAGGAAAAGCATGCCGATTCAAACGGACGATCTCTTTGAGTCGTCGACGCACACGGTTGCGAACCACAGCCCCACCAACCTTCTTTGACACGGTAAATCCGAACCGGCTGTCCGTTGCTCTGTGAGCGGCCATAAAGACAAAGACACGGCCGGCGTTAATCCGCTGACCGCGTCGTTGAGTGCGTAGGAAGTGCTTGCGTTTTCGCAGCCGAAAGCGCCGAGCGAACCCAAGCTCCGAGTGGCTCACTTCGTGTAGAGCTTGACCGTTAGGCGCTTGCGGCCCTTGGCCCGGCGCCGAGCGAGGACCTTACGGCCATCGGCGGTTGCCATGCGGGAGCGAAATCCGTGGCGACGAGCGCGGCGAATGCGACTGGGCTGATAAGTGCGCTTCATCTTCAAACTCCCGAAATCAAAGGGCTGTGCCCTCTAATGGTGGCCGCGAGGAGGGTCAACAAAAATACTCTGTCTTGGCGGCTTGACCTGGCCACCCTCAGGCATGTGAGCCCGTTGGGCTAGGCGCCGCTTTAGCCAAAGAGCTAATCTCTTTGCCGGCCAAGGCAGGGCGCGTTATGTGCTCGCTCCGCTAGGGGATGTTCTCGCTCGTGAATTCTACGCTGACTCTTCAGGACCGCTGGAAGCGCTTTGTTGACGAGGTGATTCAGGCTTCCCCTGATCTTCACGACGCAAGCCGAACGCTTCTGAGTTCACTGCATGCGGTCAGCGAAACAGGCGGGATTTTGGTGCTCACCCCAAAGAACGAGTTGATGGTTCGTGTGGTTGAAAACTATCTCCCGATGATTCTTGAGCACCTGGGTAAGCGCTGGGACCAGCCGGTGACCGATCTGGCTATCGAATATCACCCTGAAATCGCTGAGGTGAACCCGTCGGATCAAGAGCTGCCCTTGTTCGCAGCGACCCCATCCGCGGCACCAAAATCGCCGAGCACGAAGCCTAAAAAGCCGAGCGCCCACGAATACGGATCGCCGCTTGATTCGGCGATGAGTTTCGATGCGTTTATGGCTGACTCGAGCAATGATGAAGCGTTCTTTGCCGCCAAATCGTTTGCCAGCAAAGGCGGTACTCGGTTTAATCCTTTGTACATCTATGGTCACAGCGGCACGGGCAAAACGCATCTTTTGAGCGCAATCGGTAACGCGATCAAAGCGCGCAACCCAAACACGCCTGTGTTGTTCTTTAATGGCGATGAGTTCGTCACCTTGGTGATCGATCATATTCGCAAGCAAAGAATGCAGCTCTTTCGGCGCGGCGTTCAGCTTGAGGGCGCCATCTTACTGGTCGATGATGTTCAGCTCTTATCAGGCAAAGAGCACTCGCTTGGTGAGCTGTTCAATCTGTTCAATTGGCATCAAGCGCGCGGTGCGCGGCTGGCGTTCACATCGGACCTCCCGCCTGATCAAATCAAGGGGCTGCCAGAGCGACTGCGCTCGCGCATGAGCGGCGGTTTAGTGGTCGAAGTGCAGCCGCCTTTGTTTGAGACCCGAGTCGCGATTGCTCAATCAGCAGCTGAGGCGATTAGCCATGGTTATCATCAGGTACCTCGAGGGGTCGCTGAACTCTTGGCAGAGCTTTATTGCGACAACACACGTGATTTAGTGGGCGCCGTTAAGCGCCTAGTGCTTCGTGCGGAGCTTCGCAGCGCACCAGAGATCACGGTTGAATTGGCTCAAGAGATGTTTGGTGATGTGCAGGCTCGACGCTTGCACCAGAGCCCTGATCAAATAGCGCGCGCGGTGGCGGGTTTGCTCGACGTCGAATTTTCTGCCGTCCGAGGCAAAGGGCGCACACGCCGCTTGGTGCAGGCGCGGATTTGGATCGCGGGTCTGGTGCGTGACATGACGCCAGCGAGTCAGACGGAGATCGGTCAATTGCTCGGCCGAGATCACTCGACTATTCACCACACGCTCGCTCGCTACAGTGATCTGGTCAGCGGCAAAGACGGAGCCGCTCAGCGAGACGCTCTCAAGCGTCGCTTACAAAAGGATATCGGCTAGAGCGCTTGACCAAGCCGAGTTTCAAGCAGGTTGAGCAAGTGGCGGCGCATCGCTCTTTGCTCTGCTGCTGATGGCGAACGACCGCCGCGACGCTGCAACCAATCACAGCACCACGCGATGGTCTGATCGATCAGGTCGGTACAGGCGCCACCTTGCTCATCACGAGGTAAATCTAAGCCATCACCGACAAAATTATCGAGAATCCGATAGGCTCGACGAAGCAGCGATAGATCGATCAATTCACCCATGGTTTAGCTCCTGAGCGCTAAGCTGGCATCAGCCGCACGGCAGAGCAAAAAACTCATCGGGATATCGGGCCCTTGGAATTCGCAAAGGGGTGCCGTTTAATAGGCTATGATGATCGCGACCCTAATCTTGATGGCTAATCTGCCAACCTACCCTGGAGCGGTTGCCAAAAAATTTGGCGACGCTCAGGTCAAAGAGGTGAAGACCTATTGGGTCGACCAATCGGTTGAGCGAGTCGTGGCTTGGTACACTAAGAGGCTAAGGAAGAGCGCCCGCCTGCAGACTGAAGAGGAGCAGCTGACTTATGTGGTTGCGCTCAAAGAGCGACGCATCGGCAGAAACCCAACCGCACCTGTCATCCTGGTAAAGGGTGTCGTGATTTGGGGCAAACGTGGAGGCTCGACGTACATCGCTTTGGTGGACCGCGCGATTCCTGGCGGATCCCTGCAGCCGCAAAACGGACAAATGGATTTGGGGTTTGGTCCAGACGCTCGAGTGAAGAAGGCTGTGGGTGCTGACCCGAACCGTTACCAAGATGCCCAGATGGGCGGACGGTCGACGAAGGGGCGCTCTGTGCGAGGGAGCTTCCCTTGATGGGTTGGCTCTGGCGCGAAACGTTGACGTTTTTTTCTGATGTCGAGCAGCTGTTCGTTCTTGGGCGTATCCCAAGCAGCAGGTCGGACGCTCCAGAACCTGAGCCCGCTCGGCCGCGGCCAGAGGCGCGCGCTCACGCACCAAAACCGACGCCCCCACTTTTCGGCGGCGCAATTCCAGATTGGATGCAGCCAGCACCGAGTGGGGCTCCCCGCAAAGCGCTTCCCATGGAAGTCGTGGCCGCGCTGATGGCGCTAGGCCTGGCTTCGCCGCCGGCGAGAGATGACCTCAAGAAGATGATCAGGCGAGCCCTCGCTAACGCACACCCAGACCGACACCCACCCGAAGACCATGCGCAGATGCGGCAGCGATTGCATGAAATACAAGGGGCCCGAGAGGTCCTGCGGCGGCACGGCTACGCCTGAGTTTAAGTGCAATCTGATTGACAAAGCTTAGGCCACCTTTCTAGGAGCGCTGGACCTACTGACGCCTGGGTAGCTCAGTCGGTAGAGCAGCGGATTGAAAATCCGCGTGTCGGGGGTTCGATTCCCTCCCCAGGCACCATTCAAAGAGCGACGGCTGAAAAGCCGTCGCTTTCTTTGTTTTTCGGGCTTGCCAAAGCAGCCTCCTTGCTTACTTTGCGCTTGTTTGAGTCGGGGCGCTTGTGTACCCGGCAGGCAGATTAGAAATTAATACTGGCATAGCCTTTTGAAATTTGGAGAAAATAATGAAGATCCGTCCTTTGCATGATCGAGTGGTTGTGCGCCGCGTCGAAGGCGAGCAACAGACTGCTTCAGGTCTTTATATCCCCGACACCGCTCAAGAAAAACAAGCGCGTGGCGAGGTGGTTGTCGCTGGCCCTGGCCGCACTAACGATAAGGGCGACGTGCGCGCTCTGACGGTCACCGATGGTGACCAGATTCTTTTCAGCAAGTACTCGGGCACCGAGATCAAGCTGGATGGCGAAGAACTGATCATTCTGCGCGAGGACGACATCCTCGCTGTAGTTGAAGCATAAAATTACCCCAAAGCCTTTAGGAGAACCCCATGGCTGCGAAAGATATCATTTTTGATACCACCGCACGTGAAGCCGTTTTACGCGGCGTCAACACCCTTGCAAATACTGTCAAAGTCACCCTCGGCCCCAAGGGGCGTAACGTGGTGTCGCAGAAGAGCTTCGGCGCCCCATCGATCACCAAAGATGGTGTGACGGTCGCTAAAGAGGTCGAACTCGAGAACCCCTTTGAAAACATGGGCGCTGCCATGGTCAAAGAAGTGGCGAGCAAGACGGCTGATGAAGCCGGTGACGGTACCACCACGGCCACCGTTTTGGCGCAGTCGATTTATGCTGAAGGCATGAAGCTAGTGGCTGCTGGCCACAACCCGATGGACATTAAGCGCGGCATCGACGCGGCGGTGAAAAAAGTCGTTGAGCAGCTCGCAGGCATGAGCCGTGAGGTCTCCAACTCGGAAGAGGTTCGCCAGGTCGGCACCATCTCCGCAAACGGTGACGCTGAAATCGGCGCCATCATTGCTGAGGCGATGGATCGAGTGAAAAAAGAAGGTGTGATCACCGTCGAGGAAGCCAAGGACTTTGAGACCAAGGCGACCTATGTCGACGGCATGCAGTTCGATCGTGGCTACATCAGCCCTTACTTCGTGACCGACCCTGAGCGCATGGAAGCTGTCCTCGAGAACCCCTTCATCTTGATCCACGAGAAGAAGGTCAGCTCGATGAAGGATTTGATGCCGGTTCTTGAGCAGGTCAGCCGCGCAAGTCGCCCCCTGTTGATCATCGCTGAAGATGTCGACGGTGAAGCGCTCGCAACGTTGGTGCTCAACCGCCTGCGTGGTGCGCTCCAAGTTGCTGCTGTCAAGGCTCCTGGCTTTGGTGATCGTCGTAAGGCGATGCTCGAAGACATCGCTACCCTGACCGGTGGTCAGGTGGTCAGTGAAGACCTGGGCATGAAGCTTGAGAACATCGGAATGGAAGAGCTGGGTACGGCGAAGAAGATCGTCATGACCAAAGACGACACGACGGTTGTCGATGGCGCTGGTGAGCAAGCGCAAATCGAAGCGCGTACGGGCCAGATTCGCAGCCAGATCGAAGAGACCAAGTCAGACTACGATCGTGAGAAGCTGCAAGAGCGCTTGGCTAAGCTTGTCGGCGGTGTCGCCGTCATTAACGTGGGCGCAGCGACCGAGATCGCCATGAAAGAGAAGAAAGATCGCGTCGAAGATGCCCTGGCAGCGACGCGTGCAGCGGTCGAAGAGGGAATCGTCGCCGGCGGTGGCGTTGCGCTGCTGCGTGCCTCGAAAGCGCTCAGCGATATGGATCTGTCCCCCGACCAGCAGGTCGGTGTTCACGTCGTCCAGCGCGCGCTTCAGGCTCCGCTCCGTCAGATCGCAGCCAATGCAGGCGCGGATGCCTCTGTGGTCGTCAATAAGGTGCTTGAAAGCACGGACAGCAACTTCGGTTACAACGCAGCCTCGGATGAATACACTGACCTGCTCGGTGCCGGTGTTGTCGATCCGACCAAGGTGTGCCGTTGTGCGTTGCAGTTTGCGGCGTCGGTCTCGGGTCTCTTGTTGACCACCGAGGCGATGATCGCTGAGAAGCCCAAGCGCGACGAGGCAGTCGCTGCTGGTCCAGAAATGGGCGGCATGGGCGGCATGGGTGGCATGGGCGGCTTCTAAGCCCCTGCTCATTCAAACGCAGTGCAGCAGGCGCCTATGATTGGGCGCCTGTTGTCGTTTTGGGGGGTCGCGTTACTGCCCTCGTAAGGCAGCTTCGCTGAAATCCGCTGGCCCGAATTGGGCATTGAAATTGATCTTCAAGACGTCGACTCGGGTCTTGGATCCACGGTTGACGTCTTTCATCGTCGCCGCAAAGACCACGTAGCGACCCTGGTGCTTGCGCAGGCGATTAACGGTCATTGATTTGACCATTGTGGTGCCGTCTTTTGCGAAGAAGAGTGTCCGGAGTGGGACTTGCGCTTTGGGATGAACTTGCAATTCGATGCGCCCGAATTCGTTGTTCAAGAGACCTTTTTGAGGCTTGATCTGGACCACACGACACATCGCTTTGCCGCAGGCGGTGTCTTTGCCGAAGCTATACAGCCCCTCGTCGGTGTCACGCTTTTCAAAATCCGAGTAACTAAAGTCGGTGCCCATAAACCGCTCATTTTTTGAAGACGCTCCGATCGGACGGATTTTATCGTAGGTGGGCTGATAGAGTAATTGAGTTGTTGAGCCGCCCGGCTCTTCGCGCATCAGCATGGCGGTGCCGGCAAGCTCGGCTGGCTCAGCAAAGCGTACTAAGGTGTGCGCGCGGCCCTTGAGGGTGGCGCCTTTGATCTCGAGAGCGCGAGCCTTTTGACGCTTCTTTTTGTCGGTGATGGTTAGGCGCATTTTGACTTCGGCTTTGGTCCATCCCATCGCATCGGCATCGAGCACTCTTTGCGCGTAGGCTTTGGCGTCCTCTGCGTGAGCAGGAAGGGCGAGCGAGAGCAGAGCAAGGGTAATCCTCATGAGGTAGTCTCCGGGTCAAGAATAGGTGCAGGTCCAGCGATTCGGAAGCTGGTCTGCGTGATCTCGTCGCTGTCTGCGCTGTGGGTGATCGAAGCTGAGCTTGGGACTTGAGTTCGGGTGGAAGCCTCGAGATCGACAATCTCCGCACCGTCGCCATAAGAGCGGGTCACGATCCGCTTTAGGCGCCCTAGCTCGCTGACTCGTTTGGCGAGTCGCTCCGCTGCTTCTGTAATACGATTGAGCGCGCTGCGTGCTCGGTGCTCTGCTTCGAGTTGCTGCATCGCCATATCGGCGAAGCCTAGGATGGTGGTCAGCGGCTGGTTGAGTTCATGAGCGGCGGTAGCGGCCATGAGCAATGCCCCTTGGATCTCACCTGCTTGAGCTGTTTGTTCGTCAATCTCTGCGCGCAGCGCCATCTCTTGGCTCATATCATGAACCAACATCACGACCGCTGCTTCTTGGTTGTCCTCAAAGAGCATGGAGGCGCCGAGTCGAACGATCACATCGCGGCCGCTTTGATGCCGCATCGTGCGCTGAGCGCTCGAGACCACGCCGCCTGAGCTGCGCAGTTCGGTCACCAGGTCCTGCCAGCCGAGCGCAGTGAACAGCTCCGCAGCGCGCTCTTTGTACAGCATCTCTCGCGCTGAAAGGCCGAAGATGTCTTCTGCGGCGCTGTTGAAGAGGATAATTTGTCCATCAAGACGCGCCGATACGATGCCGTCTCCGGTGCGATTAACCAGCTTTTCTAAAAACTCTTTGGTGGCGGTCAATTCGCGCTGAAGCATGGTGGCTTCGGTCACATCCCGAAAGCTAGCGATGACGCCTGAGCTTTGACCACCCAGCCCACCGGCGCTCAAGCTGATGGTTCGCTCTTGGCCTCGACCCGTCACCACGCGGATGTGCAGGTTGCGCGGAAAGACTCTATGGTTGAAGCCGCGGACAACCCTCGAAATGACCGTCTGGTCTTGAGTTGAAACGACTTGAGCAATCGGTCGCTCACGCAGCTCTTCTTCGCTAAAGCTGAGAATTTTCCGACCTTCGGGGTTGATCGCTAAGAACCGGCCTTCGGCGTCAAGAACCGCCATCCCGTCGCTCGCGTAAGCGAAAAACTCCTCGAAGCGTTCGTAGTCTTTGAGCTTAGACTCGGCGAGCATTCGAGCCCGGGTGGCTTGAACCTGTCGATGCCTAGCGGTTCGCAAGAGCCTGGCGGTATGAAGCGCCGTGGCGCAGGCGCCAGCGACGATCTCACCAAAGCGAAGCGCCTCGGTCCGTGGCCCTGGAAGCCCGGCTGCGCGGCGAAGAAACACGCAGCCGATCAGGTCGCCCTCAAAGAGCAGGGGAAACAAAACCGCAGCGCCGACGCCGGCGCTGGTGACGTCATCTCGCACAGCGTCCATCAAAGGATCGATCGAGGTGTCGTTGATCACGACCGTGTTGCGGGTTTCAATCAGCTTGAGAAGCTCGGGGTATTTGTTGATCTCAAGATGAAGCGGGTCCCCCGAGTCATCACCACGATCGGTTGCGGTGATGACCTGAGCCCGGCCTTCGTCGACGTTGAACAACAGGATGCTTGAGCGGGTAAATTCGATGCGCTCTGCGAGCGCCTTGGAGATGCGTTTTAGAATCACCGCAGGGTCTCGGCTTGTTGCCATCGCTCGAGTCAGGTGCTGCAGCGCCTCAAGGTCGCTGCTTGCATCATCTTGATTTGCATTCGCTAGGCGCTGAAGCCGGCGTGCTAGATCCGAATCCTTCATCTCGACAAAGAGCAGCTCGTCCACCTCTTCAGCGACCGCTTGAGCGACCCCTTCGGGCGCGACAATCAAGGCAGCTACCGGTCCATTGGATGGCGGAAAGCTGTGAGGGTGAGGATAGAGCCGCAGGCAAAGGTTCGCCTCGCCTAGGGGTTGAATGACCTGCGTGATGCGATCTTTGAGCGTTTGATCGTCGATCTCTAAACGCATGATCAAAGCTCCATAAAAGGGTCCCAGCCACGCTGGGGATAAACTGTACCTGATCGATCAGTAACCTGCTTGCCGCTGGTGATCACCCCAATGCGCGTCAGGCGCACCGAGGTTGCTATGGAGACGTCATGCATCGCCTCTACCATCGATGGTGAAACGCAGAACAACAACTCATAATCCTCACCGCCGTATAAAACGTACTGATCGCTTGGTTCATTCATCATCTCCGAAATTCGATTAACCCTTGGATCAACAGGAAGCGATTTGCGATCGATCACCGCACCGCATTGTGAAGCCCTACACAGACGGTAGAGATCCAAAATTAAGCCATCGCTTAGATCGAGCCCGGCGCTGGCAATTCCCATTCGAGTCAGCGTTGTGCCAAGGAGGATCCGGGGTTCAACCGTTCGGAACCCATCGCTAAGCTGGCTTTTGTCGTTGGCGTTGTTCTTGAGGACCGCAAGACCCGCCGCCGAGGCGCCAAGGCTGCCACTCAACCAAATTTCATCCCCTTCACGAGCGCCATGTCGTCGCAGAACACGGCCTTGCATTGGGCTCCCCATGACGGTGAAGGTGAGCCCTTGCTGACTGCTTTTGGTGATGTCGCCGCCGATCAGATCAATTTTGAACTGTTTGGCGACCACCCCGAGACCGGTACCGAGGCGGTGGATAAAGTCATCGGGTTCTGATCCATCGAGACTCAGCGCTAAGGTATAAAAGCGAGGCAGCGCGCCCATCGCGGCCAGGTCGCTTAGCGCAGCGCCTAAGCAGCGCTGAGCAAGCTGCTCAGGTTCGAGCCAAGCCTTTCGGTAGTGGCTGCCCTCAAGATAGCTGTCGGTGGACACCACTAAACCATTCGAGACGCTGCGAATAAAAGCGCCGTCGTCACCTGGTCCCAACTGAGTTTGCCCGTCTTTGTGTCGACGAGCTTGCTTTACCAAGACAGAGATCAGATCAGTTTCGGCCATTGCCTAAGCGCCCGAGTCGTCCTCAACAAAGGTGTGCTCGAACACCTCACGGACATGCTCGCAGGGATAGATATCCAAACCGCGCCGCACCTCTTTGGGGAGCTCGCCCACATCGACTTCGTTACCCTTGGGAATCAACACGGTTTTGATCCCTAGGCGCAGCGCTGCGAGGCACTTTTCCTTGAGCCCGCCGATGGTCATCACTCGCCCGCGCAAGGTGATCTCACCGGTCATGGCGACGTCGCGTCGAACCGCCCGCTCGGTGAGCAGGCTAAGAATCGCTGTAGCCATCGTAATACCGGCGCTTGGGCCGTCTTTGGGGATAGCGCCCGCCGGGACGTGAATATGCAAATCTTTTTCATCGAGCGCTGATTCTTCGATGCCGAACTCTTCGCCATGACTGCGCAAGAAGGTCAGCGCTGCGCGCACGGATTCTTTCATGACGTCGCCGAGCTGTCCGGTCAGAATAAGATTCCCCTTACCCTTCATCAGGCTGGCTTCCACAACGAGCACTTCGCCACCGACGCTCGTCCAGGCGAGCCCATTGGCGCAGCCCACTTCATCGTTCGCAATGTCCGGATCGGATGTGTAGCGCGCCGGGCCTAGGTAGCGCCTCAGCGCGTTGGGGGTGATTTTGCCGCGCGTGATCTCTTTGGAGACGATGCGTCTCGCAACCTTGCGGCAAACCGTTCCGACTTGGCGCTCTAGGCCACGCACGCCGGCTTCTCGTGTATACCCCTGAATCAGCTCACGAAGTGATGGGTTTGAGAAGTGAATCTCTTCTTCGTTTAAGCCGTTTTGCTCGCTCTGCCGGTCGACGATATAGCGTCGGCAGATCTGCAGTTTTTCATTGGCCGTGTAGCCGGCTAATCGAATCATCTCGAGCCTGTCGAGCAAGGGACGTGGGATCGTGTCGGTCAGGTTTGCGTTGGCGATGAACAAAACCTGGCTCAGATCAAAAGGTAGGTTGATGTAATGATCCCGAAAGCTTGTGTTTTGTTCTGGATCGAGCACCTCAAGTAGGGCTGCAGCTGGGTCACCGCGAAAGTCCGAACCGACCTTATCGAGCTCGTCGAGCATGATCACAGGATTCATCGTACCCGCTTGCTTGATCGCTTGAATGATCCGTCCGGGCATGGCGCCGACATAGGTGCGACGGTGACCTCTGATCTCGGCTTCATCACGCATGCCGCCAAGTGAAATACGCTCAAAGCGACGACCAAGGGCGCGTGCAACGGATTTACCAATTGAGGTCTTGCCGACCCCTGGAGGGCCCACAAGGCACAAGATAGGCCCTTTGAGGTTCGGATTCTTTTGACGCACGCTGAGGTACTCGAGGATACGCTCTTTGACGTCGTTGAGGCCGTAGTGATCGGCATCAAGGATCTCTTCACTCTCAGCTAAATCGAGTTTATCTTCCGTGAATTCGTTCCAAGGTAGATCACAGATCCAATCCAGATAGGAGCGCAGATTTGCCGCTTCTGTGCTCTCTGCGTTGAGCCCTTCAAGCCTTCGAATTTGCTTGAGGACTTCAGCCATCGCTTCTTCGGGTAATTCGAGCATATCGATGCGGTCGCGTAGCTCTTGGATTGGGTCGTCTTCTTCTGAGTCGCCAAGCTCGCGTCGAATCTGCCGCATTTGTTCGCGCAGATAGTATTCCCTCTGGTTACGGCTCATTTGGCTGCGCGTCGCTTGCTCTATACGGTCTTTGGTCTGTCGTCGCTGCAGCTGTAGATCGAGCAAGCGGTGCACCATAGTCAGACGCTCAACCGGATCAATGACCTCAAGAATTTCCTGAGCTTCAGAGGACTCAAGAGACAGATGGGCTGCCGTGAGATCAGCTAAACGCCCTGGGTCTTGGACCCCCTTGAGCACCATGATCGTATCGGCGCCCGGCCCCTGAAGGTCCCCCGCAAGGACGTCGAGATTTTCCCGGACGCTCTCGATGACATTTTGACATTCCTCGGAGATTTCAGGCGGCTCAATGTCTTCGATTTCCTCGAAGGTCACCCGCATGCACGGGTCGTTGGTCGTGGTTTCGATGCGCCTGGCTTTCATTAAGCCTTGAACCAAAACCTTCATGCCGCCGTCACCGACGCGGTGCATACGCATCACCATGGCAATACACCCGACGATCGGTAGGTCGTCTGCTTCCGGGTCTTCGACGCCCGGATCCTTTTGAGTCATCAAGAAGATGAGTCTGCCGTGACCTAAGCTTTCTTCAATGGCTCGGATGCTTTTGGTTCGCCCGACCCGAATCGGAGCGATCATGAAAGGAAAGACGACGAGATCGCGCAGCGCTAAAACAGGTAATTCTGCAGGGATTTCAATGGTCGTTTGGTCGGTCATAAGCTCTACCGAGTTTGAGGGTGGTTCGGCCGTACCATCGGCTGGCGATTCTGAGAAGGCAGCGGGCGCATCATTTGGGTTACGGCGCTTTGAGCGGTGGTAAGGTGTCGCGAGGCGACTCCATCTTTTTGAGTGCTTCCCTTAGGTCATCCGGAATTCCAGGAAGCTTAGAGAGCATTCGCTGGAGCAAGGTGAGACACATTCTGGCGTCAGCGGAGCGCGCCGTAGGCGCAGGTAGGCCATCAGGAAATGATGCGTTGGGCTCAGTGGGTTCCAGCGCAAACTGTCTGCGTTGCAGCGCAATCGCTAAATGCCTTGCGTAGGCTTTCTCGTCGCCTGCCTGATGCGCTTGCTCGGCCAGCGACGCCGCCGCGAGACCGACCATAATCTTCAGCGCATCGAGATGGTTTCGGTTGTTGGTTTGACGCATTAAGTAGCGCGCCAAACGAAACTTCTCTCTGGCCTCGGATATCCGACCTCTGACCGCAAGCATGGAGCCGTAATAACCGTGTACAAAAGCGAGCATTTTGGGATTGTTTTGGTCGCGCATGATGGACGCAGACGCCCTAAGTCGAACAAAGGCGGCTTCGTCTTCGTTGTCGAGCCAGTGGGCTACTCCATGCCAACACTCAGACATAATCTGGACCATCATATCGCCTGAGTCTGTTGCCGATTTGAGGGATTTGCTCAGCGCCTTCTTAGCGGCTGAATATGCACCCTCATCCAGGTCCACCAAGCCGAGCAACGTCATGACCATCATCTCGTAGGCTTGGTCCTTGTTGCTCTGAAAGGTCTGAATGGCTTCATGATAGAAGTGCCGAGCTCGCTCGAGATCTCCTCGCTCTAAGTTGATCGTACCCAAGTTCATTTGAGCGGTTGCAGCGCCTAGGATGTGCTGCCGAGAGACGCAAAGGTCATAAGCCTCAAGAAAAAGCTCTTCTGCGGTTTGGAAGCGCGCCTGGTCGTGCTCGAGCGCTGCCAGGTTGTTCAGGGTTGCGCTGCGCGTTCGGTCGTCGTTGCTCGCACGCGCTTTATTGAGCGCTTCGTTGAAAGCTGCTCGCGCCTGAGTGACCTCAGCGCTTTGCCGGTGCAGTAAACCCAAAGACCCTAGGACTCGACCCTGAAGTTCTTGATCATCAGCGTTGCGCGCCGTGGCGAGCGCCAAAGTAAGGGTTTCTTTCGCCGCAGCGACCTCACCGGTTTCGGCTTCGTATTCGGCGCGCGCTCGGAGCAGGCGTCCGTGCAAGTTGGGCTCGAGTTTCGACAAGTCGTCAGCAATCGCTTTGAGGAGCGGTCCGCGCGATTTGATCGGCCCTGTGAGTTTACGAAGAGCGAGTTGGGCAAAGATCGCCTCTCCGCGTTGGTCAGGCGATGCGCCCCCCCAAGCCGAAACCGCTTGAAGGTTCTTTAGGTCGTAACTCAACTCCTGACGGAGTCTTTTACCTTCTGATCCGTACAAACCGGCGCTAAAACGCCTCGATTCCCTCGCAAAGTACTCGGCATGACGAGCTTGCGCCGAATGCTCGGTATCGTTGCGATCAAGAACTTCGGCTGCATAAAGGCGGATGCTCTCATAGATCGAAAATCGCAGGGTTCCTTCTGCTTGGTCCTGAGTGACCAATAAGCTTTTATCGTTCAGCGATTCGAGCAGGTCCATGACCCAGGGGCTGTCGGGGTCGCTCGGTTCGATAATCACCTCAGCGGCGTCGAGATGAAACCCACCTCGAAAGACCGAAGCTTGGCTCAAGACATCTTTTTCAAAATCAGTGAGTAAATCCCATGACCACTCGATCGCCGCGCGAAGTGTACGATGGCGCGGAGGCGCTTCACTGCTTTCATCGCTGAGTAGGTCGAGTCGTTGTTGGATCTGTTGGCTAAGCGACATCAGGCTCATGTGCCGAATCTGAGCCGCCGCTAGCTCAATGGCTAGCGGGATCGAGTCGAGCGAGCGGATGACCTCAGCCAGCACTGAGCGCTGATTAACGGACGGGTTGTAATCGCCGCGTAGCTCTTTGACGCGTGCATGGAACAACTCAATTCCTTCGGCTTCATTGAGTGGCCGAACCTCATGCGTGATCTCGGCGCTGAGTCGAAGACGCTCTTGGCTCGTTGCCAAAATCGTCAGGGACTCGGCCATGGCGAGCCAGCGCTCGATCGCCTGAGCCGAGGGTTCAATCGCTTGTTCTAGGTTGTCTAAAATCAGCAGCGACGTCCCATTTTTATTGAGCTGCGTGCCAATTTGCTCCAGCAGTTCGCTGTCGTTGCGACCACTGGTTAGAGGGATCGCTAAGGTGTGTCCGACGCATGCGATCACATCGTTGAGATCAGTTGCTTCTGCGATATCGCAAAACCAAATGCCGCCGGGAAAAGCTTCGAGATGCAAGCCGCCATAACGCTGCGCCAGGCGAGTTTTCCCCAGCCCAGAGGCGCCCATTAGCGTAACGAGCCGATGACCTTGCTCTAAGGACCCCTCGATCGCTTCGAGTTGTTCGACTCTGCCGATAAACCGATCGCTGCGGGGTTGCAGGTTGGTGCGGATGGCGTTGAGCGTTAGCGGGGGCGGGAAGCGCCGGTCTACAAGGCTTTTAGGTTTGAGCTCAAACAGCTCAAGCGCACCTTCAAGTCCCCGTAATTGATGCGTCCCTAAACCGTCGATAACCCATGCGCTCTGCTCGCTCGGTGCGAGCTGTAGACTTTTACTCAGGAGGGTCTGCCCCTCATGCGCAGCCGCCGAAATCCGCGCGGCGCGGTTTGCTGTCGGGCCGAAATAGTCCATTCGACCTGTCGTTGGGTCGATTCGGCATTCAACGTCACCATGATGCATCCCGACGCTGCTGCGCAGCCCGGCAAAGATCAGCCTGCCCTTGTCACTTCGCACCGCACCGGCGGCATCGTCTTCGAGCAGGGCGTCGGGCCAGTCTGCGCAGAGCAAGCGCAGCTGCAGGTCCGCGGCAAATTCGAGCGCTAATTCTGATTCTGCAAAGGCCAGCATGAATGAGCCGTCTTCGCATTTGACCTCGTAGCCTTTGTGTTGACGTAAGGACTCGCGTACAATTTTATCGTGCTGATTCAGCGCAATTCGCATGGTATCAGGCACTTGTGACCACAGACGCTCTGAGGCGCGCAGGTCAGTAAAGACAAGGGTGACAGTTCCGGTCGGCGCGAGCATGTTGCTTCCGTCGCGAAGGTGCGCTTACGGTGCTTGTCGCTTGTGATTCCTTGCCTGTCAAAGGAGGCCGATCTGCAAGTTTATCTCCACTACCCGTATTGCGCTACGCTCTGCCCCTATTGCGACTTTTTTTCGACCACGTCCGAAGAGGACCCCGCCTACGCTTCAACCATCATTAGAGAGCTCGAGTTGTGGAGTGAGTGGGTTGATGGTCGGGTGACCACGATTTATTTTGGCGGCGGCACGCCAGGGCGAATGAGCCCGGCTCTGACCGCTCGCCTCTTGGGCACGATCGATCGCTTGTTCGGGATCAGCGCTTCAGCAGAGATTACGTTAGAAGCAAACCCAGAGGATATCACGGCGCAAGGACTCGCTGACTTTCGGTCCGCCGGGATCAACCGATTGAGCATTGGAGTGCAAAGTTTAGAGGACCAGGAGTTACAGTGGCTCGGTCGAAGGCACGACGCTTTGACGGCTTTGCGAGGGGTTGATTCTGCGCGTCAGGCGGGCTTCGACAATTTGAGCCTAGATCTTATTTTCGGCTTACCAAACCAGCTTGATTCCACGCTCGATAAGATGCTCGTTCGTTTCTTTGGTTTGGGCGCGGAGCATGTCTCGCTTTATGGTTTGACCATCGAAGACGGCACGCATTTTGGGACTGAGTTTCGAGCCGGGCGTTTAGAGGAGCTTGATCGATCAACCTGGCTGCGGATGTATCAAATGGTTGCCGACAAAGCGGCTGCCGCAGGGATGCATCGTTATGAGATCAGTAATTTCGCAAAACCGGGCAGTAGCAGTCGGCACAATCGGTCGTATTGGCGGGATCGGACCTTTATCGGGGTTGGCCCGGGTGCCCATGGCCAGCGGCAGCTTGGCCACGGCGGTTTAGAGCGCCGCTGCAATCCCAAGAGCCTGCGCGGTTGGAAGCAAAAGGTTGACCAAGGATCTCAGGAGCTTCGCTTTGTTCAGGATGATCATGATGAGACGCTAACGCCCTCTCAGTGGCTGCGCGAGGCTTCAATGCTTGGTGTGCGCGACTTTGATCTCGGGATCGACCCTGAGCACTGGGGTAATGCCTTTGGGCTTGCGGATGCTCAATTGCTGGCTACCGTGCATCGGTTGATCGAAGAGAAAACGCTAACAAATGCTCGGCCTTACCGCCTGACGCAGGATGCGGTTCACCGAGTGGATGCCGTCGCCGGCGATCTACTCAACGCCGAGGCGGTTTCAGCGTTTTCTTCACTGTAAGTTTTGAGTTAGGAGCGCCGCGTGCACGTTAGGGTCACTCGATGAACAAGCAGAATCAGAGCATGGAAGATGCAATCGCCGAAGCGCTGGCTGCGGTGGATTCGCTCGGCGATGAGCCTAGCACTCAGGCTGTAGAGCCAGAGGTCAGCCAGGCAAATGCCGCCGCCGCTCAGCCGGCTGTCGAGCCGCAAAAAGCTGCGAATGCGGTTGCCGCTGAGGCGACCAAAGCGGTCAACGATGCCGCTACGGATGTCGAAGCGACGCCCGAAGCAAAGCTCGTTCGGCCCGCTCAGGATGACGGCAGCGCTAAAGCGCTTGAGGAGCTCAAGACGCGCCACATGCGTTTGATGGCGGACTTTGATAACTACCGAAAGCGTGTGCAGCGGGAACAAGCAACGCAGCGGCTGTATGCGTCCGAGAACTCGATGCGTGACCTTCTTGGCGTTGTCGACAACATCGAACGCGCACTCTCGGTATCGACCGAAGAGGACAGCGCAGGCTCGTTGTCTGAAGGCGTCAAAATGATCCTCAATCAGATGCTGAGTGTTTTGGACCGCCACGGCGTCAAAGCCTTTGAAAGCGTTGGAGAGGTTTTCGATCCCGAGCGCCACGAGGCGGTCGCCCGTCAAGGACATGCTGTCCACGCAGAGGACCTCGTCTGCGAGCAAATGCAGAAAGGTTACATGCTCCACGACCGCCTGTTGCGCGCAGCTTCTGTTGTCGTGAGTGCCGGAAAGTTGGACAGCGCATCCGATTCGTCGTTTAATGGCACAGATGGCCCGGAGGCTGAGAGCTAAACCGTATGTCGCGCATTGTCGGAATCGACTTAGGGACCACCAACTCATGCGTCGCTATTTATGAAAATGGCGAAGTGGTCGTTATCCCAAACGCAGAGGGTGCTCGTACCACCCCATCTATGGTCGGCTTCACCGAATCGGGTGAGCGGCTGGTAGGCCAGATCGCCAAACGTCAGGCGATCACCAACCCAGCGAACACCATCTACTCAGTCAAACGCCTAATCGGCCGCCGCTTCGACTCGAAAGAGGTCGGATCCATGTCTGAGAACCGCCCCTTCAAAGTGGTGGAAGCAGAGAACGGCGACGCCTGGGTAGAGGGGCGCGGTCGCGCCTACAGTCCGGCAGAGATTTCAGCGATGGTGCTGAGCCGGTTGAAGCAAACTGTTGAAGATTACCTCGGAAGTGAGATCGAGCGAGCCGTGATTACGGTTCCTGCCTACTTCAATGATGCGCAGCGACAAGCGACTCGAGATGCAGGTCGCATTGCGGGTTTGGAAGTTGAGCGGATCATCAACGAGCCGACGGCTGCAGCGCTCGCCCACGGATTGGGCGACGCCACGGCCGAGCTCGTCGCTGTTTACGATTTGGGTGGTGGTACGTTTGATATCTCGATCCTGAGGCGAAACAAGGGTGTCTTTGAGGTCGTCGCAACCAACGGCGACACCTTCTTGGGCGGTGATGACTTCGATATGTGCATCATCAATAAGCTCGCTGACGAGTTCCAAGAAGAGACCGGAGTCGACCTTCGCAACGACCGAATGGCTTTGCAGCGCCTCAAAGAGGCAGCCGAGCGCGCCAAACACGAACTCTCGACCGCTGAGGTCACCGAAATCAATCTCCCGTTCATCTCTGCTGATGCTTCGGGCGCGAAACACCTGACTCGCGAGCTCAAGCGTGAAGACCTTGAGGCTTGGGTTGGCGGCTTGGTCGAGCGCACACTCGAGAGCTGCGAGAGTTGCCTTGAAGACGCCGGAATGTCGGCGGGGGATATCGAAGAGGTCCTGCTCGTTGGCGGTCAAACGCGCATGCCGATGCTGCAAGAAAAGGTCACCGGATTCTTCGGTAAAAACCCCGATAAGCGAGAGAACCCTGACGAGGTTGTGGCGCAAGGGGCTGCCATCCAAGCGGGTATTCTAGCGGGCGATGTTAAAGACGTCCTGCTTCTTGACGTCACGCCTTTGAGCTTAGGTGTTGAGACCCAAGGTGGGTTGATGACGCGCATCATTGAGCGCAACACCACCGTACCGACACGTAAGTCGATGGTCTTCTCAACCGCAGTAGACAATCAGCCTTTAGTGACGATTCACGTGCTCCAGGGCGAACGTGAGATGTCGTCCGATAATATGAGCTTGGGTCGCTTCGAGCTGGTCGGTATTCCGCCAGCCCCTCGAGGCGTTCCTCAAATTGAAGTCAGCTTTGATATTGACGCCTCGGGTCTTGTGAACGTGAGCGCACGGGATCTAGGCACGGGTAAAAAACAGAGCATCCGGATCGTGTCGTCGTCGGGTCTGAGTGAAGGCGCGATCGACAACATGATCTCGGAAGCCGACGATTACCGTGAGGCGGATAGGAAAGCCCGTCAGATGGCTGAATTGCGCAACAACGCAGACGGTCTGATCTACACCACGGATAAGGCGATTGAGGAATACGCCCACGTGCTGACCACGGATGACGTGGAACAGATTCGTTTGGATCTGAACAACCTGCGACAAGAGCTGTCTCGTGAAGAGTACGACGGCTTACGGCAGGCTGTTCAGCGCTTAGAATTGTCGAGTCATAAGATTGCCGATGCGATGTACGCAGAAGCTTCTGAAGCGATGATCGGCGAAGGTCTAGGCGGAGGCGAATAAGCCATGGATCGGGACCCCTATGAGGTCCTTGGTGTCCCCCGTGACGCGGACGCCAAAACCATTAAAAAAACCTATCGAAAGCTAGCCGCTCGGTATCATCCGGACCAAAACCCTGACGACCCCAGCGCTGAAGAGCGGTTCAAGGAAATTGCAGCCGCTTATTCGGTCGTTGGTGATGCGGAGCGAAGAGCTCGTTATGATCAGTTTGGTCACACCGGGGAGGGAGCTGCTGGGTTTGGTGGCGGATTCCCTGGCGGCTCAGAGATATTTTCAGACCTCTTTGATATGTTCGGTCGCGGCGCGCGTGGCGCGGACGCAGCGCCTGATTTAAGCCTGCGTATCCGAGCTCGTATCAGCTTTATCGAGATGGCTCGAGGGGTAGAAAAGACGGTCCATTATAAGAGGCTTAGCCCGTGCATCCCGTGCTCGGGTCACGGGACCAAAAACGGACAAAGAGCTCGGGTTTGTGCTCAGTGTGGCGGCAGCGGTCAAGTGGCTGCGCAGCGTGGTTTCTTCGCCTTTCCGCAGACTTGTCCTAGGTGTTCTGGCGAGGGTGTCGAGCTCAACGACCCATGCCTGACCTGTCGCGGAAAAGGCCTCCGAGAAGCGCGCCATGAGGTGACGTTAAGGGTCCCTGCTGGGATTACTGATGGATCGCGCTTGAGGGTTCGAGAAGGCGGTCATTACGCCCGAGGTCAAGCAGCGCCTGGTCATTTGCTTGTTGAGATCCACGTTGAGCCACACAGCTTCTTTGAGTTGCGTGACAAAAACCTACATTGCGAGGTTCCTATTCACTTCACCACCGCAGCGCTTGGCGGTTCGGTTGATGTGCCGACGGTCGATGGAGCGATGCTGCGAATGAATGTTCCAGCGGGGACGCAAAATGGGACCGACTTTCGCCTGCGCGGCAAGGGCGTCGGCGAGGGCGACCGTCGCGGTCATCAGATCGTCAAGGTTCGTATACAGGTTCCGAAAAAGCTGACGACTGAGCAGCGTGAAGCGTTGGATCGATATGCTCAAACCGTGGGCGACGAGCCGGCGGGTGAGAAGAGTTTTTGGCAGAGCATTGCGGACTTGCTCGATTAGCTCGGGACCAAAGCTCGCAGCTCGCTTGCGAAGTGCAGAGCCGCTCGAGCTGGGTCGTCTTCACATTGCTCGATGAGCTTCTTGGTCGGCTCCCAGATCAGGCGACCGCTCGCAGTCAACCGGGCTTGTTTGGGGCGCTGAGCGACCCATCCAACGAGCGCTGAGGGCTCCAAGCCGCTCCCTTGTGCGTCGAAGGTCGCCGCTAAAATTAGACGCCGGTGCTCGCCTTGACCGCTGAATTGAGACTGTATCTCACTCGCCCCAGCCGCTCCTGCGCGCCAGCGTGTTCGAGCGCACAAGAAAAGAGCCTCAACCTCTTCGGGGAGTTGACCGTAGCGATCCTCAAGCTCTTCTTCGAGCTGCTGAATAATCCAGTCTTCATCGGCGCGCGCAAGTCGATCGTAAAGACTGATCCGCTCCGCGGCGTCGGGCATGAACTCCCGTGGCACCAGAGCCGGGCGACCGGGTTTAATCTCCACGTTGGCGAGCGTGTTGATCTGCCCGCCTTTAACTCGAGCGATGGCCTCGCGTAAGAGCTCCGAGTACAGGTCGATACCCACCGCTTCAATATGGCCTGATTGATCTGATCCGATCAGGTTTCCTGCGCCGCGGAGGTCCAGATCCTCTCGCGCGATGCGGATGCCCGCGCCGAGCTCGGTGAACCGTCGGAGCGCCTCTAGGCGTCTTTGTGCGTCGACGCTGAGGTGGTCTTCATCATGGCGCAGCAGCAAATAACAATAACCGCGCTCACGCCGCCGCCCAACCCGTCCTCGGATCTGGTGCAGCTGAGCGAGACCGAAGCGGTCCGCACGGTGGACTAAGATGGTGTTGGCGTTGGGGATGTCTAAGCCAGACTCAATGATGGTCGTACACACCAAGAGATTGGTCTCGCCGCGGATAAAGCGGATCATCGCTCCATCGGCTTGGTCAGCGCTCATCTGACCGTGCGCAATACCGATCTTGGCTTCGGGAATGAGCTGCCCTAGGTGAGCAGATACAGCCTCGAGATCCTGCACTTTATTGTGCAAAAAGAAGACCTGTCCACCGCGCTCAAACTCACGAAGAATAACCTCCCGAACCATCTGCTCTTCGTATCGACATACGGTAGTGCGAACTGCTCGTCGTGCCGCCGGAGGCGTGCTGATGGTGCTCAGTTTTCGAACCCCGAGCATGGCGAGTTGCATGGTGCGTGGGATCGGCGTGGCGGTCATGGTCAGAACATTAACGCCCTGACACAATTCTTTGATCCGCTCTTTGTGACCCACCCCAAAGCGTTGCTCTTCATCGACGACCAGTAAGCTCAGCGCCTTAAAGCGAACCTGCCGGCTTAGGAGTTTATGCGTTCCAACAACCACATCGACAGAGCCTTTGCCTAAGCCATCCAGAACGGCCTGGGTCTCTTGAGTGGTGTTCAAACGACTCAAGCCCGCGACCTGAGCCCCCATCGCCTCAAAGCGGTCGCGAAAGCTCCGCAAGTGCTGCTGACAAAGAACCGTGGTGGGTACTAAAATAGCGACCTGTTGACCCGCTGCAACCGCAGTAAAAGCGGCGCGCATCGCGACCTCGGTCTTACCAAAACCCACATCGCCGCAGACCAAGCGATCCATGGGTTGGGATTGTGCGAGGTCATGCGCAATCGCATCAAATGCGGCTTCTTGATCAGGAGTCGGTTGAAAGGGGAATAAAGACTCAAAATTGCGAGCGAGCTCCCCAGCGTCGTTGAGCGGTTTGACCTCAAAGGCGTCACGTTTAGCTTGCGTTTCGACGAGGCGATGAGCGATCTGCAGGAGCCCTTTACGCACTCGAGCGCAGCGCTTGGTCCATGAGCTTCCGCCGACCTTATCGAGTTTGGGCTCACCGCCTCCATCGTAAGGACGCAGCACACCAATACGCGCAACCGGAACAAAGACTTTGTCCTGGTCTCGAAAGTCCACTCGGATAAAGTCGTGATCGATCCCATCGATGCTGCGCCGCTCGATCCCTTGATAAAGGCCGATTCCAAAATCCAGATGAACGACAGCCTTTCCAATTTTGAGTTCGGCTAGGGTGGTATTGAATTGGTTGGGACGTTGCGCTCGAAGGTTGCGCCTTCGACCGTTGACCAAGGTTTCAGGAATGAGGACCAAGAGGCGCTGTCGGTCGACGTAGCCGCGCCGAAGCGCCGCGTCGCCAATGTACACCGAGACCTTCGGGTCGCGCAGTGTTTTGAGTTCATCGTTAGGTCGCCAGGTCGCGCTTTGGTCAAGCTGACGCACGATCAAGCCTCGCTCGGTCAACTGTTTCGCTAAGCGCTGGCGTCTGGTTTCATGCTCACTCAGCGCAACAAGGGTCATGTGTTGTGCGCGCCATCGCTTGATTTGAGTCACTAAGGGCTCAAGCAGATCGCCGTCATCAGTGAGGGCTCTTCGGCTAGCTAGCGTGAGGTCGCGACGCAATTCATCGAGATCATCAAAGCGGCTGCGCTCCTCATCGGGCCCTGAGGCGCTATCGAGTTCGATGACCGAGCGCTTCGCGAGCACTTTTAATAAACCACTATGATCCAGCCGGTGCTGCTCTGGTGGCGCAACAAGCTCTTGTTCTTTGCGGTCTGCAAAGCCCTGACTGAGCGCTAGATCGGTTTCAATCCAGGCGTTCTCGATGGCTCGTGGGCCACATAAGACGATGCGAGTGGATTGGGGTAACAGCTCAAGCAGACACGTGCTTCCAGCGCGCAATAAAGGCTCTAAACCCTCGATGCCCGGATAACGAATTCCTGCTTCGATACGTTGCCAGCAGCGGAGAAAGTTTTCGGAAGGAAGCTCAAGCTGATCACTCAGCGCTAATAAAGCCTGTCGTTGTTTTTCGGCAATCGATGCACCGACAGAAAACGCTCGCGCTGGAGGGACCACCAACAGGTCCAGCGTTCGTCCTTGGCGTTGGGTCATCGGATCAAACAACCGCAAGGTCTCAATGCTGTCGCCAAAGAAATCAGCGCGGACAGGCTGAGCCTCACCCGGAGGCCACAGGTCAACCACTGAACCGCGCAGTGAGACCGTGCCTGGGTCCTCGACCAGAGGGGTTCGATGATAACCAGCACCCTCAAGATGATTAAGCAGCTGATCGCGTTCGAGGTCTTCACCGGTCATCAACAGCAAAGAGGTCGCATTAATGGTCGCTAGATCCGGGGCATATCGACCGATAGCAGCCGCTGAAGCGACCACGATATCGACCGGTTCACCGACGCTTAGCCGAGCGAGTAAGCCCAGCCGAGACCAGGTATGACGGGGGTCCGGCGTCAACGGCGAATAGGGGCTTTGCTCATCGTCTTGATAGCTCAAGATCTGCCGATGGGGTGCGAGCTCACTAAGATCGGTCGCTAATCGCTCGAGGTCTGAATCGCTGGGGGTTACGATCAGATGCGGACCCGGCTGATCAAGAAGCTCCAGACTGCGTGCGGCCCAGGCACAGTTCGGTATGCCATAGTCTCGAGTGCTCATGACGACCCTGGAACCGAGATTCCGAGCTTCGCAAGTCGCTCAAGAAGTGCTGCATGGTCTTGTTTGAGTTCGGTTGAATCGCGCTGGGGCAGCTCTTCAATGTCCTCTTGCACGATGCCGCAACCTTCAAGGTCATGAAGAAAGCGAGACGGGATTCGCATCGCACGCCGCTCGCCGCGTACCGCTTCTTCGCTTCGGGTCAGGACCAAATGGTCTCTAGCCCTGGTGATCGCGACATACAAAAGGCGGCGCTCCTCCTCGATCTCTCCCAAGTCGTCCGAGTCAATACTTCGCTGGGTCGGCAGTGAGCCCTCTTCGATGCCCGCGACCCAAACGCGGTCAAACTCTAAACCTTTGACCCCGTGGATCGTACTCAGGGTGATCCGACCCTTTTTATCGGCGCTTTCATCTTGGGCGCTGGCTAGCGTCATTCGATTAACGAACGCGTTGAGTTTGGCTCTTGGCGAATTACCAAGTGAAGCGTTTGACCAGCTGCGCTCCACGAGGTCGAGGGTGCGCTCAAGGTCAGCTAGGTGGCGCAGGAGCGCCTTTTCGTTGCTGATCTCTTCTCGGACTCGATCATCGTAGTTGCTTGAGTCCAAGACACTTCTAAGCACCTTTTTGGGGCTTGTACCCGCTTTGAGTTCGCGCCGCGCAGCGAGGATATCAGCCTGGAAGTTGTCGAGCGCTTGACGCGCAGGAGCGCGCATCGACTCGACCTCGCTGCTTGAGACCGCAGCGATGCCTTTGCCCTGGCTGGCGGCCAGCGTCCTTAGGCTCTCAATCGTGGCCGCGCCGATCCCTCGGCTCGGTGTGCTGATCGCCCGCCGAAAAGCCACCTCGTTGCGATCAGAGGCGATGACTTGCATGTAGGCAAATAGGTCTCTGGCGGCTTTCTTATCGGCCGTTCTCTTTCCGCCGATCAGGCGAAAGTTCAGCTCGCGCCGGCCAAGCTCTGCTTCAAACAGTGGAGCCTGGGCGCTTCGTCTGATGAGAATTGCCATTTCATCGAGGTGGATGCCGGCGCGTGCCAAGCGAGCCATATCACGCACCACCACCTCCGCCTCGAGTTCGTTGTCTGCAAAGACCTGCAGCCGAACGGGTGAGCCCTCTCCACGAGCGGCGGTTAGAATCTTTTCTTTGCGGTGGCGGTTGCACGCAATGAGCTGGTTTGCGGCATCAAGAATAGGACTTTTGCAGCGGTAGTTTGCGGTCAAGTAAATGGCTGTACAGCTGGGGAACTGGCGCTCAAAATCTAAGATGTTGCGCTGGTCTGCCCCTCGCCACCCGTAAATGCTTTGATCATCATCACCCACCACACATAGGTTTCCACTCGGACCCATCAGCTTGCTAAGAAACTGAAACTGCATCGTGTTGGTATCTTGGTACTCATCAACGAGTGCATAGCGCCAGCGCTTGCGAAGCTGAGCAAGAACCTGAGGGTGATCATTTAAGAGCTTGAGCGGTAGATCGATCAGGTCGTCAAAATCGACAGCGCCTAAGATCCGCTTTTCTTCGTTGTAGCGCTCCATCAAAAGACCCAGCGCATAATGATCATCGTTGTCGCTGTCCTTTAGTGACTCCGAGTCGAGACCTTCATTTCGAGCTGAGGATAAGAAGCTTGCGACCAGGTCAATCTGTCGGCCCAGATGCGTTCGGACGCGTGAGCAGACGCGTCTGAGCACAGAGTTTTGTTCGCTTTGATCGAGGATGCTGATCTGGCCTGGAAGGCCTAGCTCATCGTGGAATTCGCGGACCAACCGCAGCCCAAGCCCATGAAAAGTGCCTAGGCTCATGCCTTCTGAGGCTTGTCCGAGTCGTTCGCGCATCTCAGCGGCTGCTTTGTTGGTAAAGGTCAACGCGAGGATCGATTGAGCGTTGACCCCAGAGCGCAGCATGTAGCGAATGCGCTCGGTGATCACCCTGGTCTTGCCTGAGCCGGCACCTGCGAGGACCAAAACGGGTCCTTCAATCTGCTCGACAGCCGCTTGCTGTTGGGGATTGAGTTGCATTTTTGTCTCGCCGAAGGTGGGTTCGGCTAGCACGCTCCAAGCGATGGTTCCAGCGCGCTGCAAGGGGCCGGCTTGACGCCGTTCACGGGCGCATGCATGCAAGAGCGAGCAGGACCGAGTTGTGTCGAGGTGGTATCCACAGTGAGTGAGCGGCATCTTCCAGAAGTACTGCACCACCTCGTGGTGATGTCGCTGCGAATTGCGGCCAATGGCACATCGCCAGATAGCGCGGCCCGAGCTGCGCTTGAACTGCGCACAAATCAAGCCTCGGGCCTGGTCAGCGTCGAAGCGGCGATGGCGTTTCTAGAGCAACTCAAAGGTGACTATGAGAACGGTCAATTCTCATCTCAGCCGCCTCAGGATGCGGAGCTGCCCAAGCAGCGCACCAAGCTTTTGCTCGACGCCGCCGTGGATGCTTTACGCACCGCTGCTCATGCTGACCGGAACTTGGTGTTCCCGTCGGTGGCGGCGCCTAAAGAGGGTGAGACAGCCGATCAGGCGCTAGGGCGTCAACTTCGAGAGGTTGGCGAGGCGATCAAAGATCGACTCAAAAGCACTCTGGCTGATCGCAAGCAGTTGGTGCTCAGCCTAGAAGGTTTGGTTCGCCAGATCGCAGAACTGCAAGGCGGAGGCGATCAATTGGGCCGCGACCTTGAGGGTGTGAATGAGGTGATTCAAGAGGTCAGTGAGGCTGAGGAGCTCTCGTCGGAAGTGCGTGAGAAGCTTCTGAATCGAGCGGGCACGCTCACCACTCGAATGGGTGAGATGAAACAGCGCATCAACACTGCCCACGCAGAGATGGCTAAAGCGCAAACTCGAATAGCGGGCCTTGAGCAAGAGCTCAAAGAGCGTGAGCAAGAAGCTCGTAACGATCAATTGACTGGGCTTCCCAACCGCCGCGCTCTGGACGCTATGCTCGCCGATGCGTCGCAGAAAGCGCATCAGCTAGGCGAGCCTTTGACGGTGGTTATGCTCGATATTGATCACTTCAAACGGTGCAACGATAACTATGGCCATCGCGGTGGTGATGCGGTCTTGACCGAGGTTGCCGCTCGCTTGCGCGCTGAGATGCGCGGCTCTGATTTTGCCGCTCGCTACGGCGGAGAAGAGTTTATCCTGGTCCTGCCTGGTTGTTCGTTGATCTTGGGTCAGCGAGTCGCAGAGCGAGTCCGACAGGCGATCGCTCGTCGACCGATCGTCTTTGAGGGGAAAACCATCTCGGTGACGACCAGCTTGGGTTTGGCAGAGCTGCAACCCAAAGAGACACCAGGAGCGGCGATTGAGCGAGCCGATCAGGCTTTGTACAGCGCCAAGAAAACAGGTCGTAATCGCTGGGTCGCAGCCTGCTGAGTTAAAGCTTTATCGTAAATTCGCCGTGTTTTGATGGTGATGAGTGCTTTGTTTCGAGAGCGCTTGTCGGGGTGACATAATTTTGACAGACCAATTCCAGCGCCGGAGGGGTTGGTGCAAATCCTGATTGTCGATAGCGACCGCCGCACTCTCTCGAAGATGGATCGAGCGATGCGGCCTCTGCGCAAGGCGCATATCTCTCAAGTCGCGAGCTTGAAGAGTGCTCAGCGTTGTATTTCGAACCAAGCATATGATCTGGTGGTGACGAGCCTCGAGCTTCGAGATGGCTCTGGTTTAACGTTGTTTGAGGCAGCGAAGGCTAGCGAATCAGCGGTCATTGTCGCCTCGGGGTTCTTTGATGAGCCGACCAGCTTAAAGATCCTTGAGTATCCGCGTGCTCGGATTATTGAGAAGCCCTTTGAGTTATCAGATCTGACCTCAATGGCCGAGGGTTTACTTGGTGTACCGCGTCGCGGGGAAGCGGCGGATGAGCGCGCTGAGTTGCTGACATCGATGCGTGAAGAGCCCGTTCAGCCCGAGATCCAAGCGCTGCAGAGTCGCCCTTGGGAACAAGATGCGATCATCGGCGAAGCGGCTGCCTGGAAAGAGGTGCTGCGTCTGGTCAATCAGGTCGCTGATACGCGCGCCGAGGTGTTGCTGCTCGGTGAATCAGGGACCGGTAAAGAGTTGGTCGCCAAAGCGGTGCACGCGGTCAGTCCTCGTAGCGGCCAAGCTTTCGTTGCGGTCAACTGCGCAGCGATCCCGGCAAACCTTTTAGAGTCCGAACTCTTTGGTCACGTCAAAGGCGCTTTTACCAGCGCGGTAAAAGATCGAGACGGTCGATTTAAGAAGGCTCATCGAGGGACAATTTTCTTAGATGAAATTGGCGAGATGCCCCTGGATTTGCAGGCAAAACTGCTACGTGTTCTTCAAGAAAAGAAGTTCACACCTGTCGGGTCAGATAAAGAGGAAAGCGCTGACTTTCGCGTGGTCGCTGCGACCAATGTGCACTTGCAACAGATGGTCCATGACGGCTGTTTTCGAGAAGATCTTTACCACCGTTTGTACGTCTTCCCGATCTCGCTGCCGCCGCTGCGTGAGCGGCGAGAGGACATCACCGCGTTGGTGCTGCACTTTCTTGAGGCTGCTAACGCTCAGTTTCGACGCTCGGTCACGGGCTTCTCAGCTTCGGTTATGGCCGCTCTATGCGCTCATGATTGGCCAGGAAATGTCCGTCAGCTTGAAAATACGGTGTATCGACTAGTGATTATCGCCGCTCAAGGGCTCGTCCAGTCGAGCCATGTTCCTTCGGATCTAGGGCTTGATTTAAAGGCTGAGCCTTTGACGTCATCGCAAGCCATTGACCCAGCACCTCAAGCTCCGCTTATCGCCGAATCTTTAGCGACCGAGCCGAGCGCTCGCGTGCTGCCACAAGACGGTATCGAGCTGCGCCAGCTGCTGTCTCAGATTGAGTCCGATTACATCGATCAAGCGCTTGAGCGCACCGATGGGAATCGAAATCAGGCCGCTCGCTTGCTGGGTTTGAACCGAACCACCTTAGTTGAGAAGTTGCGCAAACGCGGCGAATCCTAGGTTCGGGATCGAAAGTTGGTCCGCGATTTGCACTTCGAGCGTGCATGCGTGCCCTTGTTTTAACGACCTTGATCTTCCTCGCCGTGCCAGCTTCGGCGCAGCGTCGGGATATGAGTCGTTATTCTGAGGTTCAGCACTTGGTCCTTCCGGCCGGAATGAGCAGCGGAACTCGAGTTGAGCGAGTTCCCCTTCAGGCCGCTTTTGATTTGGTGGTCCCCAGAGCAGGGTTTAAATTGCTCGCTCGACTGCAGGCAAAGACCCTAAGTTTAACAGACCGTATCAACGAGATCCCTCAACCCAAACGGGCCCCAAGACGGTACCGTTACAGCGTTAAAATT
>JBDQPD010000103.1:0-12638 GCA_040260805.1 Myxococcota bacterium | reverse complement strand
GCCTCAAAAGCGATACGTAGCGCACTGGCCACATCCCCAAGAGCGGAAAAACGCAGCAAAGCTAAGGGTGCCATGACGGTTTCAGCCATTTTCCTTTGTCGTCCTTTCCGCGTTGACGTATGCGCCGCCTGCCTGAAGCGGCTTCTATGCTTGAGGCGTAACCGTCAAGACTCGTAAAGGTTTGGACTATGACTGTCGAACGTACACTAAGCATCATTAAGCCTGACGCCGTAGAGCGCAACCTCGTCGGCGCGATCGTCGCCCGCTTTGAGAGCGAAGGCCTTCGCCCGGTGGCGATGCGTCGCTCGCTGCTGTCGCGCGCAGAGGCAGAAGGCTTCTACGCTGAGCACAAAGAGCGCCCGTTCTTTGGTGAGCTTGTGGATTTCATGACCCGGAGCCCCGTGGTCCTGATGGCGCTTGAGGGCGAGAACGCTATCCTCAGCAACCGTGAGATCATGGGCGCCACCAACCCGGCGGAAGCCGCTGAAGGCACGCTGCGTAAGCTCTACGCCAACAGCATCGGCGAGAACAGCGTTCATGGTTCGGATTCGCCGACCAGCGCAGCGCGTGAGATCAGCTGGTTCTTCAAGGGCAGTGAGGTCACTTCCTGATCGCTGCCTCCAGCGAGACGCAGCAGCCCTTTGGGCGTTGTGTCGGATGTGCGCTCCTCTTAGTCAGCGTGCTCGGTACCACCTCGTCTTGTGCCACGGCGCCCGCTTCGCCTGGTAAGATTGCCGGGGCCGTCGAGCCATTGAGCGACGACCTCATCGCCGCTTCGGTCCAAGCAGAGGTCGATCCTCAGCAGCGTGAGCGGCATCTCCGCTTGCTCAGGCAGGGCTGCGATCTCAAGCAGCTTGAAGCCTGCGCATCATTGATCGGCTACCTTCCGGCTGGAGCCGAGCGCTCTGAACGTCATGAGTGGCTCCTCAAGCATAGCGCTGACGCCGGATTCTTTGTCTGGTCAGCGCTCGTATTTTCTGCACAAGGCGACGCCCGTCGCACCCTCGCGCTCAAGGCATCTAAGCGCTTTCCACACTCCGATTTGTTCATCAGCATTTCGGAAAAGATTCCTGCGCGGGCAGACGCGCTCAACGCTTTTATCAGCAATCCAACCTTCATGACGCTCATGCAGTTGAGCCTGCGGCTTGCGCAGGAGAACGAGTGGGACCTCCTCGCAGAGGCCATGACCCTTGCGCTCTATGCCGACGTCGTTGACGCCGGAAAGACGCCTGAGTTTTGGATTCTTCGGAGTCGAGTTGCCAGCAGAACCAAGCGACTCGACCTGGTCTGGGCCTACAGCGCCATGGCATCGATCGTACGCCATCGAGGAAAGAACGCTTCGGCGCACCTCTCGGTCGTCACGAGCCAAGCAGCTCGACATCCCGATACGCTCGATCTGTTGCCGGTTTTACTCAGCCTACCGGTCGCTCGCAGTCTTCGTGCCGACGAAGACCTCCTGCTGACCGGCTTGCGCGCCCACCGCGTCAAGGTACAGATGAGAGCGCGAGAGCTTCTGGCTCAACCTGCGCGATCAGACGACACCTTTGCTCAGGGATTAATCGCCGCTTTGGTCGGCACCCGTTTTGAGACCGATCTGCGCCGAAAACGCCGACTGCTCGCCGAAGCCGTTCTCCAAGCACCGGACAATCTTCAAGCCTGGGTTCGGCTCGCTGCGATCGAAGACGAACTCAAGAACATCCCCGAGGCGATTGGATCGCTCCGCAACGCCCTGCGGGTCGACGGAGACAACCCAGAGAGCCTAAATAATCTAGCCTACATGTTGGCGCTTCATCGACCTCAGGACCTTGAAGAGGCAGAAGGGCTAGCCCGGCGCTCGCTGGTCATTCGACCCAGCCCCAAAACACTCGATACCCTCGCTGAAATCTGCTTTCGTCGCCAGCGCCAAGCCTCGGCCTTGCGCTTCATTCGGCTCGCCAAGACCATGGAGCCCAAGGACAACTTCTACAAACGCCAAGAAGTTCGTATCCTGGCTGGCGACCCTAAAGCGCCTGTGCCTGCGGAGGAAGAATGAGCGAGGACAAACGGCAAGAGCTGCGTGGTCTCGCTTATGCGGACCTCGAGAAATGGATCACCGAAGATTTGGGTGAGAAGCGATTTCGCACGCATCAGATATCGATGTGGATGCACGGGCGGGGGGCTCGTAGCTTTGATGAGATGACGGACCTTTCAAAGAAGCTCAGACAGCGGCTCGAGCAGGTCGCACGGATCGACAACGTCGAACTCGACCAGCGTCACGTCGCATCAGACGGCACCCGTAAGTACCGTTTCAAAGGGCTTGGCGGCGAGATGATCGAGTCGGTGTTCATTCCCTCGGCAAGCTCCGACAAGCGCAACGCTTTGTGTATCTCGAGCCAGGTCGGATGTGCCATGGGCTGCTCGTTTTGCCTCACCGGACGCTCGGGCTTAATTCGAAGCTTGAGCCCTGCCGAGATCATCAGTCAGGTCTCTGAGGTGGCTCGTGATGTGGCTGAAGACGGCCTCAAGATCACCAATATTGTGTTCATGGGTATGGGCGAGCCCCTGCACAATTTGAGGGGTGTTTTACCGGCGATCAATATGCTCTGCCATGACAGCGGTTTTGGACTGTCCACTCGCCGAGTGACTGTGTCCACGAGCGGGCTAATTCCGGGACTCAAAAAGCTAGCGAAAGCGGACGACCCGATTCAGATCGCCATTAGCCTCAACGCGAGCAACGATAAGGTGCGCGACCAGATCATGCCGATCAACAAGCGCTGGAATATTGCGGCTTTGATCAAGGCTTGTCAGGAGTTCCCGCTCGCCGCCCGGCGGCGCATCACCTTTGAATATGTGCTGATGAAAGGGTTGAACGACTCCCTAGACGACGCCCGGGCGCTGGCTAAGCTGGTGGCCCCTGTGCGCTGCATGGTGAATCTGATTCCTTTTAATCCGCACCCTGGATCTCGTTACCAACGCGGCACCCGAGCTGAAGCGGTGGCCTTCCAAGATATCCTGCGTGCCAAGGGTATCCAATGCTATATCAGGCACACCCGTGGGGATGAAGTCTTAGCAGCCTGCGGCACCTTGTCTGATGTGAATTACGTGGCACCTGAGAGTGATGAGGATCGGCGAATTCGCGACTCTGCGCTTGATGCCATTGACGCAATCCAAGATTCTGCATAGCCGGGCTTCAACGCCTGTGAGGCAAACGTGGCGGCGAGACGCCGACCGACTTTGAGGAGAAATCGATGAGTCATCCTAATCTATCCGGCATCGAGGCTGTTCGTCTGTTTGCCGACCTGACCTCCGACGATCGTAAAGAGCTGGCGATGATCGCTGAGAAGCAGAGCTTCAACAGCGGCGGCATCATCATGCGCGAGGGTGATCCCGGCAGCGCCATGTACATCATCACGTCCGGTACGGTTCGTGTGCTCAAGAACGCACCGCACAGCCACGACGACGAAGAGATCGCAGAGATGGGACGAGGCACCTACGTTGGACTCAACGCGTTGATCGAGCGATCGGAACGAAGCGCGACGGTCCAAGCCATCGAGCCAGTGTCGACCCTGCGCATCGAGTTCGACGAGCTCGCCGAGCTGCTTGAAGAGGACCAAGACTTTGCGCTTCGCTTCTGGCGCACCGCCGCCATCGGCTTGTCGCGCCAGCTCCGCAGCGCCAACCGCAACCAGACGCTCCTTCGTGAGCTCATGCACCATCGCTCTGCCGATGCGGGATCCCACCTTTAGGCGAGTCCAGAGGCTAGGGGACTCGGCTAAGCGTGCTCGGTCAGTTCGCCTGGGCGCCCCAAAGCTGACCCCGGTGTTCAAGCGTCACTCGCATGCCTTCAACCATATTTTGAACGGCTTTGTTTCCGAGCACTTCGACGCTCTGCGTGGCGGGGTTTAGGTCGGTTAAGATACCCAGAAGCGGCCGAGTCACGGTCACCGTAACCAGCGCATCGTTCTGATTTCGCGTCGAATCAAGCCATACAAAATCCCATAAAACACCCCAGGGCAAAGCGGTCTCCCAATCAAACGCAAGCCAAGGCTGGTCCGGAGACGAGCGCCAACGCCCTGAAAGGGTCAAAGAAGAGCCAATCAACGACGGCTCATCGGGTCGATCGATGGTCGCTATGTCTGCACGAGCGATCGCATAACTGAATTGGCAGTAGGCTTCCGCAGATGTCTCGTGCGCGCTGTGACCGACCGCCAAACCTTTATGAATCGGCTCCGCCCAGTTGCGTGTGCGCGTGGTGTTCGGTGGATCCCCGCTGTGTCCCGCGTGTGCGCGAGCCCCAGTGATCCAACTCAGCGCTCTAAGCGCCAGATCTCCGACGCCAGCGTCCCCTTCAGGCGGCGGCCAAAAGCAAGGCAGTAGCTCCATTCGATTACTGACCACGAACCCACGATCGATCTGAAACTCAAGACCGAGATTGTTCGTTGCGCTCCAAGAGTCGCCACCTTCATTGAACGTCACGCCGGTCCGATCCCAGTCGAGCGAGTAACTCAACATATCGCCCAAGATAAGATGCGCTGGCCCCGCCTCTAAGCCATCTTGATCCGCAGCGCTGCAGCTCGCCAGCGCGCAGAGCAATACGATCGGTGTGCTGCGACTGTTCAAGCGATTTGATCACCCAGGACGGCAGGCTAAACCATTCGCCGTGTCACCGCAGACTCCACGAACCTGACGACCGCCGCGCCCCTCAAAACAGCAAGCGTCACCTGCGGCGAGCCCCGCGCATGCGTCGACAGCTTCTTGTGGCGCTTGTCCACCGCCGCCACCACCGCCGCCATTACCCACACGTGCGTTGGTTGCGGTGCCGCTAAAGCAGCCAGCCCAGTAGGGGAAGGTCTCCGTGATGTGGTAACCGTAGCTGCCGTCGGGCTGTACACGGCCATTGCACTCGTCGAGATACGTCTCGCCCTCTTTGGCGACGTAAGCGTTCGTGTCCCACGAGTAATCTTTCGGGATGCACGCGTTGGTCTCCACTCCGTCAACGACGGTCAGCGCGCAGACGTGGCAATCATTACCTGCATTGTTCCGCGGATCGTTGTCGTCGCAAGCGGCTGCGTTGTTGCATTCGCTGGTGTCTTGGCAACCCAAAGTTCCCGCCATGGGTTCTTGCATCTCCCAGCTCGATTTGAACGCGATGAGTCGAGTGCAGGCTTCGTCAGCGCAGCCGCGGTTACCGTAGACCGGGAACCCATCCAGAGCGTAACCGAGCACAGGCGACGGTTGGCTGGCGTCAGGGTCCGGATTGTTCCACGGCTCTGCGACTAAACCACTCGAACTAAAGCATTTTTCGATGATCGTGTGGTTGTGATAATCCATACCCGTGTGACCACCACAAGGGTCCAAAATACCCGCAGCGATCGGGTCGCCGTAAGGGTCGGGGTTTGGTCCTTCAGAGGCTGCATTGAGCGATAAACCGGTGTTGGTCACTCCAGCGCTGCCAAGCTGCGGAAAGCCCTCGTTGATCCGTGAAGGCTGCGCCGCCACCTCTGGGTATCGCGGGAAAACGTGCGTGACCCGGTTCTCGACGAGCGCATTCGGGGTCAGCGCCAAGAACGTGTAATGCGGGATGTCATTGGTTGTCACTCGGACTTCGGTTTCGGTGCACTCGACGCTGAGTTCGGGCATCAAGCCGTTCTCGTCGGGACCTGGGGCAGCGGATACATCAAGGAAATGGTCAGCCTGCGGACAGTCCGAAGGCGTTTCAGGACAGGCACAACTGCCATATGCTGAACCGTCAGCGGAACACGTCCGTTGTGCTGAGCTGCCATCAGGGCAAGCGGCCGAATCGCAATCCTGAGCCGAGCCCGGTTCGCAGAGCGTTGCGCCGCCTGGGTTGCCCGCATCGTTAGACGCCGGGTTGCTCTCAGTCTCGGGGCTACAGGCTGCAGCGAAAGTGAAGGACAATAGGATCAGCAGCGAGCGCGAAGTGGACATGATTTCTCCATATGGGTCCAAAGACAGCGAACATATAGCCCAAGATAAAGAAGCGCGCACAGGTATCGCACTTAGAGCGTGGTCTTGGGAGGCGGCACACGACCCGGCGTGGGCAGATGGGCGACCACCACCGCCCGGGCGGCGTGCGCCCGATAAGGAAGATTATGACAAGTCGCAACCTATTATAAAAACTTGATACATCGAGTTATCCCAGAGTTATCCAATTCAATTGTTCCACGCAACACACAGGCTCAAAATCCGAAGCCTCAGATTCGCCTGTAATCGATTTGCCGCTCCAACCTCAGCCCGACGCTCGCCTTGCGGCCTTGGCGAGCGATCGCTAAGACGTCAGCGTCCAAACTCGGGATCGAATCGACCATGCTCTGTTTAGCCAGCGATACGGATCCGGCTTGGATCCACGAAGCCCTCAAAGACCCTGCCGCGTTGTTGTCAGACCACGCGCAATGCGAGAAGAAGGCTGCGCTCAACGCTTTGAGTCTAACCCAAGCCTTTGCCAAAGATATCGATGTGGTCACTGAGCTCGCTCGCTTTGCGAGCGAAGAGCTGGACCATTTTCAGAGCTGCTGTGAGCACCTGAGCAAACGCGGCTGGACCTTAGATCGCGGCGGCAAGGACCCGTACGCCGCTCAGCTGATCAAAGCAGCCGGTCAAGACGCCGAGAACAGTCTGGTCGACCGGTTGCTGGTCGCTGCGCTCATTGAGGCCCGCAGCACTGAGCGGCTCAAGATCATCAGCGAGCACCATCCTGATGAGGAGCTAGCGACCTTCTGCCGAGACCTGATGGAGACCGAAGCCGGTCACTACATGTTCTTCGTGCGGCTGGCTGGTCGAGTCAGCAGCCCAGAGCTCGCCAAAGAGCGCCTCACGACGCTCGCCCAGCGAGAAGCTCAGATCGTGGCGGAGCTACCGCACAAGAGCCGAGTGCACTAGTTTCCGTCGCCCGCAAGCCCCACGACAGACTCGATCGTCGCCGTCGCTTGTCCTGAGTCGGCTGCGACCATCGGCTGCGCTTACCACTGCGGCTTCCCACGCCACTCAATCTTTCTTGGTCACCCCATCAGCCTGAAGCTTGAGCACAGCGACTCCTTCAACCTCGTCGATTGGCATACGCTCGAACACCCTCGACGCTGCGAGAGTCGGTGCGCACGGTCTGTCGAGTCCCTAGGTGGATCTAGCTGCAGCTTATCTGTCTCTTGCTTTATCGAGTCGAGATCATTTGAAAGCGGCAGAGCATCGACAGTTTGACGGCAACATGAAATACACTACGCCATGAGGAGTCACGTGATGGAAACTCGATACCCACAGATGCAAGCAGCCGAGCCTGATCTCGATGCGATCGCCAATGCTTATGATGAACTCAACAAAGACTTTGACCGAGCGCCCGGAAGCCAAGATCGGCTAGCCGTTGTTCGCCGCTGGGATGGCCTTCGGCGTAACTTTGGCACTTGGGAAGCCCTGGTCGGCGCACGCTTTGCCCAAAACACGACGAGCGACAGCGCGGTCGCCTCGAAGACTCGGCACAGCGAGATTCGCCCCACCGTGACGAGCATGGAGGTCGACTTCCAAAAGCGCCTACTCGCCTCGCCTCACCGAGCCGACCTCGAAGAACAGCTCGGCAGCCATGCCTTTGCGGTCTGGGCGAACGATGTCTCGACCTTTGACCCATGCATCGAAAGCGACCTGGTCGCCGAGAGTAAGCTGAGCACGGAATACACCAAGCTGATCGCCTCAGCGAAGATCCCGTTTCGCGGTGAAACGCTCAACCTCGCTGGGCTTCGCAAGTACTCAACCGACACCGATCGCACGACGCGTCACGCAGCGGTCTCAGCGACTTATGGTTTTATGGAAGCCAATGGCGCTGAAGTCGACCGGATCTTCGATGAGCTGGTTGCGCTGCGCCACGGCATGGCGCTGAAGATGGGCTGTGAAAACTTCATCGAGCTTGGCTATCGCCGAATGCAGCGCATTGACTACACGCGTAACGACGTGGCGACCTATCGCGGCGAGGTCCTCAAGCAAGTGGTCCCGCTGATTCAAAAGCTCCGGTCGCTTCAAGCAGACCGTCTGGGCATCGATAAGGTCATGGGGTGGGACGCCGGGCTCTATGCTCCCGATGGCAACCCCAAGCCTCATGGTGACCACGACTGGATGCTCAAACAAGCCCAGTTGATGTTCGACGAGGTCGACCCACGCATCGGCGAATTCTTCGCCATGATGGTGCGTCGTGACCTGCTTGATCTGAAGACTCGCGAGGGCAAAGCAGGCGGTGGATTCTGCACCTATTTCGCCGACTACGGCGTGCCCTTTGTCTTCGCTAACTTTAACGGAACTGATGGAGATGTTCGGGTCTTCACGCATGAGATCGGTCACGCTTTTCAAGGGTTTTCATCGAGCGATGACCGTCTGCTCGATTGCGTCTGGCCCAGCTACGATGCCGCCGAGATCCATTCGATGTCGCTCGAGTTCCTGACGTATCCCCAGATGGATAAGTTCTTTGGTGACGAAGCCGACGCCTTTCGCTGGAATCACCTTGCGGGCGCGCTCGCCTTCCTCCCCTATGGAGTCGCTGGTGATCATTTCCAGCACCTAGTCTACGATAACCCGATGGCGACCCCCGCCGAGCGACATGAGATGTGGCGCTCGATGGAGGCTAAATACATGCCCGATCTGGACTGGGGCGATATCGGTTATGCGGCTAAGGGCGGACGCTGGCAGTTCCAAGGGCATTACTTTGGCATGCCGTTTTACTACATCGATTACACCCTGGCGCAGACCTGCGCCATGCAGTTCTGGCTCGCGTGCGAGGAGGACCAAGCCGCCGCGCTAGAGCGCTACGTTGCGCTGTGTAAGCTCGGCGGAAATGCGCCTTTTCAGACCTTGGTTCATCAAGCAGGTCTGACCTCTCCGTTCAAAGAAGGCTGCTTGGACCGAGTGGTGCAACGAGCTGCTAAAGCTCTGTTTTAGAGGTTCTCATGACCAGCTCAAAGGTGATTGATTTCTACTTCGACTTCGCCTGTCCCTACGCTTATCTAGCCTCCACCAGGCTCAGCGAACTCTCGGCGCACACCACCTGTGAGGTCCGTCTCAGACCGGTGCTGCTCGGGGGTATTTTTCGTGCGCTGGAGCAGCCGCAGAATATGAGCACGACCCTGAGCCCGGCAAAGGCTCGTCACAACCGCTTAGATCTCTTGCGCTGGGCGAGCTGGCTTGAGGCTCCCCTAGCCGCTCCGCTGCGGCATCCAAACCGCACGGTCGAAGCCTTGCGTTATCTGCTGGCGACGCCGAGTGAGTCGGCTATCGAAGTCGTCCATGCGTTCTACGCGCTGTATTGGTCCGAAGGCGCAGATATTAGCGACACGACTGTGTTGTCGAGCTGCCTTGAGGGCTTGGGTCTGGACGCGCCTGCGATCGCTGCAAAGAGCATCAGCGCAGAGATCAAAGACGACCTTCGTCAGCGCACCCATGATGCGGTCGAACTTGGAGTCTTTGGGGTGCCCACCTTCATCGTCGAGGGTGAATTGTTCTTTGGCCAAGATCGCATCGAGATGGTCGGACAAGCAGCTAATGGCTGGAAGGCGGACCCAGAACTTCTCGCCGCCTTTGACTTCAACCAAAAGACGAATGACGCACAATGAACAGCGCTAAAACACTCGAGTATTTTTATGACTTCTCATCGCCCTACGCCTACATGGCGGTCGAGGAGGTCCAGCTGGTTGCGGCGCGCTGCAACGCAGAGCTGGTCTGGAAACCCTTTCTCTTTGGCGGACTCTTTAAAGACCTGGGCTTGACCGGACCACCCGTGCTCGAAGCGAGCGAAAATAAACGGATGTATTACCTTCGGGACATGCAGCGCTGGTCCGAGCTTAGGCGCCTGCCCTTTCGCTGGCCAAGCATCTTTCCCTTAAACGCTATTTTACCGCTCAGGGTGATGCTTCAGCTCGAGGGACCGGACCACGCCAAAGCCTGCCGCCAGATCTACGTAGCCTACTGGGGCGACGGCCGAGACATCAGCGATCCGGGTGTGCTGGGAGAGGTCTTAGAGGACGTGGGGCTAGACGCTCAATCGTTGCTTCAAGGTACGCAGAACCCAGCGGTCAAACAGATGCTCTTTAGCCATACTGACGAAGCCCTCAAACGCGGAGCCTGTGGCGCACCCACGTTCTTTGTTGGTGATGTGATGTTCTGGGGGCAGGATCGACTCGATATGGTGGAGCGGGCGCTAAACGGCTGGCGTCCTCAGAGCGGCTAAACGGCGCTCCATCGCTCGCATCGGCATCAACTCCCCTCGCCTTGCGGCGACGGCGATTCCCGACTCGTAGCTGGTCTGCGCAGCCTCCGTTTGGCCGACCTTCTCCTGGCAACGACCAAGCTCCAGCCATGCGGCTGCGTAATCCGGCTTGACGGTGACCGCTCGACTCAGCGGTTCTACAGCATCGGCGGGCTGATCTTCTTCAGCGAAGGCTTTTCCTAGACCGAATAAGGCGACCAAATCATCCGGGTCGAACTCGAGCACTTCACGGAACATCTCCATGCGGCGATGCCGTTCCACTTTTTCAGCTTGGGCACGTTCTATATTCTGAGCAGCCGCTCGCCGATCCGCCATGTCCCTTTGAAACGAGATCAGCGTCGCCTTGCCCTGGGCTTCCTCAGCCTCTTCGATTCGTCCTTCTTCAGCATAGAATCGGCTCAAATTACTCCAGCCCATGATTGATTTCGGGTCCCCCTCGACCAAAGCGAGCATCAACTCAATCGCCCGACCACGTTCTCCGCGCCGGTGCAAAGCGACGCCTAACAACTCCAAGGTATCTTGATGGCTTGGATCGAGTTGATGAGCTCGGCTCAGCAGCCGAATGACCTCGGCGTCGCGCTCATCTTGATCTTGGGTGAAGCGCTGAAGCGCTTGTTCATAGAGCTGGTCAACAAGAACCCGCTCACGACGGTGGGCGACCGGAGGCAGCCAGTGGAGCACCACCGGGTACATCGAACCGTCCACCTCGACGTTGAGCTGAGCACCGGGCTCTCGATGCCGACGCTTCAACAGCGCATAGTTCAATCGTCCACCTAAACTTGGGGAGTGGACACTCGCGCGAAAAACCCCCTCGTTTTTGCCCTCGATACGAACGACTGAGCCCAGCTCAGGTGTGGGCATGGACTCGTCCCCCACAAGCGCGACCAGAGCCAGCTTGGGGCTGCCCTTCATACGGAGTCGCTCAACGATCTCTTGACCCGTGAAACACCCCTTACCCGGTCGATAGCCGAGCTCCATCCATGGCGTCTCGGGCAAAATCTCTTTCGTGCTCAGCTCTCGACCAAACTCAGCGAGTCCTGCTTCGAGTCGAGCGATCAAAGCCGCTTGGTCGCCCATGGGCAGCAGCGAACCTTTCGCCACGTAGAGTAACTCATCATGGATCAACTCTACCGGTTCAGAAGGACCAACGACCGCAACGCCCGCTTCACCAGTTCGTGTCGCTCGTCGCCAGACCAAGTCATGATGCTCAAGCCAGCTTCGATCATCCAGAGCTAAGGGTTGCCATGCGTCTAACTTATGAAGCGCTTCTTCTGCGGCGCTTCCTTGGACCCATAGACACTCGAGAGCGTTAGCGATCAGTCTGACCTGGACATCTTCTGAGAAGATAAAGTTCTCGAAGCGCTCGATGAGCGCATCTGCCTGAGTGGAGTCCACCAAAAGAATAAAGCCGCTGGAGCTACAGAGCACCTCAAAGGTGTTGAGGAGCTTACCTCTAGGGTCGAGCAAGGTCGCAAACCGCCCCTGACCGGGGGTCATGTCCACGATGCTCTGGCTGCATTGTCCATGAAGCCACTGAGCGGCATCGGCTCCAGACAAGTCGATGCGGGCGATGTCCGCTTGACGCCAAACGGAACCGGACCTGCGCAGCTGGAGCAGTTGATCTCCAACACCAGGTCGCAGTGTTGCGACGCTAGATTGAAAAGGACTCACCGCAGCCACAGGTATTGGTTGCGTTCGGGTTACCGAAGACAAACCCACGGCCTTCAAGGCCCGCGTCGTAGTCGAGTTGGACCCCTTTGAGGTAGATGCTCGACTTACGGTCTAAATAAAAGCGGACCCCTTGGGCTTCGACGATGTTGTCACCCTCGCGCTCGATGCCGAACTCCAGCAGGTACGAAAGGCCGCTACATCCGCCGCCTTTGACGCCCAACCGTACACCCGTTGCGTCCGCCTCTTCCGACGCGAGCAAGCCCTTCAAATGATCCAAAGCCTTGGGTGTCGCTGTGATGAGTTGTGGTGACATCGTCGATCGCTCCTTGAAAAGCCAATCATGACACGGCTCGTGGGTCAAGGAGACTTGCCCCCATTGACACCGCTAAACCCGGTTAACTACACTTACAACGTCGCCACGTGCGGCGTCTATCGATTTCTAGATTGGGAACCCATGCGCGCACTCATCCTTGCACTCATCATCGCGCTGATCGGAATCGGTCCCGCCAGCCCGGAGGCGACGGCTTCGACAACAAGCCAGTTGCAAGAGGCGACCGGCGGTGAGTTGATCGCTCAGCGTAAAAAGAAGCGCCGAAAGAAACGCCGTAAGCGCCGGAAAAAGCGGAAGAAGCGCAAGAAAAAGCGGAAGTCAAAAAAGAAGCGGAAGTCGAAAAGAAAGTCAGCGAAGAAAAAAGCGGCTGAGAAAGCTGCGAAGGCAAAGGCCGAAGCT
>JBDQPD010000138.1:0-8273 GCA_040260805.1 Myxococcota bacterium | reverse complement strand
TGAACCGGCGGTCATCTGACCGTACATCATCAGCCCTTGGGCATCGAGCTCATCAAAATGTTCCCAGTTGGCCAACTGGGAACATTTTGATGAGCTCGATGCCCAAGGGCTGATGATGTACGGTCAGATGACCGCCGGTTCATGGATCTACATCGGCACTCAAGGTATTCTGCAAGGCACCTACGAGACCCTCGCCGAGGCTGCTCGTCAGCACTTTGGTAGTGATGGCAGCCTAGCTGGAAAGCTTTTTCTAACCGCCGGTTTGGGCGGTATGGGCGGCGCACAACCCTTGGCGGCGACGATGCTCGGCGGGGTCTGCCTGGCGATCGAGATCGACCAGAGCCGAATTGAGCGCCGGATCGAGCATCGCTACTTGGATCGTTGGACCGCCGATATTGATGAAGCGATCAAATGGGTCATGGACGCAAAACTCACCGAGACTGCGCTGAGCGTCGGCTTGCTGGGGAACTCGTCTGAGCTCATTCCAGAGCTGGCGAAGCGTGGGCTCGAAGCCGAGCTCGTGAGCGACCAGACCTCGGCGCACGACCCTCTGGTTGGCTACATCCCCGCCGGGATGACCATGGAGCAAGCCGAGCGGCAGCGAGTCGAGGACAAGGCCGGTTATCTTCAAGCGGTCGGCGAGAGCATGGCGCAGCATGTACGCGGCATGCTCCAGTTCAAGGCACAAGGCAGTCATGTCTTTGACTATGGCAACAACTTACGAGCGGGCGCTCAAGACTTCGGGGTCGAGAACGCCTTTGATTACCAGGGCTTTGTCCCGGCGTACATCCGCCAGCTATTTTGCGAAGGCTCCGGCCCCTTTCGCTGGGTCGCGCTGAGCGGCGACCCTGACGATATTCGGGTGACCGATGAAGCCCTCATGGATCTCTTTCCGGAGAAGACCAACATGGTGCGCTGGCTCAAGATGGCTGGCGAGAAGATTCACTTCCAAGGGCTCCCGGCTCGGATCTGCTGGCTGAGTTACGGCGAGCGCGTCCGCGCAGGCTTGTTGTTCAATGACCTGGTGCGAACCGGTAAAGTGAAAGCCCCGATCGTGATCGGTCGAGATCACCTCGACTGCGGCTCGGTGGCGAGCCCCAACCGAGAGACAGAAGCCATGAAAGACGGCTCGGACGCAGTGGCTGACTGGCCGATTCTCAACGCCATGATCAACGCGGTTAATGGAGCGAGCTGGGTCTCGGTTCACAACGGCGGCGGCGTCGGCATTGGCTACAGTCTTCATGCCGGTATGGTGATCGTCGCCGACGGCACGCACGGCGCGGCAGAACGCATCCAGCGCGTGCTGACCTCCGACCCCGGTATGGGCGTGGCTCGGCATGTCGATGCGGGCTACGAGAAGGCTCAGCAGACCGCTAGAGAGCGGGGCGTTAAGATCCCGATGCTCGACACTTGAAGGTCGAACCTATCCCCTACCAGGGGCGACTCCTGCTGCGACAGATCGGCGCGCTGTATCACCAGCCAGGGAGCGCTCCACTGCTCGACGCCTGGATCGTTCTAGCCGATGGACGCATCGAAGCCTTTGGTGAGGGCGCGCCGCCCGAGGGTTTGGACGCGCAGCGAGACTTAGGCGGCGGCATGCTGATGCCGGCTCCGATCGATGCGCACACCCACCTCCTCTTTGGCGGTGACCGAAGCGAAGAATACGACAGCCGCTCACGCGGTGAGAGCTACGAGCAAAGGCTGGCATCCGGCGGTGGCATCCACGCGACCGTGGCAGCCACCGACCAAGCCCACGATGATGTGCTGATCCGGACGGCGCTGCAGCGTGTCCAGCACGCGATGCATCTGGGCGTCGCAGCCGTCGAGGTCAAAACGGGATACGGGCTCACCCTCGATGGCGAGCGCCGGCTGATGATGATCTTGGATCGTTTGCGCAGTCTCGCGCCTCTCCAGGTCTTTCCAACTCTCTTGGCGCATGTGCCGCCCAAAGGAAGCGATCCGATGGCGGTGGCGAGAGCCTTTGCCAGTCAGCTCATCCCGCAAGCCGCCGAGCTTGGCTTCGGCTTTGACGTCTTCGTTGAGCACGGTGCCTTCGGCGCGGCTGAAGCTGAGCTGATGCTCGCTCAGGCCCAGCGCTTGGGGATGCGCATCCACGTTCACGCCGACCAGCTCAGCGCCTCAGGCGCAGCCGGCTTGGCTGCGCGCTACGGTGCGGTCTCTGCCGAACATCTAGAGTTCGCCAGCCCAGAAGATCTCGCAGCGATGACGAGCGCAGGCGTGGCTGCCAATCTTCTACCTGGCGCTTGGCTGCAAACGGGCTGCGGCGTGCGCCCTCCCGTTGAGACGATGCGCCAAGCGGGCGTCCGCTTTGCCGTGTCGACGGATCTGAATCCTGGCTCCTCATACCTCTACGACGTGGTCACCGCAGGCTCGTTGGCGATCTCAGGCTTTGGTTTGACCGTCGACGAGGCCTTGGCTGGGATCACCACCATCCCCGCAGAGATGCTCGGCATCGCAGAGCAAGGCAGCTTTAAGCCCGGCGCGCTCGCCCGCCCCTGGTGGCTGCCGCTCCCCAACGCCTCCGCCTTGTTTCAGCGACTTCATGCGCCGCAGCGCGGCTTACAGTTCATCGCCCAAGGCACCCGATGATCACCGCCCACCGAGCAGCACGCCTTCTCCATTTCGGAGCCGATCACGACCCCGGCTGCCTGCGCGTCGATGCGTCGGGCGCGATCGTTGAGCTCTGCGCCGAGCCGGCGGCGGGCGACCGTGTGATCGACCATGGCAACTCGGCGCTTATCCCGGGCGGCGTCAACGTTCACAACCACAGCTTTCAAGCGCTACTGCGAGGCCTCGGCGATGACCTCCCCTTTTTGGAGTGGCGAGCCCGTGGGCTCTACAAATATGGCGCCCACCTCGGACCAGAAGCCATCCATTTGGGCGCCACCCTAGCGTTCGCAGAGATGTTGCGCAGCGGCACCACAACGGTCTGCGACTTCTTCTATGTTCACGCAGGAGGGCTCGCCAACGACCGCGCCGTTTTGCAAGCTGCCGAGGAGCTTGGGATACGCTGCGTTTTGGCCCGCACCATGTACGACTGGGACGGCGCGCCCGAGTCCTTTCGCGAGTCGGTTGATGAGGCGGTGAAGCGCAGCCGGATCTTACGCGATGAGGTGCGCTCAAACCCCCTGCTCAGCATCCAACCGGCGCCGCACAGCTTGCACGGAGCCAGCACCGAGATGATCCAAGCTGGCGTTGCGCTGGCTAAAGAGTGGGACAGCCCCTGCCACACCCACTTAGCCGAAGAGTCCTATCAACGCGACGAAGCGCTCGAGCAATGGGGAATGGGTCCAGCCGATCACCTCGCAGCGATTGACGGACTCAACGAGCGCACCGTTTTGGTGCACGCGATCTGGCTTGGGGACCAAGAGATTCACGCCATCGCAAAAGCCGGCGCAAGCATCGCACACTGCCCGGCGAGCAATATGTTTCTCGGGGACGGCGTCACCCCGGTTCGGGAGTACCTCAAGCAGGGTCTCACCGTCGGCTTAGGCACAGACGGCGGCTGCACCAACAGTCGCCACTCAGTGTATGACGAGTGCCGCTCAGCGGTGCTGCTGCAAAAGGTCGACGCGACCGATGGCGCTGCGATGACCGCCGAGACCGCTTTTGCCTTAGGCACAGAGCATGGAGGGCGGCTTTTGCGGCTCCCTATCGGGCAGCTCAAGGCTGGCTACGCAGCGGACTTTAGCCTGATCAGCCTAGACGACATGAGCATGTTGCCGGTGCATGCGCTCGAAAAGAACCTGGTGCACTCGATGACCGATCGAGCGATTCATGGTGTCTGGGTGAGCGGCAAAGAGCGCGTCCGCGAGGGACAAGTGATCGGCTTGGATGAACAAGCGCTCAGCGCTAAGCTGCATCGCCTCGCGGCCGAGTGGGCTTAGCCTACTCTTCTTCAGGACCCAGCATGATGACCTTGTCACCCGGTAAGATGGTGCGGGTTGAGAAGAGCACTAAGGCGACCGCAGCCTTCTTTTGAACCGACAGCACACGAAGCTCACCGACCATCACGGGGAGCGGAAGGTTGGTACCCTCGACCGGGTCCTTGGCACGTTCAACCAGCAACGAGTTGCCGACCGCCAGCTCATCCTCTTCGCCGAGGTCGACGAAGACGACGTGATACTCGCCGAAGTGGGTCAGGGTTTGGACCATGCCACCGATCACGCGCCCATCGGCGTCGGCGGTGTTGGCAACATTGGGCAGGCGATTGATGGGGACATCATTATAGGGCCCTACTAGGTCGCCTCGCTCGACGCCGTCTAAGGCCTTATCGATCTTACCCAGTGCGTTGCCCTCGCCGTCGGTCTCAAAGACGTCAAAGGCGGCGACGCGCTGGGCGACAACGCCTAGAATCTCACCATTCGCTGGGTCGCGCAGAGCCCGGGTCTTCCGAAAGACACCCAGCCGCGTTCCGGCGAGCGGAAGCTCCTCGGGATCGTTAAAGCGAACCTGAACTTCTTGATGATTGGCGAAGAGCAGATGGTCTTCATGAGAGCCCACCACACGACCGGTCTCGGGAGCATCTTCAGCGGGGATCAAGAAGTGCGATAAGCGCAGGTTGAGTTCGCCCCGACGCTTGATCGCCCGCACAGCGCTGGGCGCCTTACCGACGAGCTGGGAGCGTTTGAACCCGAGGTACGGATCCATATAGTCAAACAGATCGACTCGTTTGGTCGTGCCCTTACGCCTGGTCGGGGCGTCCGCAGAGTCCTCAAAGATCTCATCGTCGCCGCCCTCGTCGGCCTCGTCTTCATCATCGTCTTCGAGGACCGCTTCGCCCTCCTCGTTCAGACCCTTCTTCTCCGCGCGAGCGATCTCGGCTGCGGTGGCGGGCCGAACCTCAGCGCCGTCTTCACCGACGGCGACGAAGGCAAGCTTTTGTCCCGGATAGATCCAGTGCGGGTTCTCAATGAAGGGATTCGCCGCCCAGATCTTCTTCCAGTACCAAGGGTTCGCTAAGAAGCGATCGCTCAAATCCCAGAGCGTGTCGCCGTCCTTGACGAGGTACACGACCGTCCGCCGAGGACCGACGATAGGGCCACGACGTGCTTCGGCGTCTTCAGCCTCATCGCCCTCTTCGTCGTCAGCGTCTTCGTCGTCGTCGCCCTCTTCGTCGTCCTCGAACTCTTCTTCATCCTCAGCGTCGTCAGCCTGAGCGAGCAAAGGCAAGACGCTCAGCGTGGAGGGCTGCGCCCACGCATTGAGTGAAAAGAACAAGAGCCAGAAGGCGAGACGGTTCAACGAGACTCCCAAGAGCTTTAAAAGCGGTCTTCCCTTGCTTCGGCTCAGGTTTCAGGTTTGTTCAGGGTTATGAGCCTTGCGACGATCATTCTTTTGGCCAGCCTCGGCCCCGCACAGCGGATTCATGTCCCCCAAGTGGGTGCGCAATCCGTTTATTTTAAGCCCGCCCCCAAGTCGGGTGACTTGGTGCGCCAAGGCTTACACCCTCTGGCGGTTATGCTCTCCGAACATCGGCACAAACCCGCTGAATTTGAGCCCTTAGTTAAAGCGCTCGGCTCCGGCGGCTTTAATCGCCTTGTCCTCAGCCTACCCGCCCCTGCTGCCAAGGGCTCAAGCACGATCCAAGCCGCGCTCAAATGGGCGCTCAAACAACCCGGCGTGGACCGCGAGCGCATCTATCTGATCAGCAGCCTAACGGCTGGTGTCTCGGCGATCGATTACGCCGGCACTCGAAGCGATGGTATCAAGGGGTTGCTGTGGCTCTCGCCGACGCTCAAGGCCAAGGAGCTCTCGGTGCTACCCTTGCTCTCTAAGCTCTCGCCGATGCCCATCTTGCTGACCGCCGATGCACGCGATGCAGCGGCCACCTCGGCGGTGACCACGCTGCGCACGGTGCTCAAGATGCGCTTCTCGGACCTCCGCCGAATCCGCCGAGTCGGCATGGGGCGAGGAGCCGAGCAGCTCAGCAAGAGCAGCAGCTTAGCTGATCAGTTGTTGATCACCCTGCGCACCTGGGCAGAGAAAAACTGCGACCGCACGGCGCCTAAGAAGAAGACGCTCAACGAGGGCTGTAAGAAGTAGACTAAGCTTCTTCTTTGTAGCGCTCGATCACGGCGGCAGCGCCTAAGCCACCCGCAGCGCAGATCCCGATGACCGCGTAGTCTTTTCCGCTCCGGTGCAGCTCGTTCGCCATGGTGGTGACCATGCGCGCGCCGGTCGCCGCAAAGGGGTGCCCAAGGGCGATCGATCCGCCGAGCACGTTGAGCTTGGATTCATCGACCGCACAGTCGGTGCTGCAACCCTGGTCTGCGCACCACGCCCGTTGGCCGAGCTTCTTGGTGACGCTGAGCACCTGAGCGGCGAACGCTTCGTGGATATCGATTAGATCCATATCGGACATGTTCAGGCCCGCCTTGTTTAAGGCTTTGGGCATGGCGATCGCAGGGCCGATCAACAACTGATCGCTCGGATCCACGCCGACGTAGGACCAGCTGCGCACCACGGCGAGCGGCGTCATGCCCAGCGCTTTGGCTTTCTCTTCACTCATGATCAGCACCGCTGCGGCGCCATCCGTCAGCGCAGAAGAGTTGCCTGCAGTCAGCGTTCCCTTGCCCGATTTCTTATCGAAAGCAGGCTTGAGCCGGCTCAGCTTTTGTAAGGTCACGCCAGGGCGCATGATCAGATCTTTGTCGACCACTCGACCGCTCGGCGTGGTGACCGAAGCCACCTCAGCGGCGAGAATGCCATTGTCCCAAGCCGCAGCCGCCGTGGCTTGCGAGCGAACCGCCAGCTCATCTTGAGCCTGGCGACTGATCTCGTTTACCTTCGCCATGTGCTCCGCGGACTCACCCATCGTCTCGCCCGTGCTGCGCTCGGCGACCTCAGGCTGTTTCGGAAGCCACTTGAAGGGAAGCAGCCCGAGGACCTTTTTGAGCGTCGGGAACAGACCCGCTTTGCCCAAGCCAAAGGGCCCCACGGCGCGCATGACCTCGCTCGGCATGGTCAAGGGAACGTTCGAGCTCGAGTCCCCACCGCCAGCGATCAAGACGTCGGCGTCACCGTTCTCAATCGCTGCGACTGCGTCGGTCACCGCCTGCAGTCCGCTGGCGCAGGCTCGACTCACGGTCTTACCTTGAGCCGTCGGCGGCAGCTTGAGATCAATCACGATCTCTCGGCCGACGTTGGGCGCAAGCGGCGGCAAAACCACCCCGCCCCACACCACGCCGTCGAGCTCCTTGCTGTCGAGGCCGCTCTTTTGAATCAGCCCGTCAACAGCCGCCGCGCCCAAGGCGATCGCGTCCATATCCTTGAGCGGTCCAAAGACCGGAGCGAAGGGGGTTCGAGAACCACACACAATAACTGCACGACGTTTGGACATGCTCTACGCTCCCATCATATTGCCACCGCATACGCGGATGGTCTGACCGTTGACCGCTGCCGAAGCAGGGCTCGCAAGAAAGGTCACAAGGGCGCCCACATCATCGGGCAGTCCACCTTGTTTGAGGGCAGCCATGCGGCGTGCGCCCTCTCGAATCATAAAGGGTACGGCTGCGGTCATCCGAGTCTCGATAAACCCAGGCGCCACGGCGTTGCAACGCACCGGGCCCCGAGCGCCTAGATCAGCCGCTAACCCAGCCAGTCCAGATTTGGCGGTCGAGTAGTTCGTTTGACCGACGTTGCCAGCAAGCCCGGAGATCGAGCTCAAGAAGATCAGGTTGCCGCCTTGCGCAAAGGGGCCGGCGATCAAGGCTTCGTTAAGCCGCATCACCGCCGCCAAGTTGACGTCCAGACACAGGTCCCACTGCTCAGGCTTCATGCGCCCGAGGGTCTTGTCCCGAGTGATGCCTGCGTTGTGCACGACGGTGTCGATGCCGCCGCGTGCGGCGAGCTCTTCGACCAAGCGCTGCGGCGCGTCTTCAGCCGAGATGTCCAGACCAAAGCCTTCGCCGCCAAGCTCTTGAGCCGCCGCTTGGACTAAGGCTTCATCCTCGGGGCGATCCAGTAAGATCACGTGAGCGCCCTCGCGTGCGAGGCGAGCTGCGGTGGCTTTACCGATGCCTCGCCCTGCGCCCGTGACCAGCACCCGCTGACCTTTGAGCGAACCCGCCATCGAAGCCGCAGGCGCTGCGCTGAGCTCAACCACGCGACCGGTCACAAACGCGCTGTGGTCGCTCGCAAAGAAATGCAGCGCCTGCGGCTTCGATGGCGGGTTCGCTCAAAGGTCAGCGGGTGCTGGTCACGGGCGCAGGGCGAGGCATCGGTAAAGCCACCGCAGCTCGCCTCGCACG
>JBDQPD010000183.1:0-3777 GCA_040260805.1 Myxococcota bacterium | reverse complement strand
TCTTAGCGGCGGGCTTCGCAGCGGCCTTCTTAGCGGCGGGCTTCGCAGCGGCCTTCTTAGCGGCGGGCTTCGCAGCGGCCTTCTTGGCGGCGGGCTTCGCAGCGGCCTTCTTGGCGGCGGGCTTCGCAGCGGCCTTCTTGGCGGCGGGCTTCGCAGCAGCCTTCTTGGCGGCGGGCTTCGCAGCAGCCTTCTTGGCGGCGGGCTTCGCAGCAGCCTTTTTAGGTGCAGACGTAGCGGCCTTCGTGGCCTTCTTCGCTGCGGATTTTTTGGCAGCGGGCTTCGTTCCGCTGGTCTTCTTCGCTGTGGTCATATGAGATCACCCAAGATTCAGGAGTTGGGAACACGAACCGGGTCGATATGCAGAACAGAAGCGCTGTTTGGAAATCCAAGGGTTTGTTCGCTTGTTCAATGGCACGTCTTAACACTGGATAGGGTTCTAGGCGGCGGGGTATACAAAGTATGACTCCACGTCACAACAATAGATGCTTCGAAAGGGTTTAGCTGATTTGACCGAGGACGCCAGTTCCCGACCGATCTCTTTTTGGGTCAACCGATTTTTAGGACCTCGAATTGTCGAGGCATGGATTAGAATTCGCTTCGAAAACGAGGTCGCAGACCGCTGTTTATCGGCGATCTCTCGACGAGACCGACTCGGAAGCCGTGACCGAGGGAGGCTCTCTGAAGCGATCTTCACTGCGCTGCGCCGACGCGGCACGGTCGACCGTATTGTAGGTGTCGAGGCAGCAAGCGAGCGCGAACAAGCATCTCAATGGCTTGCGACCGCGCTTGAGCAGACCTGGCCAGATGGTCCAGAGCCGCTGCCTTTCAGCGAATCGAGGACTCCCGGCGAGGCAGGCAACCTGCCGCCGCTCGTCATCAATTCTTTGGGTCCGGACTTCAACGGACTCTTGGATCTGGGCCTGGGGCTGCGCCAACGCGCTCCGGTGACCCTGCGGTGTCATGGCGTCTCTCGTGAGCAGCTCGGCCAAGAGCTTGAGGATGCAGGCGTGCATACCCAGCCAACACCCTACTCACCGTCGGGCTTAATCTGCCGAGATGGGGCAAAGCTTCACCAGCTTGAGGCTGATGTGCGCGCACAGTTCGAGATACAGGATGAGGGCTCCCAACTCTTAGCGATGCTCGTCGGCGCTAAAGCTGGTGAGCGAGTGCTCGATGCGTGCGCAGGAGCCGGCGGGAAAACCCTAGCCTTGCTAGCGTCTGGTGCTCAGATCGAAGCATCCGACGTCAGCGCAAAGCGCCTGGCACGCCTGCGGCAGCGTCTGGGCGCTGAGCAGCACCGAGTTAAGGTCACGACCGTTCCCGAGCACGGGCCATTACCCTTTGATTCCCCCTTTGATCGTATCTTGATCGACGCCCCCTGCTCGGGAACAGGAACAGCGCGGCGTGCTCCTGATACGTTGTGGCGACTGACCGCAGAAGACCTGAACAACTATGTCGCTATGCAGCGCTCGATTTTGGAGCGATTTGCGCCGCTCGTACGCGCCGGCGGAACCCTTGTGTACGCCACGTGTTCGATCCTGCCTCAAGAGAACCAAGCGCAGATCGATGGCTTCCTCAAGCGGCACCATGATTTTAAAGCGCTCCCGCTTTCGACCACCCTGGGCTCGGGTGTTGTGGATGAGTTGGGCGATCAAAATGCTCTGCAACTTTATCCGCATACCCACGGCACCGATGGATTCTTCGGGGCCATCTTGCGTCGGCAGAACGAAAGCGCTGCGAGGTCAAACAAGGTAGATCAGTAGTTTGACCGACCCAGACGAGATTTAAGCTGTAATCTACTGGGTGGTAGGTTTATACCGCGGCGTATGAAAACCTTGATCCACCTCGCCCTGATCGTTCTGGTCTCTGGGTGTGCTCCACCCTCCTCGAGCAGCGAGCGCTTGCGCAGCACGGCGCCCGAGCGAAGCGAGCCCGTCCCTGAGCCGGCGGGCGAAGCGGGAGCCGAAGCTGATAGCCGTTTAGTGCTGCGTCCATGGGACCATCCCAGCCAAACGGTCACCCAAGACGTTGACGCTGACCTGCTGAGGGTGCTCGAGCGCGAGCGGCTTGCCGGTGCGTGTGAGGCTTATCGAGCGGGCGATGAGAGCGAAGCGACCCGACTGCGATGTGGCAAATGGATGTTCTTTTATGAAAGCTTTGGGACCGTTGGAATTCCAAGCCATCTCTTAGAGGTACTCCAGCATTGGTTTGAGCCCTATTTCGGGGCTGGTCTCGAGCAGATGGGCTTTATTCCGAGTCCGTTTGATGGCGAGGAGAGCCCGATTGGCCTGGTCGAAAGCACGAAAAGAATGGGCTCGATGAAGACCCACGCGTTTACCTGCGCAAGTTGTCACTTCGGTCAACTGCCAGATGGTCGATACGCTGTGGGTTATCCCAACCATCAGCTCGACTACGGGCGTTTTTTCGCGTCGATGATCTCCTTGATTAAGCTCTCGATCAATCCCAACGACTCCGCCGTGCACCCGGTCGTGCGTGAAGCGCTTCGAGACGCAGTCGAGCTGGCTCGAGCGCAGCAAGGGTTCATGATGTCGATGGCAGGCCTCGGGCTCAACGTCGCCACACGCGGTGGGAATGCGATGAGCAGCGGCGCGATCGACTTGTCGCCTGAGGAGCAGCTCAGATTCTGGAACCTGCGCTCAGGGACCATGGACTTTCTCACCAAACCGATGGTCGACGACGGCGTCTGGACGGTCAGTCGGATCATCAACTTGTGGAACCTACCCACCCCGGAGAGGATCGAAGCGGCTGGCATGCCCCATGCGCTGCTCAGCTGGACCGGTATCGGCGAATCCGTGATGAGCTTTCTTCATGGCTTTGTCGGTATCAGCGGCTCGTCGGAACATTGGGATGATCACGCGCTGCAGCCCCTGGCTGATTATCTCTACAGTCTACGAGCCCCGCCGGCGCTTGAACCCCCGCCAAGCGATGCGGTCGAGCGAGGTGCTACCTTGTTCGATCAGACGGGCTGCCGAGACTGCCACGGCGGGCCGAGCGGCGAGAGCGTTGAACTTTACGACTTTGAGGACATCGGAACCGACGACACCCTGCGCGCGATCTACAACCCGAGCGGTGACGGCGAACTGTGCTGCGGTTTGAGCTCGACCGGAGAGCGTGCCACGTGGTCGATTAAGGCGCCTCGCCTCGCCGGTCAGCGATACCGATCCCGACTGCTGCACAATGGCTCTTTAGATAACCTAGAGCAGCTCTTATGCCTTGCAACGCGCCCCACGGATGACAACCCTGGGCAATCAAGCCAGGGTCATCGCTACGGTTGCGATGAGCTCACAGACACACAAAAGGTCGATCTAATTCAATACCTTGAGCATCTCTAAGCTGGCTAGGGCGTGATTGCGCTGGCTAGGGAAAAGGCAGGCTCAAGATCGTGTAAAACGAGTCGTGATAGACATCCCAAGCGTACACAAAGCGCGGCAACATAAAGCCGCCCACGGCAAAACAGCCGATCAAAAATGCGGCAACGATGATCGCGTATTCACTGAGCGCCTGTCCGCTCTCATCAGCCCAAAACTGTCTCATGGGTCCAGGTCCATCTGACGCGGCAGCTGGGTCAAACGCATCTGGGTTCCCCTCGCATCACGCTGCAACAGCTCCTGGAGCGTTCGGTCGTTCTTGGTCCAATAGCGAACCAAGGCGCCGTTTTCGAGCATCTGTTCTTTAGCCTCGGCGCTCAGCGCCTGCGGCATCCAGCCCTGCTCTTGCAAACTGGCTTTGTTGAGCTGCTCGGCGCGCTCTAAGGGT
>JBDQPD010000110.1:0-11752 GCA_040260805.1 Myxococcota bacterium | reverse complement strand
CTGCCTGATAAGCATCAATCCATGCCGCCGTCTCTTCGTCGGGTTCGCCCTGGCCAACCACCTCAAAGATACGAACAGGCGCCAGCTTTCCTTTGACCCGCACGGCGTCGAGTTCCCTGAAGAAGACTGCGCCCGAGCTCCGGTTCACCGTCTCTTCCGAGACGATCACTCGAGTCCCGTACTGCTTATTGATTCCCTCGAGCCTCGAGCCAAGGTTCACGTTATCGCCCAGCACGGTATAATCCATGCGCTGGGTCGAACCCATATTTCCGACCCGCATCGAGCCAGAGTTCAAGCCAATACCGATGTCAATTCCCGGCAAGCCACGCGCCCACCAGCGCTCGTTCAGAGCGTGAAGGCAATCGACCATTTCAAGGGCAGCGATCATCCCCTTATCGGCGTGGTCTTCCATCTCACCTGGGGCGCCGAAGAAAGCCATGATCGCATCACCCATGTACTTATCGAGCGTCCCACCGTGCTGGAAAATAATCGCCGTCATCGGCGTAAAGTATTCATTGAGGAAGTTGGTCAACTCGCCTGCGTCAAACTGCTCGGACATGGTCGTAAAGCCACGAATATCACTGAAGATGACCGTGAGGTCTTTCTCCTCACCGCCAAGATTCAGCAGCGCCGAGTTTTCCATGACCTGTTGGGCTACCGACGGGCTGACATAGCCTTCTAGAACCTTACGCGTTTTCGCTCGCTCCCGACCCTCTGTCAGGTAGCCATACACCAGCAGCGCAGCCCAGACCGTGAAGAAACACAGAAAGGGTAAGATCCCGTACGTCCAATAACCGCTCGGAAACAGAACCTGAATATCACCAACGTACCAAAACCCAACGATCATAAAGAGGGCAGCGATACTCATCGGCACGCTCACGTTCGAGATGATGATGGCGAGCAGAAACCCGAGGAGCAGCATACCGAAGACTTCGGCGGTCGCCATGAACCAGGGGCGTTGTAAGAACTCGCGGCTGACGATATTTTGAACTGCGGCTGCGTGAACCTCTACACCCGGTCCAAAGTCTGAATACGGGGTGATCCGTTGATCGTAGGTACCGATTGCGGTGGTACCGAACAAAACCACCCTGTCTTTGACCTTGCGCTTCACCCGGTTCCAGTTTTCGACCCGCTGCTGCATGTCCTGAGCTGAAATCTCGCCTTTTTGCATCGCTTCGAGCGCCTTAGCAGGAGGCATCGCATCGACAATATCGGCGACGCTCAGGCGCGGGAAAACCTCGCCCGGAGGTCCGAGATAATTGATGATCATCCGACCCATCTGATCGGTTGGGATCACTGGGTCCTTACCGCCTCCGCCCTCTTCGACCATGAACCGGACACCACCGAGCGCGTTGGGATACAGCTCGTTAGCGAGTGGCAAAATCGAAGCGCCGAAATAGATCGATGCGCACTGTAAAGCCAAACTTGGCATCACGGTGGTGCCAAGGCGCGCCATCAAGTGCATATGACGAAGTGTTCCGTCATCGTCCGGTGCGATCGAGAAGTAGCCAAAGAATTCGCCAGGCTCGGTGAAGCGCTCAAGCGGAGAGATTAACCCGCCTTTGGCCCGGGGGAAAGGCATGCGCATCAGCGCTTCAGCGGGAGGCTCAATCGCCACCGCCTTACGCTTCTCACCGGCAGCCGCAGGCTCTTCTTGATAGACCGCATCGATGTATTCGTTGTCGGTCAGCCACTGCGGCACCGCCAACTGAGCCTTATAAAAAGTGTCGGCGTCCTCTTTGAACATCGCCACATAGCCTTGAACGACTCGATCAGAGTGCTCATCAAAGGCTTCTTGCAGGCTCTGGTCAGGATCGCTCCAAAACGACTTATCGTTCTTCATCTGATCGCGAATATTCGACAGCGCGGCACGCACCGCAGGCGCGCCCGGGTCCTCCGTATTCGAATCCAGCCACGTCTCAACGGGAGAGCTTTGACTCGCCCCCTCGCCCTCGGCTCCCTCGCTCGCTAAGCCCAGCGTATACAAAGACTCGCGCAAGCGCTTGGCGGCGCGGCGATGATCAGCTCGGCTTTGGTCGGCGAAGATGGCATCGAAGGCGACCACTGCGGCGCCAGCTTCAACCAAATTGGTGATCATCTCCGCAAAGACCGTTCGATCCCACGAACCCCAGACACCGAATCGAGCAATCGACTTTTCATCGACGGCGGCGATCACCACCTTGGCGTTGACCGGCACGGGGCCGCGCGTCTGGAACTTGTGATCGAGGTATTTGAGCTCTAGCCCGTGGACAAAGTTACCCTCCCAGCGGCGCACCTCTTTAAGAAAGTGCACACTGCAGAAGGCTAAGATGACCGTTCCAGCGATCAACATTTGAATCCAGCGAAGCCGCAATCTAAGTCCCTCGGGTCCAATGACGTGCGAGTTTGAGCCCGCGATACTCTCGGGTCAAGAATCTCACCCAGGTCGCCCCGCATGAGCGAGCAAAAACCGACGGCTTCGTGGGGCGCGAGCGCGCCGAGTCTGAATGCGCATGTCCAATGCCGACAGCGCAGCTTCAGAGTCGATCCGACCACGGGGAACCAATGGATGAATCGCTACATCGAGTAAAAGAGCCTGCTCGACAAACGCATCGAGAGACTCGCCTCCATCCAAAACCGTGCGATGTTCGGTTGAAACACCGAACGCCATCCAGTCACCGTCAAGGTCGGCGACCACAGCGAAGCCTTCATGGGCACGACGCAGTAAACTGTCGACATCGGCGAGCGCATAGTCGGGCGATGGACGATCGAGCACGGCGACGACACGGTGATGACCTAACGCTCTGATCGCCCGCTTGCGCAGGTGGTCTTTTTCGCCGGAGCCACGCTCCGCCGTGAGCCCGCGCCTCGCCACTCGATGCAGTGCAGCGTCATCATCATGGTCGACGAGCACGATCACTTCACGCTCACGGCCTACCCGACGCCACGTCGCAGCCAGATCGAGTAAATCCTCTTGAATCGCGACCACCAAATGCTCGCAGGTCTCTTGCCCCAGCGCGCCGCGAAGCGGCTCCGCCAAGTCGGTCGGCAGATTAAGGATCAGGCTGGTTCCGCGCATACTCATCAATCCGCATCTAGAAGAGTCTGACTTCAATTGTAAGGTATGAGCTTAAGCTCATTGGATCTTTGCGCACTTTGCACTATCGATCCGACGCACAACGACGTGCCACAAGGGGACGCCCATGAGCGGTTCGCTGACCTATGCCGACGCTGGAGTCGATATCGACCGAGGCGATGAACTGGTGCAAGCTATCAAATCCGATGTCAGCTCGACGAAGGTGCCCGGCGTCATGGACGCCATCGGTGGCTTCGGTGCCTTATTCAGCCTGCGCGAAGCGGGATCCTGGGAGGACCCTGTCTTGGTCAGCGGGACCGACGGCGTAGGGACGAAACTGCGTCTGGCCATCGATCATGGACACCATGAACGAGTCGGCCAAGACCTGGTCGCAATGTGTGTCAATGACATCGCGGTAACAGGCGCCAAACCCCTATTCTTTCTCGACTACTTCGCCACAGGAAAGCTCGATGTTGCGGTGGCATCTACGGTCGTTCGGGGGATTGCGGACGCCTGCAATCTAGCGGGTTGTGCGCTGGTCGGTGGAGAGACAGCGGAGCTGCCTGGCTTCTACAGCGATGGTGACTATGACCTCGCTGGATTTGCCGTAGGCGCTGCCGAGCGCAGCGTATTGCGTGGACCTCAAAGGGTCACCAAAGATGCGCTTTTGGTCGGACTCCCAAGCTCGGGGCTGCATTCCAATGGCTACTCGTTGGCGCGTCGTTTGTTTGACGACGCTCCCGATGCTCAGCGACGCTTTGAAGGCCGGCGAGTGGTCGAGATGCTGCTTGAGCCGACCGCTATTTACAGTCGTTTGATGCACACCCTGGCCGAAGATGATGCGTTCCAAGCAGCGGCCCACATCACCGGGGGTGGCCTGACAGAAAACCTTCCTCGTGCGCTCCCCGAGGGCCTCGGCGCTGAGCTTTGGCTCGACCGCTGGCAGGAGCCTGCGGTGTACCGCTGGATTCGCAGCCTCAACCGCGTGGAAGAATCCGAGCTCAGAAGAACCTTCAATATGGGTCTAGGGATGATTCTTGTCGTCGACCCCGCTCAAGCCGAAGCGGTCGCCAAGCGATCAGGTGGCTCGGTCGTCGGCTGCATCACCTCTGAACCCGGCGTGCAATTCGCTGAGGTACGCCCTTGAGGTTTATCGCCCTAGCGTCAGGTCGCGGCAGCAATGTTGCGGCGCTCATCGATGCTCAACGCAGCGGCCGCCTGGGCACAGCGCAGATCGCAGGTCTGGTCGTCAACCGCCCCGGCTGCGGTGCGCTAGCCCATGCGGATTCCGCAGATATTCCAGGGCGTGTCGTTGATCACAAAGCCTACGCCTCACGCTCTGAATTCGAAGAAGCGCTCTTGCTTGCGCTCAAGCCTCTGAAGCCTGACGCGCTCGTACTCGCAGGCTTTATGCGCATCTTAACCCCTTATTTCCTCGACCGAGCGCCCTGGCCGATCGTCAATCTTCACCCTGCATTACTGCCTGCTTTTCCCGGAGCCAATGCGATCGAGGAAGCCTTTGAAGCGCAGGTGCGAGTGAGCGGTTGCTCAACGCACCTCGTCACCGCCGAGGTCGATGGCGGGCCGGTGCTAATGCAAGGCGTTGTACCCCTGCAGCCCGATGACACATTAGACACCTTCAAAGAGCGTATTCACGCCATGGAGCACCGAGTGCTTCCGGCAACTCTTGGGGCTTTGTCTCAGGGACACCTACGCATCGCTGAAGGCCAAGTTCACAGCACGCCCGGATTCGAGCCTTGCCTTCTCAAATAACCCTGACCGTTCTTTTCTTTGCCTCGACCGCCGAAGCCACGCGCGTCAAAAGCTGGGACTGCACTCTGGATGAGGGCGCATTGATCAGTGATCTTAGCGCCCAACTTCAGCGGCAGTTTCCCATGGTCAAACCGCTGCTTCGGAGCTGCCGCTTTGCCTGCAACGAGAGCTTTGTTCCTCAGCAGCACCGCCTCGCTGACGGCGACACGGTGGCGCTGATTCCACCCGTTGCGGGTGGCTAGTAACGATGCCTGTACAACTCACCGAGCAGCCCCTTGATGTCTCTGGACTGATCAACGCCGCCCGCCGAGCACACGCCGGTGCGCTCGCCGTGTTTATCGGAACGATTCGGGATCACGCTCAAAACCGTTCGGTCACGGCGATCGACTACAGCGCTTATGAGTCGATGGCCGAGGCGGTACTCCAGACGATCGAGGAGGAGTGCGCAAAGCAATGGCCGGACGTTTATGTGCTCTGCCACCACCGAGTAGGTCACTTGGTCGTCGGCGATGATGCGGTGGTCATCGTCGCCTCCTCACCCCATCGCTCCGAAGCATTCGAGGCCTGTCGGCATGTGATTGAGCGGATTAAAGAAGACTGCCCGATCTGGAAAAAAGAATGGGATGAACAGGGAGCTTCTTGGGTATCACCTCGTCCATGAGCCACTCGCTTGAGCTACAAATCGATGATCTCGATACGGAAGGCTACGGCTTAGGACGCACTGCCCAAGGTTATCCGGTCCGCGTCTGGGGTTCGACGCTCGGTGACCATGTGCGCGTGGAGATTGTTCACAAGAGTCCCCATCGATGGGTCGGGCACCTTAAAGAGGTGATCAAACCCGGCTTGCGCACGGCGGCGAGTTGTCCCCATCGCACAGCCTGTGGAGGCTGCGCTCAATGGGAAGCCGACCCAGAGGCGCTGACGCGCTGGCGACTTCAAGGTCTTGAGCGTGACCTCCCTTGGCTCAAGATTGAGGCAGCGCCCGATCCAGGCCGCGGGCGCTGGCGCACTCGCTCCAAGTGGAGGGTTGAGCGCGGCAAAGGTGGGATCCGATTTACCGTCCCCTTGCCCCGTAGCAACAAAGGGCTGCCCCTCACCGATTGTCCGATCACGCCGGAAGCGACCTACCAACGACTCGATGAACTGCGCGACCAGCTAGAGCATCCGACGCTCGCTGATGTTCATGGTTTGGTGCTCTCGGCAGGAGCCCAAAACGATCAGGGGATGGCAACCTTCGGAATCGGCTTGGTGAGTGCTTCGCATTGTCCCGAAGATCGACCTCAGGTCGGACATCCTGGCGATGCCGTCACCTGGCTGACTCAAAAGAGCGTAGACGCTCGGTACTACAGCGGCATCACGTCACCCTACAGCGGGCCAGCATGCGTCGCAGTTGACCATGATGGCACGGTTCTACCGACCCCACCCTTCGCCTTCATGCAAGCGCACCCTGTGGCCCGCCAACAACTCCTTGAAGTGGTTCTGAGGTACGCTGATCAGCTCGATTGCGGAGCCGCCGTCGATCTTGGAAGCGGGACCGGCTTCTTCGCGCGCGCTTTGGCTCGAAGGGGTTGGAGTGTAGAAGCCGTCGAGCCCTCCCTCCATGCGCAACCGGCTTGGGCTGATATTCCAACGGGTGTCCACTATCACCCAATCGCCGCTGAATTCTTTCGCTGGCCCGAGGCAACCGACCTTGCCGTGATCGACCCCCCTCGAGCTGGAATGAGTAAAACATGGTTCGCTTCGCTCCTACAGGCGGAGCCGAAACACGTGATTACCGTCCATTGTGGTCGCGCCGCCGCGCTGCGGGATCTTAACCGCCTGCGCGAATCGGGCTACACGTCAAAAGCGGCGACGCTGGTCGATCTCTTTCCAGGCTCACCGCATGGCGAACTATTGTCCTTTTGGGAGCGCGCATGAAACGAATCGGTGTACTAACTGGTGGCGGCGATTGCCCGGGTCTTAACGCGGTTTTGCGAGCGCTTACCTTGACTCTTCATCAAGCCAAAGGACCTGAACTGGTCGGGCTCTGCGACGCCTACTTCGGACTGCTTGATGAGCCGCCTCGGCTGATGAACCTAACCCCGGAGCTGGTGCGAGAAATACTCGACGACGGCGGAACGATTCTGGGAACCTCAAACTCGGGCGACCCCTTTTCGTGGAACGGACAAGACCGCTCAGCCGACGTGATGCAGCGCTTTCGCGATCTGGGAATCGACGGTTTGGTCAGCATCGGTGGAGATGGGTCAACGAGCATTGCGGCGCGGCTGATGCGTGCAGGTCTTCCGGTTATCGCTGTGCCTAAAACCATCGACAACGATGTGGCAGGTACTGACGTCACCTTTGGGTTCGAGTCAGCTCTGCGCTGTGCGACCGACGCGTTGGATCGGCTTCGCACCACCGGAGAGAGCCATCGACGTGTGATGGTCTTAGAAACCATGGGCCGCGACGCGGGCTGGATTGCGCTGACTGCAGGCATTGCGGGAGGGGCTGATATCATCGTGATCCCAGAGGTTCCTTACGATCTTGAATGCATCGCTGATCACATCGCCCAAATGCGCGGTCGGGGTCGAAGTTATGCGCTGGTTGTGGTCGCAGAAGGAGCGCGCCCGATCGAGGGCAACCCGCTCTACCAAGACCCCGAGAACGATCGATTAGGCGGTGTCGGCTGGGCGCTCGCCCGCCAGATCGAAGAGCGGACCGGCGTGGAGAGCCGAGCCACTCGGCTTGGACACTTGCAACGAGGCGGAAGCCCGAGCCCGGTCGATCGAGTCCTCGCCACGAGTTTCGGCGCGGCGGCTGCTCGAGCGATCCTGCAAGGTGAATGGAATCAGATGGTTGCGCTCAAAGCAGGCCGAATCACGACCGTTCCGATCGAAGAGATCGCCGGTAAGATTCGGACCGTTCCCGAACATCACCCGCTCGTCCTTACTGCCCAATCTCTCGGCATCTGCACGGGAGCCTAAGTCGTGGTCGAAGAGGAGCTTGGCGGCTTTGCCATCAAAGACTTGGTCGGCGAAGGCGGCATGGGCATGGTCTATCGTGCCCATGACGGGCGACTTGATCGCGATGTCGCGCTCAAAGTGCTTCATCCCGCTCTCGTCGCAAGCGCTGAAGGTCGAGCCCGCTTCCGAGCAGAAGCCAAAGCGGTGGGTCGTTTGGCTCATCCCAACATCGTGCAAGTGTACCACTGGAGTGAAGAACAAGACGATCGCCAGTTTCTGGTGATGGAGTTTCTGCGCGGTGAGACCTTGCGCGAGTTTATGGACAGGACGCACTTCAGCCCACCAGAGTCGCTTTTGTGTGTCGCCATACCTCTGACTCGAGCCCTACTCCACGCGCACATTCACCAAGTCGTTCATCGAGACGTCAAGCCGGGCAACATTATGGTCGGACACGATGGCGCCGTGAAACTGATGGATTTCGGCATCGCCCGACTGGACGACACGGAAGGGCTTACGATAACCGGCGCTTTGGTGGGTTCGCCGGCACATATGGCGCCCGAAGTGATCAACGGCGCACGCGCCGACGAACGGTCTGACCAATTCAGTCTAGGGACCGTTCTTTACGAGATGGCATCGGGTCAAAGCCCATTTGATGCACCCAATCCAGCGGCGATCTTTCGTCGGGTCGATAAGGGCGAGTACACGCCGCTCGCTCGCCTGGTCCCCTCGATCAACTCAAGCCTCGCCGAAGCGATCGAACAACTTCTCGAACGCAACCCCGACGACCGCTACGATTCACTGCAGGACTTCCTCGACCGCCTTGAGTTGATCATGCCGCCGTGGCTGGGTTCGCTGCAACAAGCCACCAAGCTGGTGGTGCAAAACCCCCAGGTCACGACAGCGGTCTGGCGCGGCCAACAGATTGATCGGCTAATCCTGGCTGCAGAAGATGCGACGAGACACCGACGCTGGCCAGAAGCGGTGGCGCTCGCCAATCGAGTCGTCGCCTTAGACCCAGACCGAAGTGATCTCCTCAAAACAGTCAGCGGACCCCTGCAGCGTCCTTGGCTTAGACCCGTCGTCGGTGTTGCACTCGCAATCACTCTGGCTGCGACGATCGGCTCACAATGGATGCTCGATCGCGCCAACCGCGCCGACAGCCTGGCTGCTCAGAGTGCGCCCAGCACACGGCAACAACGCTTTCGGCAACGAACGATCGATACACCACAGGCTATTCCCACCGATAAGAGTAAAGACGAATCGACAGCGAATATAGGGGCTGTAGGAGCTGCCTCACAGGGCTTAAGAAGACTCTACGCCGTTGAGATCCAGGTCTTTCCGTGGGCAGAAGTTTGGCTAAAGGATAAGCGCCTTAGCGCTGGAGCAGCCAGGCATAGCCTGAAGCTACCACCGGGCACGCATGAACTGGAGCTTCGCCATGACTTGGCTGATCCCGTGCGTCGTCAAATTCGCTTACCAGGCACGGGCGCCAGGGGCGGCCAGCAGTTGACCACAAAGATTCGGCGCTTCCGGCCCGCCCGCGTGAAGGTCGAAAGTCAAGGCGCAGGAACCGTGTTTGCGCTTGGACAACGTTTTGCCGTGCTCAAGGGCGATAACGAATTCAATATCCAACTGCCCGATGGGCGCTTCCGCGAACGGACCTCCCTGAGGTATGAGGCTAGCAACTGCAGCCGCCAATTTGAGCTGCAGCTGGAATCAGGTGGATTACACCGTTGGCAAGTGGATTGCTCCTCACCCTAATCTTGAGCCTCAGCGCAAACCTAGAAACGGTACGCCAAGCGTTTGAACTCGGGCAATGCGATAAGGTGATTATAGGGCTCGATAAAGCCATCACTGCGACCGGCAGCCGAGCCGGCAAGGGTGAGCTGTATCGACTCGCTGCCGTCTGCGAATTTCGCTTAAAAAACCAAAAGCGTGCTGACCATTTAGCCCGAGCAGCCTTGCGTTTAGCGCCGGGTCAAGGGCTCGACCCCTTTCTGAATCCACCCGCCGAGCGGGTTTGGTTTGACGCGTTGCTCAAAGAGGTCCCCCCGCCCCAGCCGACCGTGGTCGAACGCGTGGTGCGCGTCGTCTCGCATGTGCGGCACTACCGATGCCTTGCGCCGCTCGGCTATTGCCACTGGTCGCAAGGTGATCTCGAAAAGGGGCTCACGGTAGGCGCATTGCAGGTGACTGGCTTGGGCTTGAACGTCTTTAGTTGGTGGATGGCAGAGCAGCAAAGAGATCCCTTGGGTTACGTCAAAGAAAACCGAGTCAGCGAACTCGAAAAGTGGACCTATCTGCAATACACCGGCGCCGCAGTGGGTTTGGGGGCTCTAGCCGCTGATCTGTGGCTCGCACGAAAGGAGCGCAAGGATGCCCTTCCTGCAAGCCCCTGACGGCGAAGCCCACGAGCTGTATCGACCGCTCAGCGTGATCGGAACCGGCGCGGGGTGCGATCTCCAACTGCCCTCGATCGACGGCATCGCCGCAGGGCATTTCCAGCTCCTTCTTGAGGGCGCCGCGCATCGGCTGTTGGCGCGATCGACCACCCGAGTCAACGGCGCCAAGGTCAAAGAGACGCTGCTCAATGATGGCGACCGAATTGATGTAGGGCCGATGCAGTTAGTGTATCTGGTCCAAGCTCCCGATGCCTCCGCTGCCCATGATGTCATCGCAACCGACGACCTCGAACGCCTCCTCCAGTTTGCTCGCTTGGTCCAAGAGGGCTCGAGCCCTACCGATTTGCTCGATGCCCTGCTCGACCATTGCGTTGCGCTCGCCCAGGCAGACAGCGGTTACATCGTGCTCCTCGACGCTGATGGTGGAGCTCAGGTTGCGGCGCGGCACGGGAAGGCCAAAGAGACGTCAGAACCCGTTTTGTTGTCCGACACCCTCTTGCATGAAGTCCAAGGTCGCCGGCACCCGCTCTTGGTTGCAGACGTCATGGACAATACGCTGTTTGCGAGCGCTCAGTCCGTGATTGATCTCAAACTCAAAGCAGCGATCTGCCTACCCTTCTGGGTCGAGGGCGCCTTGCGCGGCTTGGTTCACCTCGGCTGCTCTCGCCCTGTACATCGATTTGAGACGGCGACGCTCAAGGTCCTTGAGGTCTTTAGCGCTCAGGCCGGCATCTTGGTTGCGCTCGCAGAGCGACTCGAGACTCTTGAGGCTGAGCAAGCGGTGCTGAGGCAGCGTCTAGAAGCAGCCCGGTCAGGACGAATGATCGGTAGCTCGGCGCTCATGGAGGCGGTCTTTGATCGCATCGAGCGAGTGGCTCGCGCAGACGCTCCGGTTTTGATCCTCGGCGAAACGGGCACAGGCAAAGAGCTCGTCGCCCAAGAGCTGCACGAGCGCTCGCCACGTAAAGCCAAGCCCTTCGTGGCGCTCAACTGTGGCGCTATCCCTGGCGAACTTTTGGAATCCGAACTCTTCGGTCATCGTAAAGGTGCCTTCACAGGAGCTGTGCGAGACCGGAAAGGGCGCCTACTTGAGGCAACCGGAGGGACGGTTTTACTCGATGAAATCGGTGAAATGCCGCTGCCATTGCAAGTCAAGCTGCTTCGGGTGCTGCAAGAAGGGACGGTCACCCCGGTAGGCGGTGATCGCTCGACACCGATCGACGTTCGTTTCCTGGCGGCAACGCACGTCAACTTGGAACAAGCCATCTCGGAAGGAACCTTCCGTGAGGACCTCTATTATCGCCTCCGAGTAGTCGATGTCGAGCTGCCCCCACTCAGAGCGCGCGGCGACGATGTCTTGATCATCGCCCGTTCATTCCTCGCTGAAGAAGACGGCGGCTGGTCGCTGAGTCCAGAGGCTGCTGCGAGCCTGCTTCAGCACGATTGGCCGGGCAACGTCCGTGAGCTGCGCAATGTCCTGGAGCGGGTTTTTGTCGAGGCCGATGCCGAGGTTGTTGGTGCCCGGGCCTTTGCCGAGTGGACCGGCGCGCGTTTGCCCACCGAAGCCGAGTGGGAGAAGG
>JBDQPD010000109.1:0-11898 GCA_040260805.1 Myxococcota bacterium | reverse complement strand
CTCGACTCGATGGACATCGAGCGTGAGCGGGGGATCACGATCAAAGCACAGGCGGTCCGTCTGCGGTACACGCACACGGATGGCTTGGAGTACATGATCAATCTGGTGGACACCCCTGGGCATGTCGACTTTGGTTATGAGGTCAGCCGTTCGCTCGCTGCTTGCGATGGAGCCTTATTGGTCGTGGACGCGAGCCAGGGCGTTGAAGCTCAGACCCTAGCCAACGTGTACCTCGCGCTTGAAAACGATCTTGAGATCATCCCGGTGCTCAACAAAATCGATCTTCCTGCCGCCGAGCCTGAACGAGTGGCAGAAGAGATCGAAGAGGGAATCGGTCTGGATACTACTGGGATCAAACACATCTCAGCGAAGAGTGGTTTGGGCGTCGATGAACTCTTAGGCTCCTTGGTTGAGCGTTTGCCGGCGCCGGGGGGCGACCCTGACGCGCCACTGCGCGCTTTGATCTTTGACTCTTGGTACGACCCGTATCGTGGGGTGGTGTTGCTGGTGCGCGTCGTTGACGGCGCCATCGCCGCTGGCGATGACATCTACTTGATGCACACAGAAGGTCGCTACACGGTTTTAGAGGTGGGCGCGTACACGCCTCATCACACCAAGCTCGACCGACTCAATACCGGCGAGATCGGTTTGGTGATCTGCGGTATTAAAACGCTCCGTGATGCGAAGGTCGGCGACACGTTGTGCGCGGCAAAAAATGAAGGCCAGCTCGAGCCATTGTCGGGGTTTGAAGAGGTCAAGCCCATGGTTTTTGCCGGTATTTTCCCTGTGGATGCCGCCGATTACTCAGAGCTGGGTGAGAGCTTGGAGAAGTTGGCGCTCAACGATGCGTCGATCACCTGGGAGGTTGAGAACTCAAGCGCTCTAGGGATGGGTTATCGCTGCGGCTTTCTGGGGTTGTTGCATATGGAGATTGTTCAGGAACGACTTGAGCGTGAGTTCGACCTGGATTTGATCACCACAGCGCCGACGGTGGTCTATAAACTTCGTCACCCAGATGGGCGGATTGATCTGCTCGACAACCCCGCCAAGTTTCCGACCGAGAGACGGCGCGAGACGACGGTTCTTGAGCCGTTTATTAAGGCTGAGATTCATGTTCCCAATGACTATGTCGGCACCGTGATGAAGATTTGCCAAGAGCGTCGAGGGATTCAAAATGAGATGCGCTACCTGACTCAGGATCGCGTCACCTTGAGCTACGATCTTCCGATGTCCGAGGTGGTCTTTGACTTCTTTGACGTGCTCAAGAGCAACACCAAGGGCTATGCCTCGATGGATTACGAACTCGCTGACTTTCGCGAGGCCGATTTGGTGAGGTTAGACCTCCTGGTCAATGGCGAGACCGTCGATGCTCTGAGCATCATTACGCATCGCGATAATGCTTATTATCGAGGGCGTGCGCTCTGTAAACGGATGAAAGGCGAGCTGCCGCGCCACCAGTTTGCCGTGGCGATTCAATCTGCGATTGGCAACAAGGTGATCGCTCGTGAGACAATCCCAGCGTTGCGTAAAGACGTGACGGCTAAGTGCTATGGCGGCGATATTTCGCGCAAGCGCAAGCTGCTCGAGAAGCAGAAAAAAGGGAAGAAGCGGATGAAGTCGGTGGGTAACGTCCAAATCCCCCAGAGCGCCTTCTTGAACATTTTGAAATCTGATTAATGCTGCGCTCGCTCGGTCTTATCATGGTGCTCATGGGGGGCTGCGTTGAGGAGCCAATAGCTCAGGACCTTTGGGTCGATGCCGGGCCTGACTTCGCCGGCAGTAACCTCGCTACTTTTTTGCACAGCTCGGCTGATGGTCATGTGCTCGCGCGTCTGACGGCGCGAAAGTTCTGGGGATTTCAAAAGGGTGAGTCTCAGGTCCTTGAAGGGGTAATGGTTCATTTTATCGATTCGGACTTCAAGCTTGAGGCTCGTCGGGCGGAGATGATCAGCTCAGAGGATGTTGAGCTGCGCGGCGAGGTGCATGGTCGGCTGAAAAATGGTCGCGGATTCAGGGCGCCAAGCGTGACTTACTTAGGCCGCACCCGGACTTTGAAGATGGATGGACCGGTTGAGTTTTATGGCGAAGGTCATGAGCTTCGTGCCCTTGGCGGCGCCACCACCACCGACCGGTTCGACAAACTCGAGCTCGAAGGGCCGGTCAGTGGCAGAGCGCAGGTAGCGGATTGATTCAAGAGATTGCCCGTATTCAACCTCGTGGACGGACCGACGTCGAGGTGCGTTTGCAGCGCGGAGAGCAGGGCTCGACGCTTATCCTGCGCATCCCAGAGGGCGAGGAGGTTCCGCTGACCGCCATTGGCTACTTCGCCTTTCTGCAGATGGACGGTCAGACCACGCTTTCAGAACTTCAACATCGTATCGAGAGTCGCTTTGAAGGTGCGGGGGTCGACATTGAGAACTTGTGCCATCTGACCGAGCAACTTCAGAGCAAAGGGTTGCTGTTTGAGGACGAGCGCGTAGTTCGGGCTCGTTTTGAACTTGAACAGGCGGGTATCTCTGCCCGTCGGTCGAGCGATAAGGTCGCAGATGACCGGACACAAGACCGCCATAACGAGGACGTCGCCGCATTAGTTCACGCTGGGTTTGCGGCGTTGGTTGGCTCTGAGTTCCCGCGCGCTGTGACCAAGTTTAGAGCGGCGAGTGAAGCCATGCCAAGGAGTCTTCGGCTTGCCCGTTTGGTCGATGTACTGGAGCGAATTAACGCCGGCGATGAACAGATCGCATCGGATCCGTGGGTGGGGATTGAGCGGATGGTCGAGCAGGCGATTGCTCAACGGGTTTGCCCAGCTTGTGGTGGGCATTTGCGTCAAACCACGCCGAGTGCGTATCGTTGCGATGATTGTGCGAGTGATTTTCACAAATAGGCAAGCAACTCGCCGAGTGATCATTCGATAACCCATTGTGGAGTAAGCTCATGCCCATTCGTCCGAACGCACCCGGAGTGGCTCGCCAGCCGGTTCAAGCTGAGACCTCGACAGGTCGTGGTGGCTCAGCAGGGTCGAATGAAGCGGATACGTCTGGTGTCAGGACGCATCGCGATGAATTTGTGGGCGGAGAGAGTGATCCACTCGTCCAGTCTGCGATGCGGCGTTTCTCAGCCCGTATCAAAGCGATTTTTGATCGCGACGCGATGGGACTCGCCAAGCGGGCTGCCGGCGTAACGAGTCAGCAGCCGGAGCCCACCGAAGCTCAGCGCGCCGCGCTTGAAACGGCGGCAATCGACCTGGTCAAAGACCTCCCCGTGCGCGCGCTCAGCCCTGAAGTCGCAGGTAAGCTCAAGACGGGTTTAGAGGCTAGCGGCGTCGACATCGGCGATTTGGGCGCACGCAAAATTGGGTCCTTAGGCAGCCTCGGCGGTGACGTGGCTAAAGAGGTCGTCAGCGATTTTAAAGAGCAGCACCCCAAAAGCTATTACGGTTTGGCGACAGGGGTCGCGGTGGGCGGCGCAGTCTACGCCTACAATGAAGGCTCGGAGGCCCTCAAGAAGCTTGGCATTAAGCCCGAGGTAACGGCTAACTTGGGTCAAAACACCAAAATCGGTGGCAGCGCGAGCTGGGGCAAAAAGTTTAGTGATTTTAGCGGCACTTTAGATGCCACCCACAAAATTGGAGACGCTAAGAACAACACCGTCTTGAGTGGTTCGGTAACCGCGCACCATCGAGATGAGTCGCTAGCGATCGAGTCTGCGCGACTGGGGGTCACCCATCGAAGGGGTGATGCGAACAACAACACCGTCATCTCGGGTGCGCTCAACGCGACCAATGATGGGACAGGTTTAGACATCACCGCATTGCGGCTCGGCGTGACGCATAAGTCCACGCACGACAACGGCTGGAAATCGACGGCGAAAGTCAACGCGTTTGCGTCGTCTCGGGCTGATGACTCGGTGCGTCTAGACCGTCTGGATTTGAGCCACAAAATCACCCGTGACGGGTTGAGTTTAGATAATCGGTTGAAGCTTGATGGTCAGGGTTCGGTGACCAGCGGCTCGACGCTGCTCTCGCACAGGGGCGCGCTCAAAGGGGTGAAATCGCTCAAGGCGGAGTACGGCAAGGACTTAACCCTCGAGGGCATGAGCGTAGGGTATAAGCTCAACACAGAGTATCGAGGCGGTCGTTTGTACGCTGAGGGTCGTGCCGGCTACGACTTAAAGGTGGATCGTTTCGATGCGTCGCTCAGCGCAGGCTACACCAAGGAAGATCTTGATATTGCGATCACTGCGGGGCGCAACGAGCGCCAAGGGAACTATGTCGGCGTCGGTCTAAAGTGGTCCTTCTGATACAGGCTGTTTGAGGCGGCTTCACCAAATGAGACGGCTGATGTAGACCGTCTGCGATGACTGCACGCTTAGCCCTAAAAGAACTGACGATGGTTTGGCCCAATGGGGTGCGCGGCTTGGACGCTGTGAATCTAGAAGTGCCAGCGGGCGAATTCATTGCGGTGATCGGACTGAGTGGAGCGGGGAAGTCGACTTTACTGCGCTCAATCAATGGTTTGATCGCGCCAACTTCCGGAGAGATCGCACTGGGTGAGCACACGCTTACGGGCGCCAACGCCCAAGAGCTGCGCGCATTGCGCCGGCGCGTCGGCTTTGTCTTTCAGCAGTTCAATTTGGTCAAAAGCCACACGGTTTTGCGCAACGTTCTCAACGGCCGCTTAGGGCATCGTGGGCTCGCTGCAGCCCTCCTGGGAAGGTTTGAAGCCGAAGATGAAGCCAAAGCGCTTGAGGCGATTCAAGCGGTTGGGCTTGGGGGGCGCGAGCACAGTTACTGCGCTGCGATGAGCGGTGGTCAGCAGCAGCGCGTTGCGATCGCTCGAGTGTTAGCGCAAGAGCCTGATCTGATTCTGGCCGATGAGCCGACCGCAAGTCTGGATCCCAAGCTGACCACGTCGGTGCTGGGCTTGCTGCGTCGTATCAACCAAGAGCGCGGCATCTCGATCTTGCTCAACCTTCATGAGATTGAGCTCGCAAAAGACTACTGTGACCGGGTCATCGCCTTACGCGCCGGTAAGCTAATTTGGGATGGTCGCCCAGACGAAATGAGCGAAGCCCGACTCGAAGAAATTTACAAACTATCCGACGAAGAGCTGGAAGCGTTGTGAGGATTTTTCTTATCCTCACGCTTGGGCTCCTTGCTCAAGCCGCCGAAGCGCAAGAGCGGATGGTGCCTGCCTCTAAAGTCTTGGACAGCACCGGGGTTCACCCCTGCGCGATGGTCGAGTGGTTCCCTAAGGCAACGGGCGAAGGGGAGCTCGACGTCCGCTTTGCGCTCGCCCCGATTGAGAGCCAGCAAGAAGTCCAGGAGCCAGCTGAGGTCCGGTTTGCGCGTGTCGTCAGTGATCTTTTTGAAGCTCGTTACGGAGCAGAAGGTACCGAGCCAGATCCCGTCGCAGGGCGCGTTCGCTTCTCGGCGGCAGCGGGCGATACGCGCGCCATCCTCCCGGCCATGCGCGCCGATCAGGTGCAGCTAAGCTGGACGGGTCCGATCCCATTTGCCCAGCTTTATCATGAGGTGGGAGCGCTCCCGCTGCTGACCGCCTCGCGCTACGGAGCGCTGCATTATTTCTCGGGGCTATTGGTTCAAAAGGAGCGCGCTGAGGCGGCTGGGATCAAGAGTCTTTGCGACCTGAAAGGCAAGAGTGTTGCCTGGGTTTCGCCGACATCGGGGTCGGGCTATTTGATCCCTCGACTGATGATGCAGTCGACGACATGCGATGGTGAGCCCATCAACCCAGAGACCTTCTTCTCGCAGCAGATTATGGGCGGCTCCCCGGCCGCCGTGATCAAAGCGGTCGCCAACGGGCAAGTGGATGTGGGCGCAACCTGGACCGATCCGCCGGAAGCCGGAACCGGAGCTTGGAACAAGTATTTTGGTGGAATCTACGGCGAGAAGATCAAAGCTATTTGGTATTCGGACCCGATCCCCAATGATACGGTCGCGGTCAGCCAGTCTTTTCGGCAAAAGCACCCGCGCTTGGCGATGCAAGTAGGCTGTGTCCTCGCTGATTTGCATCGCGACAAGACAGGGCTTGAGTTCATGCTCAATGCCTACTCGATCAGTCGGATGGTTCCGGCGATGGTTCACCTTTATGAGCCGATGGCTGTGGCTTGGTGCGCTGAACATGGCGGCGATCGTTGCGACGAGCTCGCCCGCAAGCGGGGGGTTAAGTCGGTCTCGAAAACCTCAGGCGCGCACAGCGTCAGCACATGGCAATCACCCGAGCGGGTCTACAGCTCACTGGCCATTTTGATCTTTGTGATCTTCTCAGTCATTTTGCTGCGCTTACGCCCTGGCTTGGTCTCGCAGCTGCTCTTCGCTGCGATGGTGGTGGTGGTGGTGGCTTGGTCGGCGTTTTGGAATGATTTCCTTCCAGGGCCGATTCTAGAAGGTCTGCTGTCAGACCAGACAGGTAATCCTGACGGTACGCCGAACGGGCGAGGGGATTTCTTTGATCAACTCGTGCTGATGGCGAATCTCGACACCTCGGTCGCAGCGCCCGTGATCGAAGCCACTATTGAGACGCTGCAGACCGCCTTGGTCGCCACCTTTGTCGCTTTGATCATCAGCTTACCGCTCGGCTTCGCCGCAGCGACGAACGTGAACAGCAGCGGGCTTGGTCGCTTTATTGTTCGCTTCGGGCTTAACGCTGACCGTGCCGTGGACACCTTGATCGTTGCGATCATCTTTGTCGGTGCGTTTGGTCTAGGGCCTCTCGCCGGTACGCTGGCCTTAGCGGTGCACAGTGTTGGGATGCTGGCGAAGCTATTTTATGAGGCGATCGAAGAGATTGATTCAGGGCCGGTCGAAGCGCTGCAGAGCGTGGGCGCAAGTCATCTGGCCGTCATTCGCTGGGCGATGTTTCCCCAGGTTGTGCCCTATTTTATCAGCTACACCTTGTATCGACTTGAGCTGAACGTGCGCGGCGCGGTGGTGCTTGGTCTGGTTGGTGGGGGTGGGATCGGTCGCTTGTTGATGGAATACGCTGCGCTCGCCGACTGGGGTAAGGTGGCGACGGTGGTGTTGGTGATCATGGTCTTGGTCATGGCGCTGGACATGGCGTCGTCGCGTTTGCGCAGCGCCCTGACGCACTAAATGGATGGTTTGAGAGCTCATGAGAGGGCTTGGCATGGATCGTAAGGATGTTTTCGTGGCTTTGGCTGGCAATATTGGCGCCGGCAAGACCACAGCGGCTAAAATTTTGTCTCGTCATCTCGGCATGGAGCTTTTCGCTGAGCCTGTGGTCGATAATCGATTTTTAGCTGCCTATTACGGCGACATGAAGCGCTGGGCGTTTACACTTCAGCTTGAGTTCCTGATTCGTCGCATTGAGCATCATGAGCTCATCCACACGGTGCCGAAGGCTTGTGTGCAAGATCGTAGCCTGATTGAAGACCCGGAGATTTTTGCGAAATATCTTCATGGTCTGGGCAATATGAGCGACTCAGAGCTCGATCTGTACCTCGAGTATTTTCGAAGGCTGACTCAAAAGGTTCGGCAGCCAGATCTGGTGATCTTTCTCAAAGGCGACGAGCAAACTTCGATGGATCGAATTCAGGTTCGAGGCCGCAAGGAAGAGGTGGGGATTACCTTGGACTTTCTCGCCGGCCTGCGGGCTTACTACGACACCTTCGAGGGCGTCGCTCGTCAGAAGTATGGGCTCAATCTCTTGACGATCGATTTGAAGACATTGGACATGCGCACGCCTCAGGGCGAAGAGCAGGTTATCGCTTTGGTACGTGATGCTTTAGGATGGAGTTCTTAAATGAGTGTCTTGGAACGGGTTCTCGCACGGTTGGATGATCAGCCCGGCGCCGCAGTAGTTTTTGATTTGGATTCGACGCTCTTTGACAATGGGCCGCGCACCGTGCGGATCATGTTGGAGTGGGCTCACAGTCATCAGCCGCAGCTGGTCGGCTCGATCGAGCGTCTCTCACGGCATCGAGTAGCCTATTCGCTCGGCGAGAACGCGGCACGGATTGAGGGCTGGGATGACCAATGGCTCGAGTCCCTTAAGGGCTTTTGGTTCTCGAGGTTCTTCGCCGATGCGTACATTAATTTCGACGAGCCGGTCGATGGAGCTCCTGCCTTCGTTCGCTCCGTCCGAGCGCGCGGCGGACACGTTGTGTATCTAACGGGTAGGGACGTACCCGGAATGTGGACAGGGACCTGCGATAGCCTCAGGGCTTATGGGTTTCCGGTCGGCGTACCCGGCGTACAGCTGGTGCTCAAGCCAGACTTTGAGACCGATGACTCCGTCTTCAAAGGCGACGTGATTCCACAGATCGATGCGTATTGCGGCGCAGGCGTCGTGGCGACCTTTGAGAACGAAGCGAAGAACCTTTTGGTCATGCGCGAGGCGTGGCCCGACGCCGAGCACATCCTGCTCGATACGAATTGGGACCCTCGCAACCCAGCGAGCCTGCGTGATGGGTTCACGAAAATCCCAGACTTTCGCATGGCGTAAAAAGAGAACAAGGAGCCGGCCGGCTCCTTGTTCTCTCAACACCTGATGTGTCCTGATCGACTAGAAGTCGTCGTCGCGATCGGCGGGTTCTTCTGCCGGTGCTTCTTCGGCAGGCTCACTCGGCGCTTCACGGTCGATGCGTTCGCTGCGTTCGCTGCGACGCGAGGGTCGGCGTGAGCTCGAACCTTTAGGCGCACCAAAGCTGTACGTCGCCGAAACCATGGCGAAGGGTGCATCCTGCCACAGGAAGTATAGACTTCCGTGATTGAGCGTGGCGTCGATCTGCAGTTTGTCGAAGTTGAAGCCCATACCGGCGTTCCAGCCAAAGTCCGAAGCATACGCAATGGTGTTGACTGAGTTGCCTCCAGCGAAGCCATAGTCAGCGTCGTTGGTGAAGTTATACTCCATGCCGACTCGCGTCGTGACCCAGGGCTTGACCTTGTACTCAGCGGACATACGCAGACCAGGGATGACGGTATCATTCTCGGTTGAGGTGTCATCCGTCGAATCTTGATACGTGTCCGGATCGTTGAAGGCGGCGTTGTAATTGATCACGGCGTAAGCGGCGACCAGTGGGCCATCGTCAATTTGCACGCGCGGACCTGCGCCGATCGTTACGTTCGTATTCGTCCAGACGCTGGTGACCTCGGTGTCCGGATCTGCGTTGTTGACCGCCCAACCACTGCCCGTGTTGAACCCGAGAACCGCGCCAACGTCGAAGCCTTTGCTCATGTTCAAGTAGCCACGCGTCGACAAACCGAAGTGCGTATCGCTTGCGTTCACCGTGTTTTTGCCGTCGACGACTTTGGCACCCGAGAGGGCGACCACGTGGATGGCGTTGTCGACGTGCAATGAACCGCTTTTGTAGCTAGCGCCCAAACGCAGGTTGATCGCGTTCTGATTGTCGTAGGTGGTGTCCGTGCGGGTGCCGTCACCATCTGGAACTTCCGTTTCGCTCCAACTCATGCCGCGACCGACGCCTAAGCGCAGACCCAAGCCTAACGCGTCGGAGATTTTCATGCCGAACAGCAAGTCGATGTTTTCGACGGGCGCGCCGCCAACGCCTGCAGCACCTGGAAGCGCAAGACCCAATCCTGATTGTCCGTCTTGCTCGCGGTTACGAGCGCTGGAACCGTCTGGGCTTCCCCAGCCAACGATCAGTTGCTCTTGGGGACCACGGTGCATCGCCGCACCAAAGGTCATGGTGTCGTTGCCCATGGAGAATAAGCCACCACCTGACCCTTCGGCCATCCCCAGATCCAGCGTCAGCCGGTTTTGGTAGGTGTGCAGAGCCTGTGGAAACAAGAACACATCATCGGCGTCTTGGATCAGGTCATTGCCAGCTAGACTGGTGCGCCGGTCAGCTTGAGCAGGGGTTGCGAACAGGGCAACACCAGCCGCTAAACAGGCACCCTTGAGTAAAATACGATTCATAGCTTTTCCTCTCTTGGAGCTACAGACGCTTCGCCGCTCAATTGCGCGCTGTCAAGATCGCGCGAGCGTCATTCGGTTTCCGATGGTAGGGCGAGTTTAGAGGAGGGTTGGTGTTTTGGACAAAAACCTGACCGATGCCGTGCAGCGGCTTTCTGATTCTGGTGCTGAATTTGGCGATGTGCGGCGTGTGGAGCGCTCGACCGAGTGGATTACCGCTAAAGGTGAACGCATTGATACCCACAGCGTGAGCGATGAACGCGGCGTGTGTGTCCGAGCGGTCGTGGATGGCCGCTGGGGCTGCGCAGCAGGTGTCGTGACCGACGCAGACACCGCCACGCGATTGGCGGACCAAGCCTTTGAGCAAGCGAAACGCCGCGCCGCCGTTGAGGGCGCGGGTCCTCGGCTGGTCGATCGTGGCTCGATTCAGGGCGACTGGGCGAGTCCGATGCAAGAAGACCCTGCCTCGGTGGGTGACGCTGAAAAATACGATATGTTGCTCGGCGCGACCGCTGAGATGATGCGTGAGCAGGCGGTGCGACAAGCGAAAGGGAGCATGGTCTTTGAGGCGACCGACACCCTGACCTACACCACCTCGGGCAGTCGGATGCATCAGCGCACCCAGCGCAGCGGTGGAGGGATCGAGGCGATCGCTGTGAGCGATTCGGGTGAGGTGCAGAACCGAACCTACCCCAAAGGTCATGAGGGCGGTTGCGAGCAAGGAGGCTTTGAGGCGGTGCGTAGACTCGATCTGATCGGAAACGCACCCCGAGTCGCCTCTGAGGCCTCGCAGCTTCTGACCGCACCGCTCATGCCCGATACCGAGGCGACGATCATTTTGCATGGCTCTCAGCTGAGCCTGCAAGTCCATGAGAGCGTCGGGCACCCGCTCGAGCTAGACCGAGTGCTTGGTGACGAGATCAGCTTAGCTGGTGGCTCCTTTGCTCAGCGAGAGCGCTTGGGCATGCGCTACGGCTCCGAGCTGGTCAATCTAGTCAGCGATCCCACCACGCCAGGAGCGCTTGGTTCTTATGGTTGGGATGAAGAAGGTCAGGCGGCTAGTCGCTTTGATCTAGTGCGAAGCGGCGAGTTTAAAGGATACCTGTCCGGACGCTTTAGCTCAGGCCGAGCGGACCTTCCAAGCGCAGGCACGGCGCGCTCAGATGGCTGGGCTGGTTATCCGATCGATAGGATGGCGAATGTCGACTTGGAGCCTGGAACCGCGGGCTCGCTCGACGATTTGATCGCCAGCACCGAGGGCGGGTTTTTACTGGCGAACAATCGCTCCTGGTCGATTGATCAGGTGCGACTCAACTTTCAGTTCGGTTGTGAGATTGCTTGGGAGATCAAAGGCGGTCGCCTAGGGCAGATGTACAGGAACCCGATCTACGTGGGGAATACGCCGCAATTCTGGGGTAGCTGTGATGCGATCTGTGGTCCCGAAGCTTGGAAGAGCTGGGGCTGGTTCTTCTGCGGTAAAGGCGACCCTATGCAAATCGCTCACGTCGGTCACGGCGTGGCGCCCGCACGCTTTCGCAACATCCGCGTCCGGAGCGCTTAAATGATCAACGACCAAGAGATCGCAAAAACGGTCGCCGGCTTGGCGACTCATCCCACGGACGTCACCGTTGAGCGCAGCTCCATGCATCACTTGCGCTACGGCGGCGGTGAGGTGGTGCTCGACCAGACGGTTGAACACCGCAGCGTGACCGTCCGCACCTTGGTGGATGGCCACTTGGGCATCGTCCACTCGGAGCGTATCGACCCGGCAGGGCTCGAGGCTACCGTCGAGCGGGCTGTGGCTTTGGCAAAAGCCAAGCGAGGTCCCAAAGAGCTCGATGAGCTTCCTGATCCCGAAGCGCTTGGGCACCATGATGGGCGCGATGAAGCGCTTCACCATTGGGCTGAGCGGGGTAAGCATGCCGACGTTGTTGAGCAGCTTAAGAGGGCGAAAGCTGCTGACTTGGTGCTGGCTGGCTCG
>JBDQPD010000172.1:0-4693 GCA_040260805.1 Myxococcota bacterium | reverse complement strand
GGGCGGCTGTGAGGAGGCGAGCTGTGTGGCTCAGCTCGGCTGCGCTTTAGGCGCTCCGTTCGTGGTGACGGGTCAACTCGGCGCCTTGGGAGACCGCTACAGTCTCAACGACAAGCAGGTCGAGATCGCCACGGTTGCGGCGCGGCAGGCTGCCAGTGCGCAAGCTGCCTCCGCCGAAGACTTCGTCGAGCAGATGCCCAACTTGGTGACCCGTTTACTCGGCGCTCGCAAGTCGGCAGGGCGAAGCAACGCCGGAGCAGGCTGGGGGATGGATGCCGACGCAGAGGGCGAGCGGCTGCTCGAATCGAGCATCGCAAGTGATCACGCTTTTGGGGAACGGCAAAGCGCATCGAGTCAGGCTTCCAAGGATCGCATGCTTGAGGGTTCGGGTAATCGCACCCCAGGGGCGAGCTGCGCGAGCAGTTCGATCCCTTCGTTGGCGGTCAGCTTACTGGCTCTGCTGAGCATCAGACGTCGCCGCCGAGAGGGGCACAGCGACCGTTAAGAGGTTCTTGCGATCGGCACTAGTCAGCCGATGTCTTGCGAGCTAGAACGCGTTCTAGTTAGGGGGGTGTCTTGGCTGCGTTCAGAGGTTTGAAAGCTGAGTTTGCCGCCTTTATCGAGCAGCACGCTCCAGCCAGTCTACGCGGCACGCGCCAGGGCGCATTCGACGGTTTTTGGGGTGGGCGCCGCTGGGACCATGCCAACTCTGACTATGAGATTTGGCGTGACCGGTGCTTGTCGAGTGGGTTGACGGCGCCGACCTGGCCCGCTGAGTTCGGCGGCGCCGGTCTGAGCGGCGACGCCTACGCCGCTTGGGACGAAGCCTTGATCGAGGCTAAAATGCCCCCGCCGGTGGTCGGCTTTGGATTGACGATGATCGGTCCGACCTTACTGAACTATGGAACTCAGGCGCAAAAAGAGCAGCATCTGCCGGCGATCGTTCGCGGCGACCTTCGCTGGTGCCAAGGTTATTCTGAGCCTGGCGCAGGCAGCGACTTAGCGAGCTTGAGCACTCAGGCTGAGCGCGACGGCGATCACCTGCTGGTGACCGGTCAAAAAGTGTGGACGAGCTACGCTCATCTCAGCGACTGGATTTTTGCGTTGGTGCGGACCAGCCGAGGTGAGCGCAAACAACAAGGCATCACCTTTTTATTGATCGATTTGAACAGCCCAGGCGTCGAGATTCGACCCATCGAATTAATCAGCGGCAGCTCACCATTTTGCGAAGTGTTCTTTGATCAAGTTCGGGTTCCTGTCGATCAAGTGGTGGGTGCGATCGACGAAGGTTGGAGCGTCGCTAAAGCCTTGCTCGGATTTGAGCGCTCAATGATTGGCGCCGCCGTCGCCGGACAACTCAAAGGTCTAGAGCGACCCTTTGTTGACTACGCGCGGCGTGCGCTCGGAGATGACGAGGGCCCCTTGAGCGATCCTCTGCTCCGCCAAGAGATAGCGGGCTACGCGATGGATGAGGCTTGTTATCATGAGGTTCTGGATCGCATCGACGAGGCTCGCCGCAGCGGACGGACGCCCGGACCTGAGGCCTCGGTGGTTAAGTTGGTGGGCACGGAGCTCAAAAAGAGCCGCTTTGATCTCGAGATGCGGATCGCCGGTCAGCGCGGCTTAGGTTGGGCTGGCCCAGGCTTTGAGTCCGTTGAGCTTGAGGCTAGCCGTGCGTGGCTTCGCAGTCGGGCGAACTCGATCGAAGGTGGAACCTCAGAGATTCACATGAACATCCTGGCGCAGCGCGTGCTGGGCTTGCCTAAGAGCACGTCGTGACCACTGAGCTCGAATTGATCGCTCAAACCGCAAAGCAATTTTGCGCTCGGCATGGCGGCGCCTCAGTGCTTCGCGCTCGCCGCGCATCGCAAGCGGATGATTCCGAGCTGTTCGCCGCCTGCGTTGAGCAAGGATTTAGCGGCGTTGCGCTGAGCGAAGCTTGGGGCGGCATGGGGCTTGGCTGGCAAGGGCTCTCGGTCTTGCTCGTTGAAGGAGGTCAGCAGCTGCTCGAGCTTCCAGTGCTGAGCGCGACGCAGCTGCCGATTGAAGCCTTGCTCGCCTGTCCAGGCAGTGCCCTGCGCGATGAGCTCCTCAAGAGTTTGGGTCAAGGCGATCAGCGACTTGCGGTCGCTTGGCAAAGCGATGCGCATCATCCCAATCCTTATGAGCCAAGCGTTCAGGCGGCCTTGCGCGACGGTCAGTGGGTTCTTTCGGGGGTTTCTAATCTGGTGCTCGGCGCGATCGGCGCCGACGGGTTCTTGGTCAGCGCACAGACCGACCAGGGAGGTATCTTGTTGCGTGCGCCGCGCACGGCATCAGGGCTTGAAGTCCACCCTCAAGCGCTCATGGATCACCGAAATTGTGCGCGATTAGTCTTCTCAAATGTCCAGGTTGAAACCACGCAAGTGCTGGCATCGAGTCCTGACACCGCTGCGGTTCTTGACCGGCTGCTGGATGCGGGACGGCTAGGACTTGCGGCTCAGATGATGGGTGGCGCGGTCGCAAGCTATGATCAGACGCTCGACTACCTCAAAACACGAAAACAGTTTGGCGTGGTGATCGGCTCGTTCCAAGCGCTGCAGCATCGAATCGCTCAGGTCTTTATTCGAATTCAGCTCGCCCAAGCCGGACTTCGTCAGGGCGTCGCTCAGTTCGACCTGGGCGGAACCCCAAGAGCTCAAGGCGCGGCTTTAGCGAAAGCGCAATGCGGTGAAGCCTATGCTTTAGCGGCTAAAGAGGGCGTTCAGATGCATGGCGGAATCGGTGTGACCGATGAGCATGATATCGGATTTCATCTCAAATCATCGCAGGTCGGCAACACCCTCTGGGGTGAACCCGCGTCGATGCGTTCTTTGTGGGCTTCACTCGCAGGATACTGACGCCATCGCGCAGGCTTTGACTGGCCGGCTGACCTGGGTCAAACTGCCACCTGAGATAAGATTCGGAGTCGGTGATGCGACGATTGAGTTTACTTCTGGTTTTAGCTGCTGGTTCGGCATGTTCGCCTCCGAGCACTTCGACCGAGGTTCGCTGCGGTGACGGTTTGTTGAGCGCAGGCGAGACCTGTGATGATGGCAACAGCATCGATGAGGACGCATGCACCAACGCCTGCCAGAGCGCAGTCTGCGGTGATGGTATCCTGCGGCAGGATTTAGAGGCTGGTGTCGTCGGAGCCGAGGCTTGCGATGACGGGAACGAGGTCGATGACGACAGCTGTCTGAGCACCTGCCGAGTTGCGCAGTGCGGCGATGGGGTCTTACGCGCTGACTTGCTCGAGACCGAAGAAGGCTTTGAAGCCTGTGACGACGGTAACGACGAGCCATGGGATGGCTGCACCAACGCCTGCGTCATCGTGGGCTGCGGTGATGGTGTGATTCAACCGGAAATGGGCGAGGTCTGCGATGACGGCAACACCTCAGATAACGACGCCTGCACCAACAGTTGCCGACCCGCCGGCTGCGGTGATGGAAGCCTGTTTGAGGGTCAAGAAGAGTGCGACGATGGCAACCGAAACAACTTCGATGAGTGCCTCAACGCATGCACCGCCGCTCGCTGCGGTGATGGCGCACAACGCCTCGATTTATCTGAGGGCGATGAAGGCTTTGAGGCTTGCGATGATGGCAACAGCGAATCCGATGACGCCTGCTTGACCGACTGCACGCTGGCGCGCTGCGGCGATGGAATCTTCCGAAGGGATTTGAACCCCTCTCATCCGGACTATGAAGAATGCGACGACGGCAACGACTCCGATGATGATGAGTGCTCGACCAGCTGTATCTCTTTGGGGTGCGGTAACGGTCGACTCAACGAGGGCGAAGCCTGCGATGACGGAAATCTAGAAGACGCCGACGCCTGCCGCAACTCCTGCGAGCTTGCGGTCTGCGGTGATGGTGTAGCTCGTCGTGATCTGCAGATCGGCGAGCCCAACGCTGAGGCTTGTGATGATGGTAATCTCATCGACACCGACGCCTGCACTAGCGGCTGCACGGTGGCAGCCTGCGGTGACGGGATCATCCGACAAGACCTGGCTGAAGATGTGGACGGCTTTGAGGTCTGCGATGACGGAAACGGGTTTGATGAGGACGCCTGCGTAGGCTGCCAGCTTGCTCGTTGCGGTGACGGTATCGTGCGAGAAGATATTGAGGTCGGCGCCGAAGGTCATGAGGCTTGCGATGACGGCAACCAAGACGATGGCGACGGCTGCTCTTCGTCCTGTCAAAGCGAGATCACTTGTCAGCGTATTGGCTGGAAGAGCGGCAACGCCAACTGGAGTTGCCCCCAGGGTTTACGGATGCCGAGGCGTGACGAATGGAATCGTGTGGAGTCGTGCGTGACGGCACAGGACCAGGCGCGCTTTAGCTACCATCGCGACGTCGCCATCAGTGTCGGCGGTTGCAATTGCAAATGGAACCAAAACTGGTGCGGTCAGCCGAGCATCGAGACCATTCGCCAAGCGCGCACTTGTGGTGACTATGATCAGCTCCACATTTGCGTTCAGTGATTAGCAAGTCTGATGAAAAATGGTCTCTCCAGTCATGATCATGAGCGGAATAAGGAGCTGATGATGCGTTGTGTCGTTGCAGTGATAGTGTTTGCTTTTGTGGGCGCGTGCGGCCCCCCCGGAACAACGAGTCAGGGCCGTTGCGGTGATGGTCTCCGAAGCGCTGGCGAAGCCTGTGACGATGGCAACAGC
>JBDQPD010000053.1:0-22861 GCA_040260805.1 Myxococcota bacterium | reverse complement strand
GCTAGTGACTTTGACTGCGACTTCGGTCAGATGTGCCAAGACGGACGCTGCGTGGCCGATGAGCGCTGCTTTAGTGATCTGAGCTGCGCAGAGCGGCAGGTCTGCCGAGAGATGCAATGCGTCGACGTCGACTGCACCGAAGACCAGCATTGCGGCGCCGGCTCGTACTGTCAGGACAACACCTGCCGTGCCGGCGAGCGCGAGGACGACCACGGCAACACCTTTGATACCGCAACCAACGTCGAGGACAATAGCCAGACGATGGGCGTGCTCAACTACGACGGTGATATCGACGTCTTTCGCTTTCGCAGCACCGTCGACGGCAGCTACACGGTCGGCACGACGGGAACCACGGACACGCAGTGCTCGCTGATGACCGCCGATGGAAACAATCTTGCGACGGATGATGACAGCGGTGAACTCAGCAATTGCCAGGTCAGCTTCAACCTAGTCGCCGGCGCCAACTTCCAAGTTCAAGTCAACGGCTTCTTGAACCGAACCGGTGATTACACCTTGGTGATTACCCGACCACAAGGCGGTAACAATGGTGGCGGCAACGGCGGTAATGACGACCACGGCAACGACGCCGGGTCAGCGACTCGCATCACGGAGAACAGCACCACCCAAGGCAGCATCGAAGTAGCGCAAGACAACGACTACTTTCGGTTCGTCGCCGGCGCTTCAGCGAACTACTTCATCTACACCACCTCGCAGATCGATACCCACTGCACGCTCTATGACAACAACGGCAGACAGATCACGCTCAACGACGACGGCGGCGAAGATCGAAACTGCCGCATCTCAGAGGCGCTGACACGAGGCGAAACCTACGTGGTGATGGTGCGTCATTACTCGGCTGGGGGAACAGGCGACTACAGCCTGCGTGTGGAGCGAGGCCCCGAGGATCAAGGGGCTGATATCAACACGGCTCAGACCGTCCAGTTACCTGCTCGTGAGGCAGGCGAGCTGGCTCAGCGTGACGAAGACTGGTTCCGGTTTACCACCGGGGCAGCGGGTCAGTACCGAATGGAGACTGACTCGATGATCGATACGCGCTGCAAACTTCTCGATGCCAGGGGCAATGAGCTCGACGACAATGATGATGGGGGCAGCCTATCCAACTGCCGAATCGACTTCGAGCTCGCTGCTCAGACCACCTACTACTTTGCGGTGCGTGGATTCACGACCCTGACGACTGGGGCGTTCACCGCAGTCATTGGTCCGCTGTAGACTAGGGCCAGCTCACCATCGGCGGCAGCGACATCAAGATCGCCTCAATATTGCCCCCGGTCTTGAGACCGAACAAGGTCCCGCGATCGTGCAACAAGTTGAACTCGACGTAGCGTCCACGCTTAACCAGTTGGTCGTGACGCTCCGCTTCCGAGAAGGGGCGCTCCATTTTGGCTCGGGCTAGTTGCTCATAAACGCTCGTAAAAGCCTCGCCCACACTGAGCGTGAAGCGATGATCTGCAGCCAGGTCTCCGCTCGCCATTTGATCAAAGAAAATCCCGCCAACGCCGCGAGGTTCATCGCGATGCGGCAGGTAAAAGTAGCGGTCACACCAAGCCTTGAACTCAGGGTAGTAAGCAGGGTCCGCAGCGTCACATGCATCCTTCAAAGCGCCGTGGAAAATCGCTGTTTCAGAGTCATCAGGATAGACAGGTGTCAGATCTGCTCCACCACCAAACCAGCGCTTGGTCGTGCACAAATGTCGAATGTTCATATGCGCTGCAGGGACATGAGGGTTCGCGGGATGAATCACGACGCTGACCCCGCTCGCCCAAAACCGACGATCCTCTTCGGCGCCTGGAATCGAGCGAGCAAACTCTTCGGAGAACTCGCCCTTAACGAGCGAATAATTCACGCCCGCCTTTTCGAAGACCTGCCCATGCATCAAGCCCATCTCGCCGCCCCCGCCCCCAGGACGATCCCAGGGTTTTCGGCTGAACCGAGCCGACGAGCCAACCTCCGCTTCAAGACCCTCTAGGGTTGCGATCAAACGTTCTCGGAAGTCTTGAAAGCTCTGGGCAATCAGTTGGCGATCCATAAGCACTCCACTAACCATCTGCGCTAAGTCTAAACGCGAACGGCAAACAATTGTCATGGTTAGTCGTTGCGGCGACCGCCACCATACCAGCCGCTCAAGGCTTGCTGATCACAGGGCGCAAACTGGCTCTGCTGATGGCCTTGAATCAAAAGACGCCACAGGGCGCTTTGCACCAGATCATCGCCTTGGGTCTGCGCAACCACCGTGGCGTGATCGAGCTCCGGCTGTTGCGTTCCATCATGGCAACCGCTGCAGTGCGGATCAAGCCAGCGGTCGCGCAGCAGCGAGAAGGGCAACCCGGTTGAGGCGTCCACATCGCACTCGGGTAAATCAATATCAGGGTTGAGGAGTCGCGAGATGACATCGAGGGGCAAGGGCGCTGAGCGCACCTGAAGCTGGGGACCAAAAGTCACCAACGACTCGCCCTCTTCGGTTTGCACCTGGTCCAGGCGATGAGGTCGTCCGTTGCCGTCGGTGGTCACGAAACGATCGGTACCAAAGCCCGCAGCCAATCGCGCCGTCTCACCTTCATGGCAGCGCTTGCAGTTCATAAAGGGTGACCAACGACGCGTCGTGTGTGGATCGATGGCTCGATGACCATGTCCCGAGGCGTCATGAACCGTACGGCGCGGCTGTTTGTCGACCATGCGCTGCCCTGCTCCATTGTGCGCGGTCACAAAGATACGATCTGCGGGCATCGAAGCTTTGATTCGATCGTGACCATCAAGCGCGAGAATCAACTCGTCGGTTCGCACTCGATTTTGACTGCTTTGAACCTTACCCAAGGTCGCATTACCGGTCACTTGGCTGGTCTGATTATCGGCCATATCCACCTCGACGTGGCAACCGTAACAGGTGGGAATCCACGATGAATGACAAGCCGAGCAATCCAGTCGGTCCATATGAGAAAACCCGCGCTCATCGCGTCCCTTAGACCGGTGCACCAAGCTGCCCGCTGGAGCAGCTTGAATATGGTCTTGGACCTGAGCGACGCGGTGCTCTTTTCCGGTCACTTTCGAGGTCAAGATGACCTCCCCGTCCGCACCTCGTCGCAGGTGCTCCAAAAGGGTGCCGCGACGGGTCTGGAAGGTGGCTTGCGCATCGGCGGTGCCGTGACAGGTTTCGCATTGCACCTCGAGGGAGGCGCCGCCGCCGCTGTAGAGGTGTCCATCGCCATGAACCTCAGCTGCGGTGTGGCAATCAATGCAGTGCATGCCGGCTTCGAAGTGAACATCTGCTGGCGTTGCGTCGTAATGTGCGTCAGCGGATTCTCGCTCGACCAGCTGCCCTGCAAGACCCCAGCGGTCGCCCTGGGCATAGACAACCCCTGCAGCCTCTTGGCCAGGTGTCGCAGCCTGGCGCAGGCCTTGAGACGATAACCCGATACGCCCGCCGCCTGCTTGGTGGCAGGTGGTACACATCTCGTTACCTGGCTTAGTGACCATACGGTGCTGCGCCGGTCGCCCCAAACGCTCTGGTTCACCCGTCGGGTCACTCGACTGACTCAAGCCCGATGCGTCGTACTTCACATGACAAGCCGAGCATCCACTGGATCGATGGGCTCCCGTCACCTGCTCGTCGGAAAAGCGGTACAGATGGCAGCCGCTGCACTCTTTGGTTAAAAACAGATCGTAATAGGGACCCAGTCGGTCCTCCTCACCATTGATTCTTGGCTCATCAAGCTTGGCAACCGCGCCCACAGTGCCGGCGCGCTCGCCCACCGCAAAGCGTGGATTGGTTGCGTCGCGTATGGCTTTGAGCGCCTTGGAGGAGCGCTGCTGACCTGCACGGTAGCGCCCGGCTGCAAAGCTGCTGCTCTTGATCGCCATCGAGCTGGTCTTCACCGCGTCGACCGTCTCTTGATGGCATCCCTCACCGCAGGCCGCATCGGCGACTCGCAAGTCACCCGGATTAATAAACCGTAGGTAGTCTTTGCTGACGGTGTCGAGCTCGCCGTGGCTCAGCTTACGCAGGTCCAATGGATCATCAATTGCGGGCGCTACATGCGCCTGACTCAACCGATCCGAGGTCGGATCGCCACCATGACACCGAACGCAGGTTAGCTCCTTACCCTCAACCAGCGGGTGCATCGCCTCGATCCCATGCGCCATCCCTTGACCGTCAAGCGGGCGATGACAACTCAAGCATCCGCTTCGAGCGACGGTCACTTGAACAGACGGTGGTTCGGTGTTGCACGCGGTCAGCAACACCATGCAGGCGGCGAGACTTCTCAATGTTCAGCTAAGCTCAAAACGAGGTCGTGCTCTTGGGACATCTGAACCTGACCGACCGTTAGCGTCACCTTCAAATGCACCGCTCGACCAGCGAGCTCATCCACCTGTCGGTCATCGAGTTCAGGCTGCCTACCCACAGGAATCGGCAAATCAACAACCTCGAGTAGATCGCCACGGCGAACCAGCTTGATGTCGTAGGCGGCGGTGCCGATACCGTCCAGCTCAAGCTGAACCCGTCCACGATTGCGCACGCCCGTCACATGAAGCGCTACATGAATCCATCGCCCGCCTTGAAAGCCCCTTAAGATCGGCAAGTCCTGACCCGCCTCAAGCGCCTCAAAGCGTTCGTCATCAACCAAGCCCACCAGCAACGAGGGCGCGCCGCGCGCTCCCGCATCAAGCGAATCATAAACGCTCTCAACCGGAACAAACTCCAAGACCGCTGTTGAGGGTCCGCACGCAGCCATTAGAGTCGCTATCAGAGCCAATCGCATCGCATCACCACTCGATCAGCGAGCCGTACATTCAAAGACGGCGATGCTCAAATGCCCGGCGACGACCGGAACTCGCCAAGCGTTTCCTTGGCGAACCGCAATACTGTAGGGAAGGCAGTCATGGGTGTTTGGCGGCGTAATCGAGACATTGATCGTGCCCGGATTGACGTTGATTAAGGCGCCAGTGCCATTGCTTGAGGTCCGCGTCGCGTTGCGATCCGGAAAGCCGTTCGCCGCCAAATAAAACGGACCTGCGCCCGAAACAGGGGCAATCGCGCCCGTCACTCCAGCTAAGCCGACATTACCCGCGGTACCCACGGTAAAGCTCACATGACCTTTGGTCGGGTCAAGCTGCTGACCCAACATCGTCGCCAGCTGAGGGACCATGGTCGCCGCCAAAACGCCGACGTTCCAAGTGCTCGGACCCAGCGGTAATCGAAGGTGCACAATCGTCGGCAAAATTGCTGGGTTGCCGCCGGTGTAAACCAGTTCAACGTCTGCGTTGGCTGGGGCGCGCATGGTGAACTGACCGCCACCTGCTGTGGTCGCGCAAGGGTATTGCGGCTGTTGGTTTCGAACACAGACCTCGACACCGATCAGCCCACGCCTTGTCAGAATATCAAAGACCGTCCCGGTGATCTGAGCATGTGTAAACCCAGCATCGCCCGGCGCACCGGCGTCAGCTTCGACCCCACCATCGACCCGCTGACCAACATCCAAATCAACAGGGGCGGCGTCGACACCAAGCGCTGCATCACCCGATGTTTCACCTCCATCAAGCCCTGCGGCGTCAGCCGGTTGAGCGCCCAGGTCACCACTCGCTGCGTCGGCTACGACCCGCCCTGCGTCGTTGGGAGCGCCAGCATCATGATCAGCGAGGCCAGTGTCCACTCGAGCCCCGCTGTCTCGAACGAGCGAATGCCCCAAGTCCGGAATCTGCTGCGGGTCGTCTAAGCCTGAGCCCGCATGGGATAAGCCCACATCTGGACGCTCCAAATTCTGCATAGGACATGCTGCGAGCAGGAACGCAGCAACAGCGACTAATGGATGCAGACAGAGCTTCAACTTGGTTCCTCCGGGCAAGTGCTAGTATGTGGCTGCAAGGGCAGCCTCGCAACATCTCAAATTCAGAGCCTTGCAGCGTACCCCGCTCGCCGGTCAAAAGAAGACCCTCGGGAGATCTTATGAACAGCAACTATACACGCCGGCCAGTCAAAGCTCCACGCCTGAGCGGCGGCTTATTGAGGCTCGTCTGTCACCTCCTCGAAACACCCGGTATCGGCGGACTTATCGCCAGTAAAACACTGAGTGATTTGGGCTTGCCGGATCTTAATAAAGAGCCCGCAGATGGCGGTCATCCGCAGCTACCAAATCGTCTTGAGCCAACCATCGACTATCAAGAGACCAGCGTCGAAGCCTGCGAGGCTCTGTTTAAGCTCAACGCCTCAAGACCCACTCCAACGAGCGCAGATTATCGAGAGTCCTATGTCAGCGGCGCGCTCACTCCATCCCAGGTCGCCGATCGAGTCGTGAATCAAACGAAGGCTTCGAATCATGCAACCCCTGCCCTTCGTGCCATCATTGCGCAAAATGCCGATGACGTGATGCGCCAGGCTCAAGCCTCAGATGAACGCTGGAAGGCGGGCACTCCGTTGAGTCCGCTCGATGGCATACCGGTCGCGGTCAAAGATGAACTCGATATGCTGCCCTACGGCACCACGGTCGGCACCGCATTCTTAGGTCACGAACCGGCGACCGCCGACGCCCATGTGATCACTCGCCTCAGGTCAGCAGGCGCTTTGCTGATCGGCAAAGCCAATATGCACGAGCTGGGTTTAGGGGTGACCGGGATCAATACCCATCATGGCCCAGCCCGAAACCCCTATGCTCCAGGCCATGCAACCGGAGGCTCGTCCAGTGGTTCGGGAGCCGCTGTAGCATCGGGTCTGTGCCCATTAGCCCTTGGAGCCGATGGCGGCGGATCCATTCGGATCCCCGCCTCCTTATGTGGCATCTACGGTCTCAAACCCACCTTTGGTCGGATCAGTGAGACCGGTGTCGCCGAGCTGTGTTGGAGCGTGGCGCATTTAGGGCCGATGGCATCGAACCCTGCCGACTTAGCGCTGGGCTTAGCGGTGATGAGCGGCGCCGATGAAGCCGATCCGATGTCGATGGGTCGACCCCCATGTGATCTAAGCGCAGCCAATCAGACCGATTTATCCGGGATCAAAGTTGGGATCTGTAAGCCCTGGTTTGAAGACGCGAGCGAAGACATCGTCGCAAGCTGCCATCAGGGGCTCCAAGCGATGGTCAGCGCCGGCGCTGAACTGGTTGAGGTTAAGGTGTTTGCGCCGGACCTGACCAGGCTCACCCATATGGTGACCATCATCTCAGAGATGCTGGCTGCCCAAGGCTCGCAGTACAAGGAGCGACGATCCGACTATGGACTCGACGTTCGGATGAACTTTGCGCTGGCTCGATTTCTCAAGAGCAAAGACTACGTTCACGCTCAGCGCTTGCGGCATCGCATCGCCGCTGAGACGGCTCGGCTTCTTGATCAGGTCGATGTCCTGGCGACACCCACGACGGCGCGAACGGCGCCGCCGATCTCCAAGGTCGCTGCGACCAGCGGCGAGTCTGACCTCGTGGTGCTTGATGCCCTCATGCGCTACGCCGTGTTGGCTAATCTGACCGGGCTTCCTGCGGTGACCTGCCCGGTTGGCTATGATCAAGCCGGGCTACCGATCGGCCTGCAATTGATGGGCAGCGCGTTTGCTGAAGGGACGCTTGTTCGGGCGGCGTTTACGCTCGACCAAGCCCAACCCATCCAGCGCGCTGGGCACTGGTTCTCAAGCCACCCTGACTTTTAGAGCGTTTCGCTCAATTGGCGGCGACGTGTTCCACCGGACCTAAATCGGGCGCCGTGCCCTCAAAGCCAAAACCTGGAATTGAGGTCCCCTTATCGACCACCTGAACACCGTTTGGCTGGTCTAAGTTATCGTCGGTAAAGCTCGCAGCGCCTACCACAAAGGTCTCACTGATCGTTCCCGCCTCGACTTGGCTCGTGATGCTTTGACGAGCCTCTCCAACCTCGGACTGAACAGCGCTTCCACCCAAGCCGAACGCATTGAACTCAAAGCGGTCAAAGACAGCCATCCCGCTGGTTCGAAAGCCGAGCTCAACAGCCTCTAAAAACAGGTTGTTCAAGACCCGCAAGGACTGTGTTTTTGGAGGCAGGTCGCTGATCATCAGCGCCCTGCGGCTCCGATGCACTGCGTTGTGATAGATTCGAACGCTCACGGCAGTATCTACAGAGATCCCATGACGACTCGGGCTCAGCGGGTTCGAGATCATGTTTCGCTCGACCAAGATACTCTGCGGCGCGCGAGCGCCTTCGGCTAGCGCCTCGGGGCGCTCTCCAGCACCGATCGAGACTCCTTCGGTCGCTTCGACGACCAAGTTGCGTTCAATCGCAGCATCCTGGGCACCATCGTGAACCTCAATCGCGATACCCTCTCCGACGGTAGACGGTCGCACATTCCAGATCGTGTTGGCTTTGACGTGAGTCCCGACGCTGTGACCCACCACGACCCCGTGGCCCTGATTCGCGTGGATTTTATTACCCTCGATCACCAAGCCTTCAGCCGCTGACATACCCTGCACAATACCCAACTCCGAGGGGACGATATGCCCCCCTAAAATGTGGATCCCGTCACCGCTGTTGTGGTGGATAAAGTTAGCCGTCAGGTTAACCTGCCGACATCCGCCCAGGATCACGACCCCATGACTGACGCCAGTGTCGGTCCCCACGCCATTTCTGATCACCAGGTTACGAGCGCTGACCTCGGTCGCCAAAGGACCGATCGTCAGCCCTGCCGAGCCTGCGCCGATCAACACCAAGTCGCGTAAACTAGTGCGCTGGCCGCCTGCGAGAACCTGGACGGGTACCCCTGCCGAGGGCGAACCGTCGATTTGGAAACCACGGACCGTCCAACCCGCACGATTAATCGTCAAAACAGGCTTCCAAAAACCCCTGGCGGAGGGGCTTGGTCCTCCGACAATCTTCGCCCCGGGCTCACCCACAACCTCAATAAACCGTCCCGGATTCACGTTAGGACAGTCGTCGTCGATGAAGAAGGGCCCCTGGTAGGACCCGGACCGGACCACTAAACGATCACCGGCGCGCAGCTTGCATAAACTCGTTTGCAGGTCTGCCCAGGGTTCATCGCTGCCACCGAAGGCTGAATCATCGCCGCCTTGAGCGACATAAAAGATACGGTCGGGCTCAGGCTGAAGCCAGTCGTCAGTGGTGACCACGGGCCAAGCCTCTCCACCATGGAGAAAGGCAGGCTCGCCCTGCAATAAGCCTTCACCAAATGGATTGTTCTCTTGGGACTCGATACAGCCACCGAACACCAACGCGACAAGGGCTAAGCTGCGCATACGATCTCCCAGCATGGGTTACCCCATCTCGATAGAAGCCGCATCTGCAGCTAAGTTCGAATCGGAATCTTCGACGCTCAAACGGACAGGAGTCGACAGCTCGTTTCGATGCCCGATCGATCCATCAAAGAAGGCGCGTATTCGATCCATATCTTGGCTGACCTGGCCGGTCATGTGATGGAGGGGGCCAAAGGCCATCACCTTGCGGTCAAAATCTAAAATGATAGGAAGCAAAGGCACCTTCGCCTCGAGCGCCATGTAGTAAAACCCGCTCTTCCAGTGGTCGGTTTTACTGCGCGTTCCTGCCGGCGCAATGGCTAACCAGAGCCGCTGACGCTGAGCGAACATGTCGGCCACTTGGCCGACGACGTTACGATGCTCGTGGCGAAACACGGGGATACCACCCGTCGCATTAAAGAACCACGAAAGGGGCGGCCGAAAGACCGTATGTTTCGCCAAATAGTTGCAGTCTATCTTGAGCGCCCACTTGAACAAAATGCCAACCGGCAAATCCCAGTTCGAGGTATGCGGTGCGACGATCAAGACCAGCTTTTGATCCGGCGGAAGACCGCCCTCCCAGCGCCAACCTAGGATCTTCAGCGCTAGGCGCGCAAAGCGACTCAGCATCCCGAGCTCAATAAACCGTCAACGAAGAATCAACGGATCGCGCCCACTCATTGATCCCACCATCGAGGTTGAAGGTCGCTTTAAAGCCCTGAGCTTCGAGCCAAGCGCACGCGAAGGCAGACCGACCTCCCGAGCGACAGTACACTAGGATTTCTTGGTCTCGAGGCAAGCTGTCTACCACCCCATCAAGAGCATCATGGGCGCACAGCATGTCGGTGTTTTCTAGGCGAGCGATCGCTGACTCTGTCTCATTACGCACGTCCAGAACAAAGGGCTTCCAGCCTGCCTGAATCCGTGCGTCAACTTCGTTTGGTTTAAGCTGTTCCATCGGTGTCTTTGTACCCTCATCACGATGTCCTCTTAACCTGCTGCCAGTCCGGTGGGCCCTCGGTCAACCAAGCGCAATCTTGTGGACCCGTGATTACGCCTCTATCGTGTCCATCATGACGCTGATCGCATCGCGCTATCACCTACTCAAAAAGCTCGCTTCTGGGGGCATGGCGGAAGTGTGGCTAGCCGAGCAAAGAGGGCCGGGTTCTTTCTTGCGTCGAGTGGTCGTCAAAACCATTCATAAGCATCTGATTGAAGATAGTAACCTGGTCACAGCTTTCGCTGATGAAGCGCGACTCGCCGCCCTCTTACACCACCCCTATATTGTGCGTGTCGAAGACTATGGCGAGCATGATGAGCGCCCCTTTTTGGTGATGGAGTACCTTGAGGGACACAACCTCAAACAGCTCGCCTCGCTCGCCAATGGACAAGACACCACCTTGCCCGAGCGACTGATTCTGCAGCTCGGGATTCAAGTGGCTGAGGCGCTTCGCTATGCGCATCAACTTCAGAGCGAAGACGGGCAGCCCTTGTCCGTCGTTCACCGAGACGTCAGCCCGCAAAATATTATGCTCTCGCCGACCGGCTCAGCAAAACTGGTTGATTTCGGTATCGCCCGGGCAGCGAGTAACGAAGGCGAGACTCGGACCGGAACGCTCAAAGGAAAACTTGCCTACCTGAGCCCTGAGCAGGCTTCGGGAAAGAAGGGCATCGACCACCGCTCTGACCAGTTCTCGCTCGGCGTGGTCTTATGGGAGCTGCTGATCGGCTCGCGCTTGTTCGCCTCAGACTCTGATGTCGGCACGCTCAAGCGCGTCGCCTTTGGTGATATTCCATCACTGGCGCTCTACGGTCAGAACTTTTCATCATCGCTGATTCGAACCATCGATCGGAGTCTGAGTCGAGAACGAGAAGATCGCTTCCATGACTGCGCCGAGTTTGCTCAGGCTCTTCGGGTCTGCCTCTCGGAGCTAGGCGGTTCATTTTCGGATGCAGACTACCGCGCCTGGCTTGCCCAAATCGCTGGTCACCTCAGCGTTCCCAAGCCGCTCCCTTTGCTGTCTGAAGAGGCGGTCCAACGCACTGAATCGGTGCCTGCCGTGGAAGCGCACAACCCGGCGATGGAGGCTATGCTCAAGGCGCATGAGGTGCAGGATGAAGCGCCCGACGAAACCGTGCTCATGCCGAGCTTCAAGTCGAGCTCAGATTTGAGTGAAGAGGCGACTCAGATCTCGGCGACGCTTTCAGGCATCGAAGCTGACCAGCCGACACGCGTGTCGCTGCGTGTGGTCGGGACTCAAACCCGACCGTCCGTGAGCAGCACCGACTCGAAGGCGCCGGTGTTCGAACCATCCACGCCAGGTCAAAGCAAGCTGCTGCTGTGGTTGCTGGTCGCGGCGTTAGCAGGGGTCGCGTTCGTGGTGTTGATGGAGGCTAAAGAGGGAATGCCTGAGCAGGCTGCAACTCAGGCAGTTCAGCCCATCGACTTGCACCCAAAATTGAAGCGCAATGACCAGCTCTCACGCGCTGACTTCCTTGAGGTCATCGAGGCGAATCGAGACCTCCTCAATGGCTGCTTGAAACGCCATGGAACGGCAGGAAAGCAAGCCTTGATCGAGGTGAGCATTCGAAGCTCTGGAAAGCCGACCTCGGTCCAAATAGGCGGCGCTCGACCCAAGCTGAACCGATGTCTACAGCGTGCGATTAAGTCGCTCAGGTTCAAAACCTTTCGAGGGCCTTCGGTCAGTCATCGAACGCAGCTCAAGCCATGAGATGGTGGTTCATTTTGGGTAGCTTAATCAGCGGCTGTCCAAGCGGTGAGATCGCCGTCGATCCGGATCCCGGTCCTGGCTCATTGATCGACCACACACTCTGGCTGGAGCTCTCAGAAGCTGACGACCCCTTCGCAAGTCATCGCCTCGAGGCGGTGGTCTGCCCTGAGTGGGCACGTCAAATTGAAGGGGACATCTACGAGGTCGAAACCGACGACTGCAATTACGTCAGTTTAGCCCAACCGAGCTTGAGACCGCTGAACGAAGGTGACCAAGTCGAGCTCGTGTTTTGGCATTTATGGCTATGGGCTCCCCTGCCCGCCCAAGGTCACGTCGCGATCCAAATCGGAGACTGGATTGTCGCCGATGAACAGATCGAAATTCCTGGACCAGAAGAGAGCTTTAATCCGGTCGTTACCGTACCCCATGATCTCCCAGCTGGTGTTCCCGTCGTTTTTCATTTGCACAACCACGGGGTGAACTCTTGGCGTCTGCTCAGCATCGAGCGCGCGGTACACTAACCATTGGCGAGTCAAGCTAAGGCCTATTCATCAGGAAGGACCCTCATGACCGATCCAGCAGAATCGATCCGCTTTGCTTGCGGTCTTGCGATGAAAAACCGCTTCATGTTGGCGCCGATGACCAACTGCCAGAGCCACGAGGACGGTCGGCTCAGCGAGGACGAGTTCCGGTGGTTGACCATGCGGGCTCAAGGCAACTTTGGATTGACGATGACCTGCGCTGCCCATGTTCAGGCAGTCGGTCAGGGCTTCCCTGGTCAGCTGGGCATCTTCTCGGATCTTCAGCTGCCTGGGCATCGACGTCTCGCCGAAGCAATTCGTCAAGAGGGCAGTCTCGCCGTGATCCAACTCCATCATGCGGGCATGCGATCCCCTCACGCCTTGATCGGTGAGTCACCCCACTGCCCTTCTGATGATGACGAGACCGGCGCACGAGCGATGAGTCTCGATGAAGTACGTCAGCTACGAGACGACTTCATCAAAGCTGCCGTGCGCTCCCAAAAATCTGGGTATGACGGTGTCGAGGTCCACGGAGCGCATGGCTACATCCTGTGCCAGTTTCTCAGCAGTACCTACAACCGACGGACCGATGACTACGGCGGCTCACTCACCAATCGCTCACGGATCCTGTTTGAGATCCTAGAAGGGATCCGCAAGCAATGCGGGAAAGGGTTCTTAGTCGGTATCCGCCTTTCACCTGAGCGCTTCGGTATGGTGCTCAGCGAATGCCTCGACGTGAGCCAAAAGCTGATCGACTCTGGCTTGATCGACTTTCTCGATGTCTCGTTATGGGATGCGTTCAAGCTGCCTCATGACAAAGAGCAACAGCACCTCAGCCTGATGCACCATTTCGCAGGCTTGAACAGGGGCTCAGTCCAGCTGACGGTCGCAGGGAAAATCGAGACCTCGACGCAGGTGCGTGAAGTGCTCGAAGCAAATATAGACTTCGTCACCATCGGGCGCGCCGCCATCGTGCACCATGATTATCCCGATCGCGTGCTGAGCGATCCGGACTTCGTACCCATCGCTCGACCGGTGAGCCGAAGCTACTTAGCGCAAGAGGGGCTCAGCGAGACCTTCATCGACTACATGACTCGCTGGCCCGGTTTCGTCGCCGACGACGAGGAGGCTTAGGGGTTAGGCTGAGTCCAGCCGAGTCCGTGGCTGCCGTCAGCGAAAACCCACACCCGTTGATCAGCGTCGAGCGGACCTTCGATCACCACCTGCTCTTCTAGCCCTGGAAAGCGAACCGTGATGCGCTCGACTTCGGAAGCCTCAGCCAAACCATAATGTAGGGTCAAAGCGTCTTGACCACCTTGTCCATTGGCGCCTGAGACCTGACGCAAAAACGAGCGCCCTCCAGCCTCGACCCGCACGAGGGCTCCGAGCGCTGCCCGGTTGACGCCCTGGTCACCCAACAAGCCGATGGCGCGCACCTGCAGCCAATGCCCTGCGTCGCCACCAGTGTTGAGGTACAAACGATCCAAAGCCAAGTCGACGTCGCCGTCGTTGTCGGCATCGGCGACCGAAGCGCCCCAGCCGTTCGTCGTCACGATGCCGCTGCCGTACATGGCGTCTTCAAATACGCCGTCGCCGCGTCCCCACAAGAAATCCGTGGGACGCCCCGGATACACTGCGGTGATCGCTAGATCGATAAAACCGTCGTGATTAAAATCGCCAGCAGCTGGGACTGAGTGTGTCTCCTGGAATCGAATTCCGGCGCGCTCTGAGACGTCAACGAACTCGCCGTCCGCTTGGCCGAGGTAGACCTTTGTCTTATCCGAGAAGTGATAAAATCGAGGATGCGCCAAATTACCGATCACCAGATCAAGGAACTCGTCTCCATTGAGGTCCGTCCAGACCGCCCCGATCGCATGACCGTAAGCTCCTTGGACATTGTCACCGGCGATACCGGCATTAAGCCCGACCTCACGAACCGAATCCCCGCGCCCCTTGAACAAGAAGTTGCGCTGAAGCCTGTAGTTACCGACCAACAAATCCATATGACCATCTGCGTCGTAATCAGCAGGTGCGATGGCGCGGCTGTAGGTTCGAGCCGTCGGAAAGCCGCGTGCTCCGCTGAAATCAGCGAAGGTGCCATCGCCGCGATTCTTGAAGATACGGTCGGCGTAATACTCGCCACGGTTGTCCCGCCAGCATTCACCATTGCCCAGATAGATATCGAGCCAGCCATCGCCGTCAAAATCGTACAGAGCGGCAGCCATGGTCGAGGCATGCTCATTGGGTTGGCCGCTGCATGAAAGTTCAATTTGACGATCATCGACCCCGCTGCGCGAGGTCACATCGACAAACCCACCCGAACAATCCGACTCAAAGATCTGCTCACGACCACCAAAGACCACCAGATCCAGACAGCCGTCGTTGTTCAGATCACCCCAAATAGGAGAACCGCTCGCTTCGGCTAAGCCGGCTTGCTCGGTCACGTCTTCAAAGCCCGGCGTCCCTCGTGAGCCGACGTTACGGTATAATTTGGGACCATTGATCGCTACGTCCTCCCAGCCGTCTTCATCGTAATCCGCCCAGGACGAGCGATTGCTCAAAGACAAGTCTTCGACCGAGGTAAAACGCGGCTGCTCGGGGAGCGCATCATGATATTCTACGAGCAAGCGTACGGCATAGTTGTAGGGCAATGGAAAGCTTGGGCCGTTGTAAAAGGACGGGTCAAGCTGGGGGAAGTTCCACGCCGAATGGCAATCCTCCCAATTGGCGCATTCCTCGCTACGGTTTTGCGCAAAGACCAATCGAGGACTGCGCGCATCAAGGCGATGGTTCGCTGCGAAAATAAGTCCGGCATGTGGAACACTTAGCGGTTCATCGAGCGCAAACGTGACCCACTCGTCACGCGTGATGTCGGCGCCGCAGCGAGTGCCCTCCCACAGCGGGTTCCACTGATCAAAATCAAAGCCGTTGTAGCCAAAATCGCCATACAACCCGATGCCATGCTCGTCGTCTTCTCGGAGGTTACCCAAAGCGGTCAGCCGCACGCGCACCGCATGCACCGTCGCCGGATGCTCAAGCTCAAATCGGACCGCCTCCCATTGTTCATGAGCTGAAGGAAGCTCCGTTCCGCCGTTGTAGGGTGAGGTCATGAAGCTCAGATCGACTGCGCTGTAAGGCGCCTCGCCGACGGAGCCGTCGTCCCAGCTCAGTTCAATCAAACCGTCAGCAAAGTCAGAACCAGCGGTTCCGCAGCGCTCAACGCCTGCGTCAGCGGGCGCAGCGGGTGCTGAAGGTCCAGCATCTTGAGCCGGCTCAGAGGGATCCTGAGCGCAAGCCAGAGTCCCACTGATCACGAGCAACAACAGTCGGTGCATAGACCGTCTCCCTAAAGTGCGCAGGCGTCGACCTGCTCAGACACCCTAAGCGAGCAAGCGCTCAGGCTCAAACCCTTCCACAAGCACACACGAACTCGAGGCTTGGGGCAGCACGACGCGCAGCCCCTGAGCGTTCGATTTCTTGTCGCGTCGCATCAGGTGAACCAGCCCCTCAAAGTCAGCCCATTCGGGAACCCGAGTCGGCAGCCCCCACCGGTTCAGCCTCTCGATCAGCTCGTCCGCTTTGGGATGAGCGATGCGCAAAACCGCGCTGAGTCCAATTGCGACCGCTTCACCATGACGCAATCGACCAGCGCCCTGGCTTTCGAGCGCGTGACCCAAGGTGTGACCTAGATTTAGAGCAGCACGCAGCCCCTTTTCTTGAGGGTCAGCAGACACCACATCGAGCTTGAGCTGGGCTGCAGCGAACGCATGCTCAGCTGCATCGCGAGCCGTTTCACAGGCCATCAAAGCGCTCATCAATTCAGGACGTAAGAGACCTGATTTAAAAATCTCTACTGCGCCGCTGCGCCACTCCACGGGAGGCAAGCTGTCCCAAAAGTTCCGGTCAACGATCACGCCAAGCGGTTGATGAAACGCGCCGAGCAAGTTCTTACCTAGCGCCAAGTTGACCGCTGTTTTGCCACCGATTGAAGCATCAACCGCAGCCAGCACAGTGGTCGGTACTGCGACCCAATCCACGCCACGAAAAACAGTCGCTGCGGCGAAACCGATCAGATCCGTTGCGGCGCCTCCGCCAAGTCCCACCACCACATGATCACGGGTCAGACCCGACTCGATCAGTTGAGCGACCAAAGCCTCAAGCTGAGCCACCGTCTTAACCTGCTCACCGCCATCGATAAGGACTGCATCAGCACCAACAAGACTCGCAAAGCGTCGCTCGGCGATCAGGCGATAACCTCGCCCCTTGGTGAGGCGCTCGAGCTGTTCAGACCAAACCCCTGATAAGAGTTCATGGGGCCATGGGCGGTGCTCTTGAACGCCGCCAGGCGGAACGAGCGGAATAGAGTTCATGAGCCCTCGGGCCTTGGTTGAAAGGCGTCGAGCGCTGTTTGCCTGAGCAAGTGGTCGGCTAGTACGAGGTTCGCCATCGCCTCGACTACCGGAACCACCCGCGGCGCGATGCAAGGGTCATGGCGTCCCGCTTTAGCCTTCTCACCGACCGTTGAGGGCGGGCGAACCGTACACTCAAACTCGATCGGCTCCCCCGTTGAGATGCCGCCTTCGATGCCACCAAAATGACTCGTCTGAGCGGTCACTTCAGAGCCTAAAGCCGAATCAAAGGCGGTGGACAAGCCGTAGCCAAAAGCGGTCACGGCGCCGATGCTCATCACCGCCCGCGCCAGATCGCTTTTGAGTTTATCAAAGACAGGCTCACCCAGGCCAGCCGGCGGAGCATCAATACGGCACACCAGCCGCGCACCGATCGACTCGCCGCCCTCTTTGAGTTGACCAAGATAGGCTTCGACGTCGGCGTCGGAGACACCGCGCAAGCCATAGGCTCCGATCGGTTGATCCGCAGACGATACAAAGGGACCTAAGCGATCAATCCAGCTAGTGACCTGCGTGGCAGCCGGCAACACAAGGCCCGCAAAGTAACCACCAATCACCCGAGCCAAGGTCTCACGCCCCGACGCTCGGCCGCCCCCGCGATGATCTCGATAACCATGTTTGAGCACAGTGGATCGGTCGGCGTGTCCTGGGCGATAGGTCGTTTTGAGCGCATCGTAATCTTGGGGGCGCGCGTCCTGGTTGCGTACCAGCACACAAATGGGAGTGCCCAAGGTGAGCCCTTCAAAGACCCCGCTGAGTACCTCGGGCTGATCGGACTCATTGCGCGCGGTCGTTGCGCTTAAGCGCCCAGGCCGGCGACGGTCCAACTCATGTCCGAGCGCCTCGAGTGACACCGATAAACCGGCAGGCATCCCATCGATGACCGCACCCAAAGCCGGCCCGTGGCTCTCGCCAAAAGTCGTCAACCGAATCGCGGCACCAAAGCTTGAGCCAGGCATGACCATCTCCCCTCGTGTGGCTTAGCGCTCACGACAAGCATTGACTAGGATGAGCAGACCGTCGAGCGCGTCGAGTCATTTCATCAGGCGTAAGATTATAGTTGGTATCTTAATTTCCATAGACTATACTCTCTCCATGATGCCTGGCTTACGCGGAGCGGTCACTGAGGACCATCTCAGCCGCCTCGTTGCACAAACTCACCAAGCAGTTCTCCAGCGCGAGGAACAGATGCCTCTTGGCCAGCTGCTGCGGCGGGTGCGTCCGAGTGATCGTTATTTCCACAGCGCGCTGGCTCAAGAGCGCTTTCATCTAGTCGGTGAGTTCAAGAGCCGCTGCCCGATCGAAGGTGATTTGCGAGCCCCCGCCAACGTGACCTCATTGCTCAACGCTCTTGAACATCGAGGCAGCGCTTTGGCGGTTCACTGCTCTGAGATGTACGGAGGCAGCCCGCAGTTGCTCAAGCGTCTGCGCTCGATCAGTGATCTGCCGATGCTGTGCGCCAGTCTGATCATTCGGCCCTATCAAGTCGTCGAAGCCCGAGTCTGGGGCGCTGACGCGGTCCTTTTGATGCCAAGCTTGGTCGAACAACGCATCCTAGGCGAGCTGATGAGCCAGGCGCGCATCTTGAACATGGCGGCGGTGGTCTTAGTTCACGATGAAGCCGAACTCGACGCAGCGCTTCGCTGCCGGGCGCGCATCATCGCCGTGGGAGGGCGCGTGCCGCACACCCTCAAAGTCGACCATCAGCGCATGGGTCAGCTTTTAGACAAGGTACCGTCCGACCGGATCCGTTTAGCGGTTGGCGGCTTTCATTCACGAGATCAGCTCACCGAGCTGCGCGAAGAGATCGACGGCGTCATGATCGGTACGGCGCTCATGAAGGCCGCTAAGCCCACGCAAATGCTCAGGCGCCTCGGGTTCTAGCTACAGCTGCGACAAATCATGATGAAAACCAGGGTACGAGATGACCGTACTCCAGGCACCGTCCACGGTGCTTGAGCCGTCAGCGCCCAACGCCAGGGCACACAGCGCCATGTGCACACGATGATCATCATGCGCTTTAAAGGCCGCTCCCTGTGGGCGACCTCCGGTGATGATCAGGCCATCAGCGCGCTCTGCGCATTCGATGCCAGCGCTCGCTAACCCCTGAGCCATCGCCGCAATCCGGTCGCATTCCTTATGCCGTAATCCGGGGCTACCTTGGATCAACGTTTGACCTTGCGCGCAGGCCGCTAGGGCGCAGAGCGGAGGAAAAAGGTCAGGTGTTTGCGCCACATCAATTCGCCCAGGACTCACGAGCGCGTCCGCTTGAACGCTCAACTGTTCGCCCTCCTGAATCTGACCACCAAACAGGCGGATCAAGTCCAACACGCGTCGATCCCCTTGGGCGCTGTTAAGATCCAAGCCTGTCAGCGCCACCGAACCCTTACTCAGCAAACCAGCGACCATCAAAAGGGCTGCACTCGACCAATCTGCGCCGACGTTAATCCGAGTCTGGGCGAGATGCTGCTGCCCCGGAATCAGAACCCGCAGGTCACCCCCCGAGGACTCGCTCAAGACCAAACTCAACCCCGCCTGCTGAGCCATCGCCAAGGTCAAGTCGAGGTAAGGCCGGCTCCGAACCGGCGCCTCAACCGTGAGCACGGAGTCACGCTCTGCAAAGGGTAGAGCCAGCATCAGCGCCGACGCAAACTGCGAGCTCAGTCCTCCAGGTAAGCGCACCTCACCGCCAGCAATGGGTCCACGCAAGGTGATCGGCGCCCGACCCTGTTCGCACGAGATGCGCGCACCAAGCTGGCTCAGCGCATCGAGTAAAGGTTGGTTGGGGCGACGTCGAAGCGACTCGTCCCCTGTCAGCTCGATCGTAGCCGGCATCAAAGCCGCTTGAGCGGTCATCAAGCGAAGCGTCGTTCCCGAGTTACCGCAATCAAGGGCGTGGTCTGGAGGACCAAATCGCTTCGGAGTGACCAACCATGCGCTCGCCTCTTCTTCAATCGATGCGCCGCAATGCGCCAAAGCCTCACGGGTCGATTGCGTATCCTGCGCAGCGAGTGGACCCTCGATGCGTATCGGCGCCTCACTGCGAGCGGCGAGGACCAGCGCGCGATGAGTCTCGCTCTTGGAGGGAGGAACGCTGAGCGTTCCATGCAAGGGACGTGGGCTGATCCGTGCCTGGTCACCGACCAGCGTCAGCCAGGGATTCAGAGCAAGCTCTTGGCTTGAGCCAGCACGTTCTCAACGGTGAAGCCGAAATGCTCAGCCAGAGCTGGTGCCGGCGCAGACTCACCAAAGCGATCAATACCGACGACCACTCCCGAATCACCGACCAAAGCCTGCCAGCCAAAGGTCCGACCCGCTTCCACCGCCACCCTGCGCGTCACCGAAGCGGGCAAAACCGCCTCTTGAGCTGCAGAATCCAAGGCTAAGAATCGGTCCATGCTCGGTACCGAAACCACCCGCACCTGATGACCTGCCTCACGAAGCGCCTGAGCGGCACCCACAGCGAGCTGAACCTCAGATCCGGTCGCCATCAAGATCAACTCTGGATCGGCATCAGAGCTCAAAATATAGGCTCCGTTTTGTACCTTCGTCATCGCTTGCTCGGTACCTTCGAGCGGTGGCAGCCCCTGACGGGTGAGCAGCAGCGCGCTCGGACCTTTGTCCTGCCTCAAAGCAGCCGCCCAACAAGCAGCCGTTTCGCGTGCGTCGCAGGGTCTGAGCACATCGAGATTTGGAATCAAACGCAGCGCCATCGCGTGCTCGACCGCTTGGTGGGTCGGCCCATCTTCGCCCAAGAAGATCGAGTCGTGGGTAAAGACGTAGACCACCCGCTGCTCCATCAAAGCGGCTAAGCGAATCGAACCTCGCATGTAATCTGAGAAGGTCAGGAAGGTGCCGCCGTAAGGGATCAAGCCACCATGAAGGGCGATGCCGTTCATGATGCCGCCCATGCCGTGCTCACGAATCCCAAAGCTCAGGTTCCTACCACCTGGAGAATCAGCCTGACAGCTTGGCTCACCCGCAATGGTGGTGTTGTTCGAGCCCGCTAGATCGGCTGAGCCGCCCCACAGTTGAGGAACCTTATCGGCGAGGATCGCAAGCGCGGCTCCCGACGCCTTGCGGGTCGCCATGGAGCCGTCGACGGCGCCTTCAAGTGAGGCTTCTAGGTCATCAGGGAGCCCATCACCGCTGTGGACCTGAGTCCACTGCGCAGCGAGCTCGGGGTGTTCGGCTTGATAAGCTTCAAAGCCGGTCGCCCAGTCTGTGCCCTTCTGCGAACCACGAGCGCGCATCGGCGCAAAGGCTGCGTAGGCTTCGTCGGGGACGACAAAGGCTTGGGTCGGGACCCACCCCATGGCGGCCTTGGTCAAACGAATCTCTTCTTCGCCTAGGGGCGCGCCGTGAGCAGCCGAGGTGTCTTGTTTGTTCGGGCTGCCGTGTCCGATGTGCGTGCGGCAACGAATCATCGACGGGCGATCGGTGACCGCTTTGGCTTCTTCGATGGCGACATCGATCGCTTCGCGGTCATGACCGTCGACACTCTGCGCATGCCAACCCATCGCCTCAAAGCGTGCGTCGACGTCTTCGTTCCAGCTCAGATCGGTCGAGCCATCGATGGTGATTCGATTGTCGTCATACAAAAGAACCAGCTTACCTAAGCCTTGATGCCCGGCGAACGAGCATGCCTCGTAGCTGATGCCCTCTTGTAGGTCTCCATCACCACAAAGCACATAGGTAAAGTGATCCACCACGCGGTGTTCACCGCGGTTGTAATGCGCCGCTAAGTAACGCTCAGCGAGCGCCATACCCACAGCATTGGAGATCCCTGCGCCCAGAGGACCGGTCGTCGTTTCCACACCTGCAGTGATCGTGTTCTCAGGATGACCTGGCGTCTTGGAGTGCAGCTGCCGAAAGTTTTTGATCTCGGACAAGGGCAGATCAAAGCCGCTCAAGTGCAACAAACTGTAGAGCAACATCGAGCCATGCCCACCGCTCAATACGAACCGGTCTCGATCACAAAATTCGGGCTGAGCCGGGTCCACCGTGAGATGCCGAGTCCATAGAACACTCGCCACATCAGCTAAGCCCATGGGGGCGCCGGGATGTCCCGAGTTGGCAGCTTGAACGGCGTCCATCGATAAGGCTTTGATGGTGTTGACCAACAACTGATCGGAATCGTGCTCCATTGGGGCTCCCTAGGCGCTGATGTGAGACGGCTTTGGGGTACCTGCGGTTAAGCCTTTAGGCTGTCAACGGCATGCAGCCTGGACCATACGCTCTAAGCGGCTAAGTCCCTCTTCGAGCACGGATTCCTCGGGACCGAAGCTGAATCGCACATGGTTTTCAAAACGGCCGTGGCGGCCTTTGCGGCGCTTGCCAGGATTGACGTCAAAGAACTCACCGGGAACCACGATCACCTGCTGATCCAGCGCTGCGCGAAAGAATCGCATGCCGCTGTTGAGTGACTCAGGTAAGGCGCCCACGTCTCCCCACGCATAGAAGCTGCCTTCGGGTTCACGATCAAATCGGACACCGAGCGCCTTGAGGCGATCCAGCATCATGGTGCGTTTAGCTTTGAAACAGCGCTGAAGCGCAATCATCTCCAGCCGCACGCGTTCAGGCTCGAGCAACTCCACAGCTGCGCGTTGCAGCGGGCGAGACCCGCCGCCGTCTAAGAAACTTCCGGCGCTGGTGACCGACGAGATGACCGCTTCGGGGCCCACAGCCCAGCTGACGCGCCAGCCTGGATAGCGCCAGTTCTTGGTCAACCCGTTAAAGACGACCACCGGGTCTTCATTGACGTCCTCAACATAGCGTGCGGCGCTGACCGATTCGCCCTCCTCGACCCCTTGCCAGACGTACGAGCCGTAAAACTCATCGCTCAACACGGCGCAGTCGAGGCGACGTGCGGTGTCGATCCAAGCCGCTAGGTCATCACCTTGGATGGTTCGCCCGGTCGGGTTGCAAGGGTTTGAGAGCAGCAAGGCGCCGAGTCCACGCCCCTCAATTTCACGGGCGAGCTC